>CBFGZZ010000097.1:0-25381 GCA_965653385.1 uncultured Streptomyces sp. | reverse complement strand
CGCGATCGCGGTGGCGCTGCTGCTCAACCTGGCGGCCCTGGCGTTCGCGCTGCGTGTGCTGGCGGGGCCGGCCTGGCGGCGGTACGGCTGGTACGGCGGTGCGCTGGCGGTGTGCGGGCTCGCCCTGTTCGAACCGCTGCGGGACACCTTCAGCTTCGGCCAGGTGAACATCCTGCTGCTGGCTCTCGTGCTGCTCGACTGCTGGTTGCTGTCGACGGGCCGGGAGCGCTGGGCGGGAGTGGGTATCGGTCTCGCGGCGGCGATCAAGCTGACGCCGGCCGCGTTCATCGGCCTGCTGCTGGTGGCCCGGCGACGGCGAGCGGCCGCCGTGGCCACTGCCGTCGCCGCCGCCGCCACGGCACTGGCGGCCTGGGTGGCGCCCGACGCGTCCCGCTTCTACTGGACGCACGCGATGTGGGACACCACCCGCGTGGGCCGCCTCGACTACGTCTCCAACCAGTCGTTGCAGGGCATCCTGGCCCGCTTGGACGTCTCCAGCCGCGCGGTCTGGGCGGTGGTGGTCCTGCTGGTGCTGGGCGTCTGGGTGGCGCGCACACGCCGGGCGGCCGTGGCGGGGGACTGGACGGCGGCGTTCGCCCTGACCGGGCTGACCGCCTGCCTGGTCAGCCCGATCACCTGGGTGCACCATCTGGTCTGGCTGCTGCCGTCCTTCGCCGTCCTGGTCCGCGCCGACCGCCCGCGGATCGCCGCCGCGCTGTACGCCGTGCTCTGCACCAGCGTGGTGTGGCTGTGGTTCGACGACGCGTCCGGCGTCGACGGCTTCCTCGGCAGCAACACCTACACCTGGATCACGCTGGGCCTGCTGCTGTGGCTGCCGGTCGGTCAGCCCGGCGTCGACGGCTCGACCCTGCCGCGCGTCACCAGCGACACGGCACCCGCACCCATTCCGGCGGCGCCCACGATCACGAAGGCCTCCGGCCAGCCGACCCTGCCCTCGGGTTCCACCGCGGCGACCACCGGCAACGTCGCCGGCCCGGGCCTCGGCTTGGCCCGCAAGGCGTCCAGCGACCCCACCGGCTCGACCCGCCCCGCCGCCCCGAACCCCCAGTCGAGCAGCTCGCCCGCCTCTTCGTAGACGGCGAACCCGCCCGCGCGGGGGTTCATCACCGTGACGACGAGTGTGCGCTCACCCCGGCGGGCGGCGGCGACCAGCGTGTTGCCCGCATGGCTGGTGTAGCCGTTCTTGATGCCGATCAGGCCCGGATACCGGTCCACGCCGTCCGCGCCGGTCAACAGCCGGTTGGTGTTCCGGATCTCGTACGACCAGCCGCCGCCCCTGCCCGGGAACCGGGCCGCTGCCGTGCCGCAGTACCGCGCGAACTCGGCGTTGCGCAGCCCCGCCCGGCCGAACACCGCCAGGTCGTACGCCGACGACACCTGACCGGGTGTGTCATACCCGTCCGGCGACAGCACGCGCGTGTCGAGCGCACCCAGCGCACGGGCCTTGGCCTGCATACGGGCGGCCGTGGCCCGCCAGCCGCCGTTCAGCGCGGCCAGCACACGCACGGCGTCGTTGCCGGAGCTCAGGAACACGCCGCGCCACAGATCGGCGATCCGGTACGTGTGCCCCTCGGCGACCCCGACCAGACTGCTGCCGGGCCCGATCCCGGCGAGCTCCTCCTCGCGCACCGTGTGCCGGATGCCGCCGGGCAGGGTCGGCAGCACGGTGAGGGCGAACAGCGTCTTCAGGGTGCTGGCGGGCGGCAGCCTGCGGTGCGCGTTGTACGCGGCGAGCACCTCGCCGGAGTCGGCGTCGGCCACCAGCCACGACAGCGCGGAGGGGTGCGGGAGCCGGGGCGCCCCGGCGTGGGGCCGCACATGGGGGCCGGACCGGTACAGCAGCGCGGGCTGCGGTGTCACGGCCCGGTGCCCGCCGGGCGGGTCGGCGTCCTGCCCGGTGCGGGCGACCGCGGTGGCCGGCGCGAGCGCCAGCAGACCAGCCGCGCACAGCGCGCAGGTGGACACAAGAGCCCGGGTGGTAAATCCGATCTTCATACCGTCAACGTAGGAAGGGTCCCGCCGTACAGCGCGCTGCCCGGGCCGGTCGGGGTGCGCCTGCACCCGTACGGGCGATTCTTGCCGGGTGTGTCATTCGCCGGGCAGCGTGGGCTGGATCCGCCGCAGGAACGTGGCGTTGTCGGGCGTCTCGCGCATCCGCTCCAGGAGGGTCTCCAGGTGGGACTGGCCGTCCCGGGTCTGCAGCGCCCGGCGCAGACCGCGTACGGCGGCCAACTCGGCCGTGGGCAGGAGGAGTTCCTCGCGGCGGGTGCCGGAGGGGTTGATGTCGACGGCGGGGAAGACACGGCGGGAGGCGAGGTCCCGGCTGAGCCGCAGCTCCATGTTGCCGGTGCTCTTGAGCTCCTCGAAGTAGAAGTCGTCGGCCCGGGAACCGGTCTCCACCAGGGCGGTCGCGAGGATGGTGAGCGAACCGCCCTCCTCGGCCAGGCGTGCGGCGCCGAAGAACCGCTTCGGTCCGTGCAGCGCGGCAGCGTCTACGCCGCCGCTCAAGGTGCGGCCACTGGAAGCGGCCGCGTTGTTGTGCGCCCGGCACAGCCGGGTCAGGGAGTCGAGCAGGATGACGACGTCCTCGCCCGCCTCCACGAGCCGCTTGGCCCGTTCGATGACGAGCTCGGCGAGCGCGATGTGCTGCTTGGGCGCCCGGTCGAAGGTCGAGGCGTACACCTCGCCGCGCACCGAGCGCCGCATGTCGGTGACTTCCTCGGGGCGTTCGTCGAGCAGCACCACCATCAGCCGGCACTCCGGGTGGTTGCCGGCGACGGCCGCCGCGATCTGCTGGAGCAGCACGGTCTTGCCGGTCTTGGGCGGGGCCACGATCAGGCCCCGCTGGCCCTTGCCCACGGGCGCGATCAGATCGGCGACCCGCCCGGTCAGGCCGGACGCCGGGTGTTCGAGACGGATCCGCTCACGCGGGTGAAGCGGCGTCAGCTCGCCGAAGCCGCGGCGGTTCTTGCCGGGGGTGCGGCCGTTGGCGAGGGTCACTTCGCCGAGTGCGCGCTGGGCGCCGTGTACACCGTCGACGAGGTCCCCTTTGCGCAGGCCGTAACGGCGGATCAGGGCGGGGGAGACGGGCAGGTCGGAGGGCGACGGAAGCAGGTTCTCGGCGCGCAGATGGCCCTTCCCGTTCGCGTCGATGTCGAGGACGCCGGTGACGGCCCGGGACGGGGGCTGCTGCTGGACCGGGGGGAGTTCGAGTGTCGTGGTCATGAGGGGTGGTCCTTTCAAGGACGGAAGGCATGGGACATGCGAAAGGGAGGGATGTTGCCGCGGACATCGGGAAGGCGGACGGAGCGCCTTCGTGCGGCGGGAAACAGCACCTCGGATACGGCAGGGCCGCTGGTCACGAGATGATGAAGTGAAGCCGGTTCACCCACCGGCGAACTGAAGGAGGAACAGCACCGGCGCCTACGACGGGCGTACACAAGTGCTAAGGGGACGGTACCACGCTGGTTCAGCGTGTGGCGAGCAAACCGTACAGCAAGGGGATGCGCGGCTCGGGAAGCCGCCACCAGCCGGACGGCGTCCGCACCATCTGCGGCCAGCGCGGCCAGGGCAGCTCGTCGCTCTCCGTGAGGCGCCGGATGGTCAGTCCCGCATCCACCAACGCGTTGACGACCTCGCTTATTCCGTGCATCCACTCATAGCTGTCCGTGGCGCCCTCGACGGCGGGACCGTCGGTGTAGGTGTGCGTCGCGTCCCGGTGCACGGCGCCGTCGCCGCCCAGGTAGTCGTGGCGCAGCAGCAGCTCAGGGCCCTCGCCCGCACCGGGTTTCGGGCCGAGGGAGTTGAGCAGCGGATGGAACTCGACGATGTACAACCGGCCCCCGGGCCGCAGGAGTTGGGCCACGACCCCGGCCCAGCGGTCGAGGTCCGGCAGATAGCACAGCGAACCCTTGCCGGTGTACACCACGTCGAACTGCCGCCCCTCCAGGGCCGGCACGGCGTCGTACACATTGGCCTGTACATAGGTGACGTCGAGCCCCGCCTTCTCGGCGATCCCGTTCGCGGCGGCCACCGACGCCCCGGAGAAGTCCAGGCCGACGGCCCGCGCCCCGCGCCGCGCGAAGGCGATCGTCTCGGTGCCGAGGTGGCACTGGAGATGGAGCACGTCGCGACCGACAAGCTCACCGAGGTCGTCCCATTCGAAGGGGGCGAACCAGCGCGTGGGATCGAGGTCCTGGTCGAGGCCGTAGAAGCGGCTCGCGAGATGGACGGGCGTGCGGGCGTCCCAGTTCGCCTGGTTGGCCGACATCATCCGCGCGTGCTCGTCGGTGCTCATGAGGACATCCAACCGTGAACGGGTCACGCGCGGCGGCAGGACTTCCGGACACGGGCGGATTCCCGATCGGTGGGGCCGGACGGGACCGTCACGCCGAGCGCGCCTCCGCCTCCTTCGCGATCTGCTCGAACTGTGCCCCCATCGCCTCGGCCAGCGCCTGCGCGCCGGACAGCGGGCGGACCATGACCATGAAGTCGTCGATCAGCCCGTCCTCGTTCACCCGGAGGAAGTCGCAGCCGGTGATCTCCCGGTCGCCCACGCGCGCGGTGAAGACCAGCGCGTGGTCGCGGCCACCCGGGTCGTTGATCTCCCGCACATAGCGGAAGTCCTCGAAGACCCGCACCACGCCGCGCAGGATGGCCGCCGTGATGGCCTTGCCGGGGTACGGCTTGAACACGACCGGGCTGGTGAAGACGACGTCCTCGGCCAGCAGGGCCTCCACGGCGTCGAAGTCGCCTGCCTCGACCGCCTCGCGGAACGCGTGCATCGGATCACCTCGTAGTCAATTAATTGAGTAGGTGCCGATGAGAATAATCACCTGCTGTTACCGTGTCCACATGTCCCTCAAGTACGCCGTCCTCGCCGCCCTCCTGGAGGGCGAGGCCTCGGGCTACGAGCTCTCGAAGGTCTTCGACGCGTCGTTCGCGAACTTCTGGCCCGCGACCCCGCAGCAGCTCTACCGGGAGCTGGAACGACTCGCGCAGGACGGCCTCGTCGAGGCCCGGGTCGTGCGGCAGGAACGCCGGCCCGACAAGCGGATGTTCACCCTCACCGAGACCGGCCGGGAGGATCTGCGCACCTTCGCCGCCGAGCCGCCCCGGCGGCCCACGGCAGTCCGTGACGAACTGCTGATCAAGCTCCAGGCCATGGAGGACCCCGAAACCACCCAGGCCCTGATCGAGGAGCGCATGACGTGGGCGCGCGGCAAACTCGACCGCTACGCCCGAGTACGTGACCGCCTCCTCGACGGACGCACCGAGGACGAGTTCCTGCGGGACTCCGTCCGCGTCGGACCGTATCTGACGCTGTTGCGCGGCATTTCCTTCGAGGAGGAGAACCTGCGCTGGTGCGAACGGGTGCTCGCCGTCCTGAAGCAACGCGTCGCCGCGGGGTGACCCGGATGTTCAGCCCCGAAGGTCCCTCCCCGCGCGAACTCGCCGTGCAGGCCCTGTCGTCCGTCGAGCGCGGATACGACCTGCTCGCCCCGAAGTTCGACCACACCCCCTTCCGTACACCGGAGTCGGTACTCACCGCCGTCGCGACGGCGCTCGACCGGACCGGCCCGTACGACGACGGCCTCGACCTGTGCTGCGGGACGGGCGCCGGTGTGGAGGTGCTGACCGAGGTGTGCCGGCGCAGCGTCACCGGGGTCGACTTCAGCGCCGGCATGCTCGATGTCGCCCGGCGTCAGGTGGTGGCCGGGGGAGCCCGCGTCGCCTGGGTACGCGCGGACGCCCGCGCCCTGCCGTTCACCTCCGCCTTCGACCTCGTGGTGAGCTTCGGGGCGTTCGGCCACTTCCTTCCCCGTGAGCTGCCGGGCCTGTTCGCCCAGGTCCACTCCGTGCTGCGGCCCGGTGGAACCTTCGCCTTCCCGATCGTGGCCCCGCCCCGGCCCACGTCCCCCGCGTACTGGATGCTGCTCGGTTTCGACGCGGTGATGCGGGTGCGCAACGCGGTTTGGCGCCCGCCCTTCGTCATGTACTACCGGGCCTTCCGGCTCGGTGACGTCCGTGCCGAGCTGGAACGGGCCGGCTTCCGGGTGGAACTCGGGGCCCTGCCGGAGTTCGGGCGGAGAGCGGACGGGAGCCCACGGGTGCGGATGGTGGTGGCGCGCCGTCCTGACTAGGCGGGTTGGCACCACCTCGCGCCGGTCGACGACAACCCGCTCCACATCTCCGGCGCGGCTCCCGCCGTCGGCCGCCGCACGGCGAGCGGCGTCTTCACCGGCCACCAGAACGGCGTACGGGTCATCCACGGCTCGGCACTGTCCGGCTCGCGGATCGCTCTCCGGAGGTGACAAGGTCGAGCTGACCGCCTGGATCCGCTTCCTGGACGGCCGCGTCCTCGCCGCCCCGGCGGCCGTCACCCGTCACCGACGTCCTGCCGCCCGCCCTCTACGCCCGCTGGCGCACCCCGTGCCCGGTACCCACCGCACAACTCACCGTCCACTTCACCGACGCCTTCGACGACGGCGTCCACGAGGGCTGGGCCCTCGTCCGGATCCGTACCGAGCAGGCGGGCGGCGGCTGGGCCGTCGACGACAGCGCGGTCTGGTCGGCGGACGGCCGGTTGCCGGCACTGGCCCGGCAGGCAAGGGTCGTGCGCTCTCAGCCCGCCGCCGGCAGCGTGAACTCGTAGACCAAAGCGTCCTGTTGGGCGTCCATGACGAGGTCCGTGACCTCCAGGGGACGGGCGTACTGATCGTGCACGCGCCGGGTCACCCGTACCGAAGGTGCGCCCGGGAGCCGGGTGATGGCGTCGCGGTGATGCAGCGTGAGGCCCGCCCGGCGCATCCAGTCGTAGGCGCGGCGCAGCTCGGCCGCCCCGGTGCCGTCGGCGCGATCGCGACAGCGGGCCAGCTCCGCCACCTCGGCGAGCGCCACCGCGGAGAACGACGTGACGGCCGTACGGCGGCCGTGGCCGTCGGCGCCCGCGGACTCGTAGCGGTGCACCAGGGTCGGCCGGTACGGGGCCAGCCCCAGGGCCTCGGCATGCTCCGGCGGGGGAGTCTCCCAGGCGACCGTCGCCCGGTCCACCGCGCCCGGGGCCGTGGACCGGGCGCCGACCGGGAAGGTGAGCGTCGAGGGGATCTCGACCGGCGGACCGGACAGGGTGGCATGGCTGCCCCGTCGGTCGGTGCTGACCAGACCGCTGTGGCGCAGCACCTCGAGGGCCTGCCGTACGGTCTCCCGGCTGACCCCGAAGTGGAGTGCCAGCCGGCGCTCCGCCGGGAGCCGTTCACCGGGCGGGATGGTGCCGTCGCGCAGCTCGCCGAGCAGTTGGGTGGCGATCCTCCAGTACAGCGGCTGCGCTTCGGTGAGCGGGCGGTCGTGCGGGGTGGTGCGGACCATGCCGCGCCTCCTGTTTGGTGACGTGTGGTAGCCGTGCGGGTTCGTTGCGCCACCAGATCCAAGCATTGGTCTAAACCAGAAGGGAAGGGCGGCCTGTCACTTCGGCCGAAACGGCCCGCGTGAACCGGCGCTCACAGAGCCCCGTACACGGCGTCGATCAGCGCCGTCTTCCTCGGGTCGTCGGCGATATGAGGCCCCATCCGGTTCATCGCGTAGCCCAGCGACACCCCGGCCTCCGGATCGGCCAGCCCGCACGAACCGCCGAAGCCGTCGTGTCCGAAAGCCCGCGGGTTGGGTCCGTACGAACCGTTCTCCCCGCTCAGCCACAGGCCCAGCCCGGCCTCGGTCTCGTTCTCGAACCCGGCCCCGAGCACCAGATCGCGACAGCTGCCCTGGCCCTCGCGGACCCGCTCGGCGGCCTCGGGTGACAGGACACGGTGGCCGTCGTACGTCCCGCGGCCCGCGAAGATCCCGTACAGCGCGGCGATGGCCCGTGCGGTGCCGTGCCCGTTCGCGGCGGGGATCTCGGCGGCCCGCCACTCGGGGGAGTTGGCCTGTACCGCCCCCACCGCGGGGTTGGCCAGCGCGGCCAGGGCGGCGGGCGCCAACTGGCTGAAGATCGCTTTCTGTTCACTGCTCGACGCGACCGGCGGCTGCACCAGCTCGGCGGCCCGCCCGGACTCCTTGGGCGGCAACCCGATCGCGAAGTCGATCCCGAGCGGCCCGGTCACCTCCCGCTCCAGGAAGGCACCGGGCAGCAGCCCCGACACCCGCCGCACGACCTCCCCGACCAGGAACCCGTACGTGAACGCGTGATACCCGGACCGCGTCCCCGGCGCCCACCACGGCTCCATCGCCGCGAGCCGCTGGGTCGTCAACTCCCAGTCGCAGAGCTGCTGGAACGAGTGCGGCTCCCGCAGACCGGACAGACCGGCGCGGTGCGACAGCAGATGCCGTACCGGGATCTGCTCCTTGCCCGCCGCGGCGAACTCCGGCCAGTACCCGGCCACGGGGGCGTCCAGGTCGAGCAGCCCCCGGTCGGCGAGGACGTGCGCGCACAGGGCCGTCGGGCCCTTGGTCGTCGACCACACGTTGACCAGCGTGTCCCGCTGCCACGGGCGGCTGCGCGCCGCGTCCGCCCACCCGCCCCACAGGTCCACCACTGTCGCGCCGCCGACCGTGACCGCGACGGCCGCGCCCAGCTCCCCGCGCTCCCGGAAGTTCGCCTCGAACGCCGTCCGCACCGCCGTGAACCGCGGATCGCAATGCCCGTGCACCGCCGCCTCGTGCTCCGTCATGGCCCCACCCCTTGTCCTCCGCCGGGAATCCGGGCCGCGAGGCCGCGGCCCGGATTCCTGAACGTACCGACTGGTCGGACTGGGTGGAAGGAGTCGAACACGCCGACCTGGCTCAGGCGTGCGCGCGCAGCCAGTCCAGCTTGGCCGCCTCGTGGAACGGGCCACCGCCCTCGTGGTCGTTGAAGTCGTACACCTCGATGGCCTTCTCGTCGTGGGCCCAGGCATTGAAGGCAGCGAAGACGGTGGAGGGCGGGCAGGTCTGGTCCTCCAGGGCCGCCGAGAACAAGGCGGGCGCCCGGCCGCGGGACGCGAAGTGGACGCCGTCGAAGTAGGACAGGGTGCGCAGGGCGTCCGAGGTGCGGCCCCGGTGCGTCTTGAGGTAGAGGCCGATCTCGCGGTACGGGTGACGGTCCGTGAGAGTCGCCGCGCGCGGGTAGTCGCACAGGAAGGGCACGTCCGGCGCGATCGCCGTCAGGTCCGGTACCAGGCCGCCCACGGCGATGGTGATGCCGCCGCCCTGGCTCGCACCGATCGCGACCGTGCGCGAGGCGTCGGTCAGCGGATGCGAGCGGGCGGCCTCGACGGCACGGACCGCGTCCGTGAACACCCGGCGGTAGTAGTAGTTCTCGGGAGCGTCGATGCCCCGCGTCATGAAACCGGGATACGCGGGCGCGGACCCCACCGGGTCCGGTGTCCCGCCACCGGCGCCCCAGGCGCTGCCCTGGCCGCGCGTGTCCATCATGAAGTGCGCCCGGCCCGAGGAGGCCCACAGGAGGTTCTCGTGCGGCAGGCCGCGTCCCCCGCCGTATCCGATGAACTCCACCACCAGCGGCAGTGGCTCCGTGGCCCCGGTGGGCAGCCGCAGCCAGCCCTTCACCGGGTGACCGGCGAAGCCGGCGAACGTCACGTCGTACACCTGCACCGTGGACAGCCCCGTGTCGACCGGCTCGAACCGGGCGTCCAGGTCGTGTCCGCGCGCCTCGTCAAGGGTCTTGCCCCAGAACGAGTCGAAGTCCTCGGGCTCGACGGACTCGCTGCGGTACTCGCGCAGTTCGTCGAGCGGAAGGTCGAACAGGGCCATCAAGGACCGCCTTTGCGAAGAGGACTGCCAATGATCACACCGTACGTGGGAGGTCGGACGACTCGCCAGATCTTTCCTGTGCCCAGCGCCTACGATGACGCCATCACGTCTGTCGTCGATTCCCCGGTGAAGGCTGCGGATCTGCTGGTCAGGGACGCCGGACTCCTCGTCGTGGACGGAGGGAGGGAGATTCCGGGCGGTTGGCTGGCCGTCCCCGGTGATCGGGTCACCGCCGTCGGTACGGCCGGGAGCGAGCCCGAGGCCCGCACGACGGTCTCGGCGGCCGGACGACTCGTCACACCGGGCCTGATCAACACGCACCACCACACGGCTCGCTGTTCGACCGGCTGACCACCCTCTACCCGCTCTGGGCGGGCCTCGACGAGGAGGCCGCCCACGTGTCGGCGTACGTCGGCATGGCCGAACTGCTGATGGGCGGCTGCACCACCTCGACCCATGGGCCCGGGTCATGCCAGGCCGTGCCAGGTCATGCCCGACGGCCCGTCCACTCCGGCTCCGTCGCGGCCCACTCCTGCTCCCATTCGGCCAGGCGGCGGCGCATCGCAGTGTGGCGTACGGCCAGGTGTCCGAGCAGGATCACGCCGACCGTGCCGCCCGTGGCGCAGACCCCGACGGTGACGGCGTGCTGCAGGACCGCCCCACCGTCCGGCGGCGGGGCCACGCTCCGGCCGCGGGAGTCCAGCCACACGTCGATCGTCTCGCCGTTCCGCGTGCCCGCCGGGACGCGCGCCGTGGCCGTGCGCGCTGTGCCGTCCGGCTCCGCCCAGCGGACCGTCGTCCGCGCGGACGGCTGCCGTCCGCCGTGTGGCATGGGGAGCGTGTCGGCGTGCCTTCCGACGACCTCGGCCCGGACCGGCCGGCGATCGGCGCGCTGTTCCCGGGCCGTCGCCCGGGCGCTGTCATGGGCCCACCAGGCCGTGAACACCCCTACCAGGGGCGCCATCACGAGGATCAGGACGGCCACAACCCCCAACGTCCACGCCTCGACGACATCCGACCGGCGCCGCAGCGAACTGCGCCGCCGGTGTCGGTCACGCACCAGGTATCGCATGGCGTCCAGGTACCCCGTACACAGGACATCGTTCCTGACGATCCCGGACGGACATGCGGCCTCGCTGCGGACCGCCGGTCAGCCGAAGCGCTCGATCCGGATACGGTCCACGGGCTGACCGGCCGCGACCAGCAGCCGGGACGCGTGCTCGGCGAAGCCGTTGGAGCCACACACATAGGCCTCCCACCCACCGGGAGGCTCCTCGGCCAGGAGTGGCGCCACATGTGCGGCGGCCACACGTCCCACAGCCACACCCTTCGGCGCGCTCCGTGTGAACACGGGCGTCGTCTCCGCGCCGTACTCCCGCGCGTAGATCAGCTCCTCGGGGCTGCGCGCCGACACCAGCAGCCGCAGCGGCACGTCCAGGCCCCGCGCCCTGTGGTGGCGCACCATCGACATCAGCGGTACGACACCGGAGCCGGCGCCGACGAGCAGCGCGGGCCGGTCGCCGGGCCAGGCGAAGAAGCCGCTGAGCGGGCCGCGCACCTCGATCGTGTCACCGGGCTCGGCCACCGAGTGGAACCAGCCGGACACCTCACCGCCCTCGACATGGTCCAAGGTCAGTTCGATGTGCCCGGAGTCGTCCGGCGCGGACGCGATCGAGTAGTGGCGCTGGGCCACATAGCCGTCCCGCGCGGTCAGCCGCAGCATCAGGTGCTGGCCCGGCAGATGGCCCGCCCAGGCCGGCACCGCGAGCCGGAAGGTGGCGGCGTGCGGGGTCTCGCGGCGGATCTCGGTGATCGTCGCGGTCTGCCACAGCGCGGCGGCGCGGTTGCTGACGGCGATCCGCCCGGGCACGGCGAAACGGGTCGGGGGAGCGAAGGTCTCGGTCACAGCCGCCTCGGTCATGGTCAGTCGGTCGCGGTCGCGGTCGCGGTCACGTCAGTCACAGTCACGCCGGCCACAGTCACGTCAGTCACCGGAGTACCGCTGCTCCTCCCAGGGGTTGCCCCGGGCGTGGTAGCCGTTCTGCTCCCAGAACCCCGGCTCGTCGCGGTCGAGGACGCGCAGCCCCGCGATCCATTTGGCGCTCTTCCAGAAGTACAGGTGCGGCACCAGCAGCCGGGCCGGGCCGCCGTGCTCCGCGGCGAGCGGCTCGCCGTCGTACTCCCAGGCGATCCAGGCCCGTCCGCCGGTCAGGTCGGCGAGCGGCAGGTTGGTGGTGTACCCGGTGTGCGAGTAGGCGACGGCATGTGTGGCGGACACATGGGGCCGGACCACATCGAGGAAGCTGTCCAGCGAGACGCCCCCGAACCGCACCCCGAACTTCGACCAGCTCGTCACGCAGTGGATGTCGCCCTCGTACACCGACGCCGGCAGCTCGTGGGCCTGCTCCCAGCTCCAGGTGCGCGGCTCCTCCACCAGGCCGTCGACGCGGAAGGTCCACTCGGCGGGCATCAGCTCGGGGGTGACCTCGGCTGACAGCACGGGCCAGTCGTCGCCCGCGTCGTATTGACCGGGCGGAAGCGCGGCGTTCTGGACGCGTGGGCGTCCGGTGAAGCCTCGGGTGACGTTCATACGAGGGGTGCCTCCAGGCCGCCGTGGTCGACGGCCCGCGGGTCGAGCGTGATCGGTGTTTGCTCATTCAACCGTACGCGCTCCACCGACCCGCCCCGAGTCGGGCCGGTTGGGGTAGGGTTGCCGTCCGGTCGGGGCCGTCCCGATCGTGTTGGAGTCCAAGGAGGTGGGACCCATTACCGCTGTGTCAGGTCGGGTGCTCTCACCTCGAGTCGGCGCGGACCACCGCCGGTAGGCGACCGCGAGAGCACCCTTCGGCTTCCGAAAGGCTCTCGGTTTCCATGCCACCTCTCTCCTCCCCGTCTTCCTCCCCTGCCTCTTCCTCCTCGTCCTCCTCCCCGTCGCCACTCACGCCCGACGCCGTCGTGTCCGCGCTGCGTGCCGCCGGCTGTGTCTTCGCCGAGGACGAGGCCCGGTTGATCCTGGCCGCCACCGACACCCCGGACGAACTCGCCGCGATGGTGGACCGGCGCGTCACCGGACTGCCCCTCGAACTCGTGCTCGGCTGGGCCGAGTTCCGCGGGCTGCGCATCGCCGTGGAGCCCGGCGTCTTCGTGCCCCGCCGCCGTACCGAGTTCCTGGTCGAGCAGGCCCTCGCCCTTGCCCCGGGCGCCTCGGTGGTCGTGGACCTGTGCTGCGGCTCGGGCGCGGTCGGTGCCGCACTGGCCGCCGCACTCGGTCGCGTCGAGCTGCACTCCGCCGACATCGACACGGCCGCGGTGCGCTGCGCCCGCCGTAACGTGGCGCCCTTCGGCGGCCAGGTGCACACGGGCGACCTGTTCGAGGCACTGCCCGGCAGCCTGCGCGGCCGCGTCGGCATCCTCGCGGCGAACGTGCCGTACGTACCCAGCGACGAAGTCGGGCTCCTGCCGGCGGAGGCCCGTGACCACGAGCCGCGCGTCGCCCTCGACGGCGGTCCGGACGGCCTCGACGTCCTGCGCCGGGTCGCCGCCGAGGCCCCCCGCTGGCTGGCGCCCGGCGGCTGTCTCCTGGTCGAGACGAGCGAACGCCAGGCGCCGACGGCCCTGGAGGCCTTCACCCGCAGCGGCCTGTCGGCGCGCCTGATCGTCTCCGAGGAGCTGTACGCGAACGTCGTGGTCGGCCTCGACCCGGCCGGCGGTTAGGAAGCCGCCGCACCGCTGTGCGAAGGGCTCTCCGAGGGGCGGGAGTCCGGTGCCTCCCAGTGGCGCGGTCCACGGAACTCGTCCCGCCAGTCGCCGCCGGGACCCCGGTGCTCCTTCCGGTCCTCCTTCAGCTCCTTCCATGTGCCCGACAGCACGCGGGAGGCTGTCCTGGTGTCGTCGTCGGACCGCGTGCCCACGAGGAAGGCGGTCTCACCCTTCTTGAGGTCGCCGGCGCCGGATTCCTTCTTCCCGTCATGACGGACGGTGGCCTCCGAGCCGACGGTCCACGTCCACGCGGCGCCGTCCTCGCTCCTGACGGTGACCTGGTCGCCGTCCACCTTCTGGACGGTGCCGCGCTGCCAGATCCGTACGATCCACTCGCCGCTGTCCGGGTCCTTCACGGTCGTCTCCCCGTGCACGCCGCCGCCGAGGCCGAACCGCATGCCGGGCCCGTGCCGTCCGTCGGGCCGGTCCGGCGACGAGGATGCCGACGCCGACCCGTCGGCCGAGGGCGAGGCCCCCTCGCCCGGGCCCGACGAGGTCGCGGCGTAGGCGACGGTACCGCCGAGGGCGAGTACGGCGACCGTGGCCGCCGCGGTCACCACCCGGGCCCGGACGGACTGCCGCTGCCACAGCTGGCGTACGCCCCCGCTCCTTGGCCCTTCCCGCGCCGGGCCGCCCGGTCCCGTGAGGACCTCGAACTCCGTGCCGGCCGGCTCACCGTCGGCGTCTCGTGCCTGATCCGGATCGTGTGTCACCGCTCGCTCCCATCGGTCACAGCACCCGGCATCCCCATGCCATGCCTTGCTGTGATTGTGGGTTGCGGACGATAAGGAACGAGTAATCAGTTCCTGTGAGAACCGGCGCCGCGTTCTCACGCGCCACCCAGCCACCGGCCGGGGCCGGTCAACCGGGCGTCAGCACACGGGCGATGAGCAGCGCCACGTCGTCGGCGTTCTCGGGCCGGTGCAAAGTGCGCAGCAGAAGGTCGCAGACCTCCTCCAGCGGGCGGTCGGGGCCGTCGAGGAGTTCGAGCAGCGCGGCCAGGCGTTCGTCGAGCGGGTGCTGGCGGGTCTCGACGAGTCCGTCGGTGTAGAAGACGAGGCGGTCACCGGGTTCGAGGTCGATCGCCGTCGTGGAGAACGGGACTCCGCCGACGCCCAGCGGTACCCCGGTGGGCAGTTCGAGCAGCTCCGGGGAATGGCCCGGGCGCAGGCGGACGGGCGGCAGGTGTCCGGCGTTGGCGAGCCGGCACTGGCGCAGCCGAGGGTCGTGGATGGCGTAGACGCAGGTGGCGATGGAGTGGTCGAGGCCCTGGGTGATCTTGTCGAGGTGCTCCAGGAGCCGGGCCGGTTCGAGGTCGAGGGAGGCCAGCGTGTGCGTCGCCGTGCGCAGCCGGCCCATGGTCGTGGCGGCGTCGATGCCGCTGCCCATCACATCGCCGACGACCAGCGCGGTCTTGCCGTCCTCCAACGGGATCACGTCGAACCAGTCGCCGCCGACCTCTGCGCTGGCGCCCGCGGGCTGGTAGCGGGAGGCGACCTCCAGGCCGCCGGTCACCGCCGGATGGCTGGGCAGCAGGCTGCGCTGGAGGGTGAGGGCGGTGTCGCGGGCGTTCTGGTACCAGCGGGCATTGTCGATCTGCACGGCCGCGCGGGCCGCCAGTTCACGGGCGAGCAGCAGGTCGTCCTCACTGAACGGCAGCGGATTGCGGGTGCGTTTGAGGTCGAGGGCGCCGAGCACCTCGCCGCGCGCGATCAGCGGCACGGCCAGGTAGGAATGCACGCCCGCGCGGCCCAGCTGGACGGCGGCCTCGGGGGAGCGGGCGATGCGCGGCAGGTCCTTCTCCTCGACGTGCGTCACCATCACCGGACCGGCGGTGCGCACGCACTCGGTGACCAGGCGGTCCGGGCCGTAACGGGCGACCTGTCCCGGTTGGTCGGCGGCGTCGAGGGCCTCCGTGTCGTGTGCCGCACGGACGGCCAAGGCGCGGATCACCGCCGATTCCGCGGGTCCGAGGCTGCTGCGTCTGCCGTCCACCACGGCTTCCAGCAGATCCACGGCCGCCACGTCGGCGAGCTCCGGCACGGCCACGTCGGCCAGCTCGCGCGCCGTGCGGTCCAACTCCAGGGTGGTGCCGATCCGGGCGGAGGCGTCGGCGATGAGCGCCAGGCGCCGGCGGGCCGTCTCGGCCTCCACGGCGGCCTGATGCTGCTCGGTGATGTCGACGGCCATGCCGGCGACGCCGAGGACCGTGCCGGCCGTGTCCTCCAGCCGGTAGAGCGAGATGGACCAGAAGTGCTCCCGGTCCGGATCGGCCGGCGTGCGGCCCGTGATGCGCTGGTTGATGAGCGGCTCACCGGTCCGCAGCACCTCGCGCAGGGCCGCTTCGACGACGTCGACGTCGACGTCCGGCAGCAGCTCACGCGGCGTACGGCCGAGATGGTCCTCGGCGGAGATGCCGTTGAGCTGCGACAGCGCCTCGTTGACCGAGACGTACCGCAGTTCGGTGTCCAGCACGGCCAGGCCGATCGGCGCCTGCGCGATCGTCCGCGTCGACAGCGCCACGTCCCGCTCCACCTGGCGGACCGTCGCCTGGTCGGCGCACAGGCCCAGCGCGTACACGTCCCCCTCGTCGTCGAGCAGCCGCATGTTGCGGAACTCCACCAGCCGGGTGCCGCCGTCCTTGCGTCGGATCGGGAAAGCCCCGGCCCAGCCCTCGCCGGTCTCCATGACGTCGGCGAAGAGCTTGACGACCAGGTCCAGGTACTGCTCGTGGACCATGATCCGGGCCGCGTACTCGCCCAGCGCCTCCTGCGCCGAGTAGCCGAACAGCTCCTCCGCCTGGGGGCTCCACAGCACGATGCGCCCCTCGGTGTCCAGCACCACCGAGGCCACGCCCAGGACGTCGAGCAGCCCGCTCGGCCCTACCGGCCCGCGCACGGGCTCGTCGCCCTCGGCCACGGGAGGTTCGGCTGCAGACATCCCACGCACCGCCTTCGCCCAGTTTCGCGGCACGCCGTTCCCCCGTGCCGACTCCCCTTGTTCTACCGCGTTCAACCGTCTCCGGGCCCCCTCGGTCGTTCTCCTCCACCATCCCTCAACACGAGGGCGGGCGTACGGCGAAGTCATCACGGGGGCGGAGGACTGTGGCCGAACAGACAGCACACGTTTCTCCGCTTGGCCTGTACATGACCGCAGCAGCTCGCCAAACTGTCCGCCGACACGCACCCACCCCCCAAGGAGTCGCTCCATGGCCCTGCGCGCCCGGCAACGTTGTCACGCCGCTGTCACCGGCCTCGTCGCCCTCGCCTCCGCCGCCGTGCTGTCCACCGCGACGCCCGCGCAGGCCGCCGACACCTGGACGGAGGTGGGTTCCGACCGCGCCGACCCGCTGACCGAGAGCCAGGGCCTGGCCTCGGTCGAGGTCCCGGCGAACAGCCCCAACCGGTACACGGGCATCGGCACCATCCCGGTCTCGGTCAGCAGCCGCGGCTGGAACCACGTGGGTGACCCCGACGCCTCCTACGACGGCTACTACGTCGAGCCGTACCAGGCGGACTCGGGCACCGCGAAGATGTTCCGGGTGCAGGCGCCGGACGGGACCTGGTCGGAGTATGTGCACACACTGGGTCCCGGGGAGGCCCTGAACAACTCCTTCGCCGCCGTCACGCCCGGCGGGCAGTGGATGGTCTCGGGCGAGTGGGGCACCATGACCCGGCTGCTGGTCCACCCGACACCCGGCGTCAACCCCGCCACCTCACCGTCGGCGAACCTTCCCTGGACCTCCAGCATCCGGCTGGACCACGCCGTACGCGACGTCCAGGGCTGCGACTTCCTCGACGCCACGACCCTGCTGTGCTCCTCCGACGACCCCGCCGGAACCCTCTTCGGCATGACCAAGCCACTGCTGCAGATCGACCTGTCCGCCGAGCCCGGCACCTCCGACGTGACCGGCCATGTCACGGCCCTGCGCCAGCTGCCGCTGCGCAGCTCCTGCTCGGGTGATTTCGAGACGGAGGGCATCGACTACGACCGCCGTACCGGCACGCTGCGCGTGATCGTCATCTCACCGGGCTTCTGTGTGCTGACGGACAGCAAGACCTACCGGTTCACGCGCGGCTGACGTCGCGGCGCCGCCGGTAGTGCTCGGCCGCGGGTGGTGCTTTTCTTGGGTTGGGGTCCGGTTCCGCGGGCTACCCGTGGTACCGCGGTGCGGCCACGAGAGGAGCGATCACGATGGACCGTGAACGAACGCACGAGGAACCCGTCTCCGTCGAGATCAGCGGATGCAACAAGGAAGACGCCCGGATCGTGTTCGACGCGCTGTGCGCGTGCTTCGAGTCCGACCGGGGCCCCGAGGACGTGCCGCAGCAGCTCCACGAGACACGCCCGATGGTGTGGCTCGGCACGTTCGAGGTCACCGACGCGCAGGAGTGCCCGCCTCCCGCCCGGCTGTCGTCGTCCGTCGAGGCCGACGCGCAGGGCGGCTACTGGGCCATCGAACGGCTCCGTACGACGCTGGACTCCCTGTTCACGGTGCACGACCTCGCCTCCGCCTCGGGCGACCAGGAGCGTGAGCTGCACGTGGTCCTGGAGAGTCGCCCCGGCCCGATGTGACTCGCCGTCGGTGGGGTGGGGCGCGGATGCGTGGCAACCACCCCCGACCCTCGGCCGCCCACGCACCCGAGGCGACAGTGGCCCGTGTCACCCTCCCTCGGTTGTGCAACTAGTTGCATAAAGGCTCTTCGGTCCTCTACAACTACGTCAGGACGACACCGCGCACGGAGGGCCCCGATGAGCCGTTACCCGCACCTGCTGAGCCCGCTGGACCTGGGCTTCACCACGTTGCCCAACCGCGTCCTGATGGGTTCCATGCACGTGGGCCTGGAGGAGGCGGAGCGAGGCTTCGAGCGCATGGCGGCCTTCTACGCGGAGCGCGCCCGCGGGGGAGTGGGCCTCATCGTCACCGGTGGCATCGCGCCCAACGACGAGGGGCGGCCCTACGAGGGCGGCGCCAAACTCACCACCGAGGCGGAGGCCGAGCAGCACCGGGTCATCACCGACGCCGTGCACCGCGAGGGCGGCCGGATCGCGATGCAGATCCTGCACTTCGGGCGGTACGCCTACCACCAGGACCTCGTCGCCCCGAGCCCGCTCCAGGCGCCGATCAGCCCCTTCCCGCCCCGCGAGCTCACCGACGCCGACGTCGAGCGGACCATCGACGACTACGCGCGTGCCGCACGCCTCGCCCGGCACGCAGGGTACGACGGCGTGGAGATCATGGGCTCCGAGGGCTACCTCATCAACGAGTTCATCGCCCAGCAGACCAACCGGCGCACCGACCGCTGGGGCGGCTCGTACGAGAACCGCATGCGCTTCCCGGTCGAGATCGTGCGCCGGGTCCGTGAGGCCGTCGGCGAGGACTTCATCATCGTCTACCGGCTGTCCATGCTGGACCTCGTCCCGGGCGGCTCCACGCTCGACGAGGTGATCACGCTCGCCAAGGCCGTCGAGGCCGCCGGGGCGACGATCATCAACACCGGCATCGGCTGGCACGAGGCCCGCATCCCGACCATCGCCACGTCGGTTCCGCGCGGCGCCTACACCTGGGTCACCAAGCGGCTGATGGGCGAGGTGTCGGTCCCGCTCGTCACCACCAACCGCATCAACACCCCGGAACTCGCCGAGGAGTTGCTGGCGGACGGCTCCGCGGACATGGTGTCGATGGCCCGGCCGATGCTCGCCGACCCCGACTTCGTCGCCAAGGCCGCCGCCGGGAAGCCGGAGGCCATCAACACCTGCATCGGCTGCAACCAGGCCTGCCTCGACCACACCTTCAGCGGCAAGATCACGTCCTGCCTGGTCAACCCGCGTGCCTGCCACGAGACCGAGCTGACGCTGTCCCCGACCCGGCGGCGCAAGCGCGTCGCCGTCGTGGGTGCGGGACCGGCCGGACTGGCCTGTGCCGTGAGCGCCGCCGAACGCGGCCACGACGTCACGCTGTTCGACGCCGCGAGCGAGATCGGCGGCCAGCTGAACGTCGCCCGCAAGGTGCCCGGCAAGCAGGAGTTCGACGAGACCCTGCGCTACTTCCGCCACCAGCTGGACTGGCAGGGCGTGGACGTACGCCTGAACACCTGGGTGTCGGCCGCGGACCTCGCCGCTTACGACGAGGTCGTCGTCGCCACCGGCGTCACCCCGCGCACCCCCGACATACCCGGCATCGACCACCCGAGCGTCGTCGGCTACCTCGACGTCCTGCGCGACGGTGCCCCCGTCGGCGATCGCGTCGCCGTCCTGGGCGCCGGCGGCATCGGCTTCGACGTCGCCGAGTTCCTCACCGACGGCGGCGACAAGGCGAGCGAGAACCCGGCGACCTACTTCCGCCAGTGGGGCGTCGACATGGACTACAGGGGCCCCGGCGGCCTGGCCGCCCCCGAGCGCCCCGCCCCGCCGCGCACCGTCCACCTGCTCCAGCGCAAGTCCACCAAGGTCGGCGCCGGCCTCGGCAAGACCACCGGCTGGATCCACCGCACCGAGCTCAAGCACCGCGGCGTCACCATGGTCCCGGGCGTGCGCTACGACCGGATCGACGACGCCGGACTGCATGTCACCGTCGGCGAGGAGAGCACCGTCCTGCCGGTCGACACCATCGTGCTGTGCACCGGGCAGGAGCCGCGCCGCGACCTGTACGAGGCGCTGCTCGCCGCGGGCCACAGCGCACACCTCATCGGCGGTGCCGACGTGGCCGCCGAACTGGACGCCAAGCGTGCCATCAAGCAGGGCACGGAGCTGGCGGCGAGCCTTTAGGGGCGCCCGGACGCGTCCCTAGGATGAGCTCATGTCACTCCCGCACGCGATCCTCACCGCCCTGGTCGAAAAGCCGTCCTCGGGGCTGGAGCTGACCCGTCGCTTCGACAAGTCGATCGGGTACTTCTGGTCGGCGACGCACCAGCAGATCTATCGCGAGCTGGGAAAACTGGAGGCCGAGGGGTTCATCCGCACCCTGCCGAGCCGGCAGCCGGCCCGCGGGCAGAAGAAGAGTTACGAGGTCCTGCCCGCGGGCCGCGCCGAACTGGCCCGCTGGACCGCCGCGTCCCAGGACCCGAAGCCCCACCGCGACCCGCTGCTGCTGCGGATGCGCGCCGCGGCCGTGGTGGGGACCGACGGCATCGAGGCCGATCTCCGTCGCCATCTCGACCTCCACCGACGGCAGTTGGCCGAGTACGAGGAGATCGAGCGGCGCGACTTCCCGCCCGGCAAGGACAGTTCCCAGGACCGCTTGCGCCACCTGGTGCTGCGGGCCGGCATCGATCTGGAGACCTTCTGGACGCAGTGGCTCACGCGCGCGCTGGAGGAGTTCGCGGAACTGCCGGGACACGAGACGGCGTGAGCCGAGGGGGCTGCGGAGCGAGATGACTCCGAGAAGCCCTCAGAGCCGGTACGGCTTCGACTTGCGGCGCAGGAACCAGGCGGTGGCCGCGACCCCGGCGCCCACCAGGACACCACCGCCCACCAGCGTGAGCGTGCCGTAGTCCTTCGTGCCTCCGCCCATGCCGCCCATGACACCGCGCGACGGCGAGGCCGTGGTGGAGATCGTGCGGGTGGGGGAGGGGCCCGAGACGATGACCGACTGGGTTCCCGCCGTCGTCCCGTTGGAGCACTGGACGATGACGGTGTACGTGCCCGGGCTCACGCCGGACCAGGCCGCCGACTGAAGGGCGTCCGTCCCCGACAGGGAGACCTGGCGGCCCTGGGCGAAGTTCGCCTGGCGGCTGTTGAGCAGGGAAGCGGTGCCCCAGCTGCCGTTGACGTTGCTGCACGCCCTGGTCGTGACGGACACCGTGGACCCGGTGGTGCTCACGGAGATCCCCGAGACCGCCGCGGCCGAACCCGCGGCCACGACGAAGGGAAGAGAGGCGGCTGCCACGGTCAGGCCCGAGCGGAGGAATAGCGATGAATTGCGCATGGAATGCCCTCCGGCGGCACGGTTGGCGGTACGTCCGTTGCGCCGCCGAGGGTCGGGAACGCCCGTGCTGCCTCAGGGGCAGCCAACGCGCCCAGGGGTCGGCCCGCATGCGGACCGGACCCGGTCAGGTGACGCGTTGCTGCATCCGGGGGACACCGGACCGCTCGTCAGCGCCGCGCGCCGGTCGTCACCGTCCGCTCCGCCGAGAAGCCGCCCCAGGTGCCGTCCGGTAGCCTGCCCCGGATCCGGACCCGGTGGTCGACCCCGGAGTCCGGGCCCAGGTAGAAGCTGTACGTGGCCCGCCCGCGCGGCGCGGCTCCGCCGTACACCAGCGAGGTGGCCCTGCGGCCGTCGAGGCGGACCTCGTACTCCGTGACGACGCCGTCCGTGCGCGGCGGCACCCAGCTCAGGTCGAGGTGGTACGCCCCGTCCGCCCGACGGGTCGTCGCCTGGAAGTCGGTCGGCGCGGTGCCGTGGCCGTCGTCGGTGCCGGGCGTGGTGATGCGGACGGCCGCAGTGGCGGGGGAGACGTTGTCGGCAGCGTCCCGGGCCCGGACGGTGAACGAGTAGCGCGTGCCCGGACGGAGTCCGGTGACGACGGCCGCCGTCTGGTTGCCGCCCACACTGTGGATCTTCGTGTCGCCCTGATGGATGTCGTACGACACCACGTCCCGGTCGTCCGTGGCCTTCGACCACGACAGCTGAACCGCCCGGCTGCCCACCGCGCTGCCGGTGGCCTTCCCCGGGCGCGTCGGGGACGAGCGGTCGGCGGCCACCGCCGCCGGGGTCGTGGCCCGGACCTGCCGGCTCGGCGGCCCGAGACGCCCGTCCTTGTCACGGGCCCGCACGGTGAACGCATAGGTGGTGGAGGGCTTCAGCATGGTGACATCCACCATGTGCGCGGCACCCGGCACTTCCTTGACCTTTGTGGGGCCCCGATACACCTCGTAGACATGGACGCCTCGGTCCGTGGCGACAGCGTTCCACATGACGTGCACGCTGGTCGCACTGCCCGCCTCGGCCGTGACCCCCGTGGGCGCCCCGGGCGGTCGGCCGCCGTCCCCGTCCGGCGTGCCCCATGTGCAGGACGAGAGCAGGGCGAGCGCTGCGCAGAGGGCGGAAACGAGTACGAGAACGCGTCGCACGACTCTGCCTCCCTGGGGGCGGCCTCGCGGCAATGGTCCGGACCAATATGGCCCGGCCGGCGCGATCACATCAAGAGGACGGTCGTTGGTGAGCTGTCCTGAGCGTTACGTATGCTGAAGCTCCTCACGGCTGAACTCTCCATGAGTTCCGGGGAGTTCATGCCGCGTGCGCGGGCCCGCTGTCGTCGCTGAACCCGCGCCGGACGCGGGTGGCCGGGGGAGTCGGGACCGTCACGGACCCAGACCCCCGGCCCCTGACGGAAGTTCGGGGACCTCGCGTGTCGCCCGGGTGCACACCGTAGCGGCCCACTGGTGGCAACATGATCGGAATGACACCAGTTTGGGCTGATTTTCGACAGTGTCCCGATCGGTGTCCGTCAGTGTCCCCGCCGAGAGGGTTCCTTAACGTGCGTTTCCAGTCGCTGACGTTGGTCGCGGCGGGCGCCGCTCTGCTCGCCCCGACGACGCCCACCGTGCCACCCCCATCACCCGCGGCGGACGAGGGGCCCGAGGTGCGGCGCGAGGCCGACGTCGGCGTCAGCGCCGCGGACCTGCTGTGGAAGGTGCGCGACTGCGCGCCGGTTTCGCGGGGCCGCTATCGAAGCGACGGCCGAGCGCCCGCGAAGATCCCGATCTGTGGGGCGCGGGGAGCGGTGTTCTGGAAGGCGGACATGGACATCGACTGCGACGGACGGCCCTCCGACCACTGCAACCGCCGTACGGATCCCTACTTCTCCCCCGTGACGGCCTATCAGCAGTCCGACGGTCGCCACTTGAACGCCGAACGTCTCCCGTACATCGTCGTACCCACCCCGAGCGGCCTCTGGGACCACGACGCCGACGGCGTGCACGGCGGCGCGGTCGCGGCCGTCGTCCACCGGGGCCGGGTGCGGTACGCGGTCGTCGGTGACGTCGGCCCGCACGACATCATCGGCGAGGCGTCGTACGCCACCGCCAAAGCCCTTGGCATTCCGCCCGATCCACGCAGCGGCGGCACGGCCTCAGGCGTCACCTACATCGTCTTCAGGGACTCGCGAGTGACGCCCATCGAGGACGCGGCGGCCGCCACGAGGGTCGGGGAGCGGCTGGCCAGAGAGTTCGTGGACGGGGACCTGTACGACAAGTCACACGAGTCATACGGCAAGCGGCGCGACCAGTCGTACGGCCGGTAGGGAGGGTCGTCAGACCGCCGACCAGCCGTCGTCGACCGGCAGGACCACGCCGTTGATGTTGCTCGCCGCGTCCGAGGCGAGGAACACGATCGCGGCCGCCTGCTCCTCCGGCCGGGCCACCCGGCCGAGGTTGACGAAGTGCGGGCCGAGAGCGGCCGGTCCGTGCGCGTCCGGCGCCGTGTCCACCACGATGCCGGTCTGAGTGCCGCCCGGGGCTATGGCGTTCGCGCGGATTCCCTGCTTGCGGTACATCACCGCCAGCGACTTGGTCAGCCCCACCACGCCGTGCTTGGACGCCGTGTACGCGGCGCCCGCCGCGCTGCCGCGCAGGCCGGCCTCGGACGCCGTGTTCACGATGGCGCCCCGGCCCGCCTGGAGCATGTGCGGCAGCACCGCCCGGGTGAGCAGGAACGGGGCGGTGAGGTTGACCCGGACGACCCGCTCCCACTCGGCGTCGGTGACGTCCGCCAGTGCCGACATGCGGTCCATGATCCCGGCGTTGTTGACCAGGACGTCCACACCGCCGAACCGCTCCACGGCGGTCTCGGCCACCTGGTCGACGACGCCCTGCTCGCTCAGGTCGCCGACGACGGCCACCGCGTCGCCGCCGGTCTGCTCGATCTCCTTGACGACCGCCTGCGCGCCCTCGGCGTTCAGGTCCGCCGCCACCACCCGGGCGCCCGCCTCGGCGAAGGCCAGTGCTGCCGCGCGCCCGATGCCCGAGCCCGCTCCGGTGACGATGACGCCGCGTCCGTCCAGTCCGCCGCTCATGAAGTGCTCCGATCCGTGTGTCCGAGGGGCGGCGTGCCGAACGCGCCCGGGGACCACACCCTACGACTTAATGTCTCTGAGTGACATAAAATCTGGGGGTGATGTCGGGGAGAATTCCGGGAGAGCGATCAGCGCCGTCCGGAGGAGAACATGAGCGCAGCCCGTGGACGTACGAGCCGACCTGAGAACCGGGCCGCGAACCGACCCACGGGACGCCCGCCCCTGACCGAGGAGCGCAAGGCCGAGATCCGCCTGGAGATCGCGCGCGCCGCGGTGGAACTGTTCGTCACCCAGGGGGTGGCGGCGACCACGGGCGAGCAGATCGGAGCGGCCGTCGGGGTCTCCTCGCGGACTGTTTGGCGCTACTTCCCGAGCAAGGAGAGCTGTGTGCGACCGCTGTTCTCGGCGGGCATCGACCTGGTCGCCGACTCACTGCGGCGCTGGGGTCCCGGGCAGCCCTTCGACGAGATCCTCGACACGGAACTCACCGACGAGGACGGCCTGCTCCCCGGACCCGACCGCGCGACCGTCGGCGCGCTGGTACGGCTGACCCGCACCGAGCCTGGCCTGCGCGCGATCTGGCTCCAGACCTATGACGAGGCCGAACCGGCGTTCGCCCGCGCCCTCGCCGAACGGGCCGGACTCCCCGCCGACGACCTGCGTCCCGCGATCCAGGCGGCGATGTTCAACGCGGCCCTGCGCGCGGCGGTCGAGCACTACGCCTGGCACACCGCCGACGCGCACCCCGACCGGACGACCGCACAGACGGAGCTGACGGAGACGCTGCGCGTGGCGCTGAGGGTCGCGGCGGAGGGGGTGGGGTAGAGGAAGGCCGGCTC
>CBFGZZ010000096.1:0-25505 GCA_965653385.1 uncultured Streptomyces sp. | reverse complement strand
GCAGCAGGGAGAGAGCGCACCAGCCCTGCGCGAGGGCGGTGAGCGCGGGGTCCGTGGCGGTCATGGCGCCGGTGTCCTTCGTCCCGATGTGATGTGACATCCAGGATAGGCCATCCGCGAAATATACGGCTATGGCATGTATGGCGCGTCCGCACGTAGTTGCTTCTTGCCGAAGCCCGCCTTCCGGTCTACCGCTCTCCCTGGTTCCGCACCAGATGCCGCATCGCCAGGGCCAGACTCAGCCTGAACCGGCCTTGCGGAGTGCGCAGGGGCCAGCCCAGCAGGTGTTCGGCGTGGGCGAGGCGTTCCTGGAGTGTGGAGTGGTGGACGTTGATCTCGGACGCCGCCGCCCGCAGGCTCACCGTCGTGGCGACGGCGTGCAGCGTGGTGAGCAGCCAGGGCGCGGCTGCCGCGGCGGCCTCCAGGGCCCGTACGTCGGGCGGCGGTTCGGCGCCCGGTGCGACGAGATGGGCGAGGAGAGCGACGTCGCCCAGTTCGTCGGCGTGCACGACACCGGGGCCGGGGTCCCGCGCGGTGCCCTCGGCGGTGAACCGGAGTGCGACGCGGGCCTGCTCCCAGGAGCGCGGCAGATCGAGCACGGGCACGACGGGGCCCACCCCCACGCGGCCGACCAGCGGTTCGGGGTCTCCCTGTGCGGGGGCGATGCGGGGGCGGCCGTCGAGCGGGGCGAGGACGCGGGCCGGTGCGGCGGGGTCGAGCCCCAGCCGACGGGCCGCGTGCAACCGTGCCGCCTCCGGGGCCGTGGCGTCGAGGGCGGTCTCGACGAGCGCCGGATCGTCGGCCGGCGCCCGCCCGCGCGTCCGGTCGAGAACGAGCCGTACGGCACCGGCGGCCCGCTCCAGGATCACCGCGTCCACGACGCTGGGCCGCGCCGCATGGGCCCGCTCCAGCCACAGCGCGGGAGCGCCGCCCGGCGTCAACGCCGTGTACGGCCAGCCGGGGTCGGGCGCCAGGTCGTTCTCCCGCCGGGTCCCGTCGGCCTCGACCCGCACCTGTACCCGCCGCTCCGCGTCCACCAGCCGCGCCGCCACCCCGGCCAGCACGGCGGCACCGCGCACCAGCGCCTCCAGCCCGGCCCGGCCCTCGGAGAGCCGGTCGAAGTAGGCGATGACGCGCACGGCGTCCCCGGCATCCGGATCCAGCGCGGTGAGACGTCCGGCCAGCTCTTTCATAGGTCAATGGTGCGGTACGCCGTCAAGGACCGGGGCTGTCGGCGCCACTTGCTCGTGAAACGCCGGGCAGGGCGGCTGCCCTCCGTCACCGGCTCAGCAACCGCCGCAGCCACTCCACATGTGCCGCCCGACAGGCCTGCGACAGCGCCGCCTGCGGAGCGAACCCGTCGAAGCCGTGGAAGCCGCCGGGCCACACATGCAGCTCGGCCACCCCGCCCGCCTGCCAGATCCGGGACGCATAGGCGACAACCTCGTCACGGAAGGTCTCCGCGGAGCCCACGTCCAGGAAGGCCGGGGGCAGCCCCGACAGGTCCTCGGCCCGGGCGGGCGCCGCGTACGCCGGGACGTCGGGTCCGCCACGGAGATCGCCGAGCAACGCCGTCCAGCCCGTCTCGTTCGCCGTACGGTCCCAGATGCCGAGGCCCGCCATCTGGTACGTGGACGGGCTGTCGTTGCGGTCGTCCAGCATCGGGCACATCAGCAGCTGGCCGATCAGCTGAGGGCCGCCGCGGTCCCGGGTGAGCAGGGCCAGCGCAGCGGACAGCCCGCCGCCGGCGCTCGCCCCGGCGACGACGATCCGCTGCGGGTCGGCGCCCAGCTCGGCGGCGTTCTTCGCCGTCCACTCCAGGCCGGCGTACACGTCCTCGATCGGCGCCGGGTGCGGGTGCTCGGGCGCGAGCCGGTACTCCACGGACACCACGACCGCGTCCAGCTCCTTCGCCCAGGCCAGGGCGGCGTCGACACCGACGCGGTTGTTGCCGATGACCATGCCGCCGCCGTGCACGTGGTAGATCACGGGCCGCGGGTCCGCCTGCGCGGGCCCGGCCGGCCGGCAGATCAGCAGGGAGATCTCGGGTGCCCCCTCGGGGCCCGGCACGGCACGGTCCTCGACCTCGAAGAACCCGTCCAGGGTCAGATCCAGCTCGGCCAGCATCTGGATGCCCGCACCCTGACGGACATCGGCTATCTCGTCCATCGTCAGGCCGGGGGAGATCACGTCCTTGATGAGCTCCAGCGCGGCGGCGAGCTCGGGATCGAACGGGGGCGGCGGGGCCTGGGTCATGGGTTCTCCTCACACAGGGGCACGCGAGTGCCCGGCGGCTCTGCGCTCATGATCCGCGCACCGGCCCCGGCCGGGGGGCCGCCGTCCGGCGGAACCTGCCCGCCGTCCGGCGGGTGGCCGGTTCGTGACCAGGAGCTTGCCAGGACATGACCGTTTGTTCACCTGCCGTGGGTGGAACGGAGGGCCGGTGGCGACGACGCTGGCCGGGCCCCACCTGCATCAGGAGTATCACCCGTGAACGTCTCCCTCTCCGTCTGGTCGCTGACCGTCGTCGCCCTGTGCGCGCTCGTCGCCGTGGACTTCTTCATCGGTCGCAAACCCCACGACGTCTCCCTCCGGGAAGCGGGGACGTGGACCATCGTCTGGGTCGTGCTGGCCTGTCTGTTCGGCGTCGGGCTCTACTTCTACGGCGGAGGCGGGCCCACGGGCGAGTTCTTCGCCGGCTACATCACCGAGAAGTCGCTCAGCGTCGACAACCTCTTCGTCTTCGTCCTGATCATGGCGAGGTTCGCGGTGCCCTCGCAGTACCAGCAGCGGGTCCTCATGGTCGGCGTGATCGTGGCGCTGGTGCTGCGCGCCGGGTTCATCGCGGCGGGTGCGGCGATCATCTCGGCGTTCTCCTGGGTGTTCTACCTCTTCGGCGCCTTCCTGATCTGGACGGCCTGGAAGCTGATCCAGGACGCCCGCAAGGAGGAGCACGAGGAGGAGTACCAGGAGAACAAGCTGCTGAAGATGGCGGAGGAGCGGTTCGGCGTGGCCGACCGGTACCACGGCACCAAGCTGTTCATCACCGAGAACGGAAAGCGGATCATGACGCCGATGCTCGTCGTGATGCTCGCGATCGGCTCCACCGACGTCCTCTTCGCCCTCGACTCCATCCCCGCCATCTACGGGCTCACCCAGGACCCGTACATCGTCTTCACCGCCAACGCCTTCGCGTTGATGGGCCTCAGGCAGCTGTACTTCCTCATCGGCGGCCTCCTCAAGAAGCTGGTCCACCTCAGCTACGGCCTGTCGATCATCCTCGGCTTCATCGGCGTCAAACTCGTCCTGCACGCCCTGCACGAGTCCGGCGTCCACGTCCCCGAGATCAGCATCCCCTTCTCCCTCGGCTTCATCGTGCTCGTCCTGGCCGTCACGACGTTGACGAGCCTGCGCGCTTCGAGGAAGCAGGAGCAGGCAGAGACGGAAGGCGTGGCGTAGTGGGCGACTCGCCGTCCCCTTGACTTCGAGAACGCTCGAAGACCTAGCGTCGCCAGGGTCGTTGAAGGTCCGGTGAACGGAGACGGGACATGCGGGTCGGCGTGCACATCAATCGGTTCGACCACCCCGGAGGGGGCCAGGTGCTCGGGGCCGAGCTCGCTGCCGCGGGTGCCGCGGCCGAGGCGGCCGGGGTGAGTTGGCTGTCGGTGATGGACCACTACTTCCAGATGGAGTTCAACGACCGCGCCGAGGACCCCATGCTGGAGGCCTACACGACCCTCGGCTACCTCGCCGCCCACACCTCCACGGTCCGACTCGGAGCCCTGGTCACCGGCGTGACCTACCGCCACCCCGGCCTGCTCGCCAAGATCGCCACGTCGCTCGACGTGCTGTCCGGCGGCCGGGCCACCCTCGGGATCGGTGCCGCCTGGTACGGGCGGGAGCACGAGGGCCTCGGTGTGCCGTTCCCGTCGGTCGCCGAGCGGTTCGAGCGACTGGAGGAGACCCTGCGGATCTGCCTGCGGATGTGGGACCCGGGGGCGAACGGCCCCTTCGAGGGCAAGCACTACCGGCTGGCCGAGACGCTCTGCGTGCCGGCGCCGATCAGTGCCCCGCACCCCGAGATCATGATCGGCGGGGGTGGGGAGAAGAAGACGCTGCGCCTGGTCGCCCGGTACGCCGACGCCTGCAACCTGTTCGCCACCTCGCCGGACGAGGTCCGCCACAAGCTGGATGTCCTGCGCGGCCACTGCGACACCGAGGGCCGCGACTACGACGAGATCCGCAGGACGGTCGTGTACACGGGCGAGGCGGTCGGCACGGGCGATCTCGACGCCTTCACCCGGGACGTCGCGGGCTACACCGGCCTCGGCATCGACACCGTGATCCTCGGCCCGGGCACGGGCGAACCGGCGGCGTTCATCGAGAACTTCGCCGCTCCGGCCGTGCGCCGCCTGGCCGGGCTCGACTGATCCGGACGGTCACGGTCACGGTCACCGGCAGGGCGAGTCGGCCGCCCTGCCGGTGTGCGTCGCGGAGGGCCGGCTGCGCGAGACGACCCGCATCCCGCGGGCGTCCACGCTGCGGACCTGGAGCGAGCCGCAGGCGCACCGCGTCCACACCGTGCTGCCCGCCGCCGTGCCGTGCCGGGACACCACCTGGTAGGGCTCGGCGCCGTCGGGCCACCCGCAGTGCGGGCAGACGGTACCGGTCATGCTGGTCATGGCGACTCCTCGTACGTCGATCGGGGGGCTCGTCGGGTTGTTCGACCGTCGCGACACAATCAAGGGTGCGGTGCAGCTTCGTACACGTCCAGGTTGACTTTCCGGACGTCACCTTGAAGCGTTGACTTCATGATTGATCTGCGCCGACTGCACGTACTGAGGGCCGTGGCGCACTACGGCACGGTCACCGCGGCCGCCCGCGCCCTGCACTTCACCCCGTCCGCCGCCTCCCAGCAGATCCGCCAGCTGGCCCGCGACCTGGGCGTCGACCTCCTCGAACCGCAGGGCCGCGGGGTACGTCTGACCGCGGCCGCCGAGAGTCTGCTCGCACACGCCGACGCGATCGCGGAGCGCTGGGAGGAGGCCGAGCTCGACCTGCGCGCCGAGTACAGCGCACCCGCCGGGCAACTGCGCGTCAGCGGCTTCCCGATGTCCGTGCCGGTACTGCTCGCGCCGATGGCCGTACGGCTGCGGGAAAAGCATCCGCGGCTGACCGTACGGATCCGGGAGACGGGTGTGCCGGAGAGCTTCGACCAGCTCTTCGAGGGGGAGGCCGACCTGGCCGTCGTGGAGGTCACGCCGTACAACCCGCCGCTCGGCGACGCGCGCTTCGACCAGCAGCCGCTGCTGGACGACCCCTACGACCTCGTCGTCCCCGACGACCATCCGCTGGCCGGTCGCGGGAGGATCGACCTCGCGGAGGCGGCGCACGAGGACTGGATCGCGCCGGTGCCGGACAGCCCCTGCCGGCCTCGTGTGATGTCGGCGTGCGGTGCGGCCGGGTTCACCCCCGACGTGATCCATCACGCTCTGGACTGGAACGTCATCGCCCACCTGGTCGCCCACCGGCTCGGCGTCGCCCTGGTCCCGAGGCTGGCCCAGCTGATGCCGCATCTGCCGATCACCCGGGTGCGCTGTGCGGGCGACCCGCACCGCAAGATCCTCACCTGCACCCGCCGGGGCTGCCGGGAGCGTCCGGCGGTGGCGGCGGCGCTGCGCGAGCTGCGGGAGCTGGCGCCGACGGCGGTGGCCTGACAAGTGGGGCGACAGGGTCGGCCCGACGCACGAGCAGGGGCCGGAGCGCTCGGCTCCGGCCCCTGCTGAGGGACTCGCGTCCGGTCAGGCCGCGACGGCCTCGCCCGCGTGCCCGTGGACGCGCGCGATGACCTCGGTCAGCTGCGCGGCGACCTCGGCGTCGTCGACCGGGTGTGTCTCGGCGAAACGGGTCACGGAGCCGGGGATGGACAGCTTGACGTCCTCCAGCACCTTGCCGCCGGCGATGCCGACGGCCTTGCGGGTCTCGTCCTGCGCCCACACGCCGCCGTACTGGCCGAAGGCGGTACCGACCACGGCGACCGGCTTGCCGCCGAAGGCACCGGAGCCGTACGGACGGGACAGCCAGTCGATGGCGTTCTTCAGCACGGCCGGGATCGTGCCGTTGTACTCGGGGGAGAAGAGCAGGAACGCGTCGGCGGACTGCGCGGCCTCGCGGAGCTTGGCGGCGGTGGCCGGGACGCCACCCTCGACGTCGATGTCCTCGTTGTAGAAGGGGATCTCGGCCAGGCCCTCGAAGAGCACGACCTCGGCGCCCTCGGGGGCGAGCTTGACGGCCGCCTCGGCCAGCTGACGGTTGTGCGAACCGGCGCGAAGGCTGCCGACGAGCGCGAGGATGCGAACAGACATGCGAACTCCAAGATGCTGAAACACTGCCGTGACGATCCGGACCGGGGTCCGCTTAATTTCTAGCACCTTAACCGGACCGCGGTCCAGTTTCATTCCCGATGCTTTACGCTGGCCTCATGTCCGCCGTTCTGCCGCCCTTCCCACCGCCACCGGAGCCCGTCGACAAGCCACAGCTGCTGGAGGTCGGTTCCGCCGCCGACGCGCCCTGCCTGCGCGCCGACGCGGCCCGCAACCGGGCCCGGCTGCTGGAGGCCGCCGCCCGGCTGATCGCGGAGCACGGCGCGGCCGGGGTCACCATGGAGGCCGTGGCCGCGGAGGCCGGCGTGGGCAAGGGCACGGTGTTCCGCCGCTTCGGCGACCGCACCGGTCTGCTCACGGCGCTGCTGGACCACTCCGCGCGGGGGCTCCAGGCCGACTTCCTCGGCGGCCCGCCGCCGCTGGGCCCCGGAGCGCCCCCGGTCGACCGGCTCCGCGCGTTCGGCGTGGCGGTCCTGTACCGCTCCGCCGAGCAACTGGACCTTCAGCTCGCCGCCCAGCCGGACCCCACCCGCCGCTACGCCCACCCCTCGGTCCGGGCGCTCCACACCCACGTCACCATGCTGCTGCGCCAGATCCTGCCGGACGCCGACTGCGACCTCCTCGCCCGGCCGCTCCTGGCGTACCTCGACCCCGCTCTGATCAACCACCTGACCAGGCAGTGCGGGATGCCCATGGAGCGACTGGAGAAGGGCTGGCTCGACCTGGTCGAGCGCCTGACGCGCACCGCGGCGTGAGCGGGCGGGGACCCAACCCGAGCCAGGTTCACAGGTTCTGCAAAGATGCCGTACGTCATGGTGCAGATACCGAAAACGCCCGCGCCCGCTCTGCCCGCACAGCGCTCGGTACCGACGAGCGCCGATGTGGCCCGCCTGGCCGGCGTCTCGCGCGCGACCGTCTCCTACGTCCTCAACAACACCAGCGCCGTCCGGATCAGCGAGCCCACCCGCCGCCGTGTCCACGAGGCCGCCAAGGAGCTCGGGTACGTCCCGCACGCGGCGGCCCGCAGCCTGCGCGCCGGGCACAGCCGCATGGTCCTCATGCCCGCCCCGAGCTTCCCCGTCGGCCCGCTCTACAGCCGTTTCCTCAGCGACCTCCAGCTGGCGCTCGGCCGCCTCGACTACACCGTCGTACAGCACGGCAGCGTCGGTCTGCAGGGCGACGAGGCCGCCCGTGCCTGGGCCGAGCTGCGCCCCGTCGCCGTCCTGGTGTCCGGCTCCGGCCTCGGCCCGAAAGGCGTGACGGTGCTCAAGCGCTCCGGCGCCCGGGCCGTGGTCTCGCTCGGCCCCGACTCCGTCGAGGGCGCCCATGCCCTGCTGATGGACTACGAGGCCGTGGGGCACTGCGCGGGCCGCCATCTGTACGACCGCGGCCGGCGCCGGATCGGCGTGGTGGTGCCGCAGGAGTGCGGCCTGGAGTCCTTCTCCGCGCCCCGCCTCGAAGGCGTGCGCCGCGCCCTGCGCGGCACCGACGCCACCCTGACCGAGCTGCCGCTGGCCTACACGGAGGAGTCCGCCGCCCGGCTCGCCGCCCGCTGGCCCGACCTCGGCCTCGACGCCGTGTTCGCCTACAACGACGAGTACGCCATGCTGCTGATGCGCGCCCTGCAGGACGAGGGCGTCCGCGTCCCCGCCGACACGGCCGTCATCGGCGCCGACGACCTGATGCTCGGGCGCCTGCTGCGGCCCAGGCTGAGCACCGTCCACATCGAACTGCCGTCCGGCCGCGACCTCGCGGAGCTGGTCGACCGCGCGGTGCGCGACCCCGGCACCGCACCCGAGACCCACAAGGTGCTGGGAGCGACGGTGGTGCACCGCGAGTCCAGCTGAGGCGCGGCGCGGCCGTCCGAGGCGGCGCGCGTCCGGCCGACGTACCGTCGAAGCCAGGGAGGCGTGGACATGCGCACGACGGTCGGCATCATCGGCGGGGGTCCCGCCGGGCTGCTGCTCGCCCGGCTGCTGCACCGCGCGGGCATCGACTGCGTGGTCCTCGAGGCCCGGACGCGGGAGTACGTCGAGCAGCGGCAGCGGGCCGGGATGCTGGAGCAGGGCACGGTGCACGCGTTGCGCGAGGCCGGCGCCGCCGAGCGGCTGACGGCCGAGGGTCTGGTCCACCAGGGCATCGAGCTGCGCTTCGACCGGGAACGCCACCACATCGACTTCCCGGGTCTCACCGGCGGCCGCACGGTGACGATCTACGCCCAGACCGAGATCGTCAAGGACCTGGTGGCGCTCCAACTCGCCGAAGGCCCACCGCTGTTGTTCGAGGCGGAGGCGCTGGCCGTCGAGAAGCCGGAGAGCGACCGGCCCGTCGTGCGGTTCCGGCACGAGGGCCGCGAGCAGACGCTGACCTGCGACTGGGTCACCGGCTGCGACGGCTTCCACGGCGTCTCCCGCGACGCCTTCCCGGCCGGGGCCGGCCGCTCGTACGGGCACGAGTACCCGTACTCCTGGCTCGGCGTGCTGGCCGAAGTGCCGCCGTCCTGCGACGAGTTGATCTACGCGCGCGGCGATGGCGGCTTCGCCCTGCACAGCATGCGCTCACCGGCTGTCTCCCGGCTCTACCTCCAGGTCCCCAACGGCACCGACCCGGACGACTGGCCCGACGACCGGGTCTGGGACGAACTCGCCGCCCGCTTCGCGATCGACGCCGACTGGACCCTGAACCGCGGACCCATCACCGCCAAGTCGGTGACCACGATGCGCGCCTACGTCCACGAACCCATGCGCCACGGCCGGCTCCTGCTCGCCGGCGACGCCGCCCACATCGTCCCGCCGACGGGCGCCAAGGGCCTCAACCTGGCCGTGTCCGACGTACGGGTCCTGGCCCGCGGCCTCGTCGAGCTGCACCGCACGGGGAGTACACAACTTCTCGACAGATACTCCGAGTTGTGCCTTCAACGTGTGTGGCAGGCGAGCCGTTTCTCGGATGACATGACTAAGATGTTGCACGCTCAACCAGATGGGGATGCGTTCGACCACCGGATGCAGCTCGCACGTCTGCGCCGCATCACCGCATCCCGTCACGCGGCCGCCGAACTGGCGGCGAACTACGCGGGACTCCCGCTCCCCCTGTGAGTCCCACCCGGTGATCGAACGGAGAGTCGCAATGCCGTTGCTCGACCCGAAGGCCTGGCAGTCCAGCTCCCTGTCGGGACAGGAGTACGCCGTCACCGAGCCCGCCACCGGCGACACGCTCGGCACCGTCACCCTGGCCGGCGCCGAGGACGTCGCCCCGGCCGCCGAGGCCGCCCGTGCCGCCCAGGCCGAGTGGGCGCGCGTCCCGCACTTCGTGCGGGCGGCGGTGCTGCGCAAGGCCGGTGACCTGTTCGCCGCGCACGCCGACGAGCTGCGCGAATGGCTCGTCCGCGAGTCCGGTTCGATACCCGGCAAGGCCGACTTCGAGCTGCACGTCGCCGCCCAGGAGTGCTACGAGGCCGCCGCCCTCGCCTCCCGCCCGGCCGGACACATCCTGCCCAGCGAGGCGCCCCGCCTGTCCTACACCCGCCGGGTCCCCGTCGGTGTCGTCGGCGTGATCGCCCCGTTCAACGCCCCGCTGATCCTCTCGATCCGCTCCGTCGCCCCGGCCCTCGCGCTCGGCAACGCGGTGATCCTCAAGCCGGACCCGCGCACCGCGGTCTGCGGTGGCCTGGCCCTCGCGGCGATCTTCGCCGAGGCCGGTCTGCCCGAGGGGCTGCTGCACATCCTGCCGGGCGGCCCGGAAGCGGGGCAGGCACTGGTCGCCGACCCGCGCGTGCCGGTCATCTCCTTCACCGGGTCCACCGGCGCGGGCCGGGCCGTCGGCGAGGCCGCCGGACGCCATCTCAAGCGCGCGCACCTGGAGTTGGGCGGCAACTCCGCCCTGATCGTGCTGGAGGACGCCGACATCGACGCGGTGATCTCCACGGCCGCCTGGGGCTCCTTCTTCCACCAGGGCCAGATCTGCATGACGACCGGACGCCATCTCGTCCACCAGTCGCTCTACGAGGAGTACGTCGAACGCCTCGCCGCCAAGGCCGACTCCCTCGCTGTCGGCGACCCGCACCGCGCCGAGGTCCACCTCGGCCCGCTCATCGACTCCGGCCAGCTGGACAAGGTGCACGGCCTGGTGCAGGCCAGCCGGTCCGGGGGCGCCAAGCTCGCCGCGGGCGGCACCCACGAGCAGCTGTTCTACCGGCCGACCGTGCTCGCCGGCGTCGACGACCAGACCCCCGCGTACGCCGAGGAGGTCTTCGGCCCCGTCGCGCCGGTACGCCCCTTCGCCACCGCCGACGAGGCCGCCGCCCTCGCCGCCGCGAGCTCCTACGGCCTCTCCCTGGGCATCGTCACCGGGGACGCCGCCCGGGGCCTCGACCTGGCCGAGCGGATCCCGACCGGCATCGTGCACATCAACGACCAGACCGTCAACGACGAGGCCGTCGCGCCCTTCGGCGGCATCGCCGCCTCCGGCACCGGCGCCCGGTTCGGCGGCGAGTCCAACCTGGAGGCGTTCACCGACGTGCGCTGGACGACGGTGCGCGGCGACGTGGCGGCATACCCCTTCTAGACCCTCCGGACCTTCGGGACCTCCAGGGTCTTCAGGATCCTCCGGATCCCGGCCCTACTGGCCGTTCTGCTCGGCCTGCGCCTGCTGAGCGGCCACGGCCTTGTGGACCTCGTCCATGTCCAGCTTCCGGGCCTGCCCGATGACGTCCGTGAGGGCGGCCTCGGGCAGGGCACCCGGCTGCGCGAACACGGCGACACGGTCCCGGACGATCATCAGCGTGGGGATCGACTGGATACCGAAGGCCTGGGCCAGTTCCGGCTGCGCCTCGGTGTCGACCTTGCCGAACACGAGGTCGGGGTTCTCCTCGGCGGCCTTCTCGTAGACCGGGGCGAACTGACGGCACGGCCCGCACCACGACGCCCAGAAGTCGATCAGGACGAACTCGTTGTCCGTGACCGTCTCATCGAAGTTCTCCTTGGTGAGCTCCACGGTGCTGCTCATGGCGAATTCCCTCTTCCTGGTGTCGGGGCGAAGCCGTCGGCGACAACACGACCGTACGACCGCGTATTCCGGCGTATCTCCGCGCGCGTACCCGTGTGGCCACGCCGCACACCACCCGTAAGACTGACCCCATGACGGAAACGGATTCCATCGCGTACGACGTCGTGGTGCTCGGGGCCGGGCCGGTCGGGGAGAACGTCGCGGACCGCACCCGTGCGGCCGGCCTCTCCACCGCGGTCGTGGAGAGCGAACTGGTCGGCGGCGAGTGCTCGTACTGGGCGTGCATGCCCAGCAAGGCCCTGCTGCGCCCGGCCATCGCCCAGGCCGACGCCCGCCGCCTGCCGGGCCTCGCCCAGGCCGTACAGGGCCCCCTCGACGCCGCCGCTGTCCTCGCCCGGCGCAACGACTTCACCTCCGACTGGCACGACGACGGCCAGGTCCAGTGGCTCACCGGCATCGGCGCCGACCTCTACCGCGGCCACGGCCGCCTCACCGGACCCCGCACCCTGGAGGTGACCGGCCCCGACGGCGAACGGCAGGTGCTGACCGCCCGGCACGCCGTCGCCGTCTGCACCGGCAGCCGGGCCGTCCTGCCCGACCTGCCCGGACTCGCCGAGATCAAGCCGTGGACCAGCCGCGAGGCCACCGGCGCCCAGTCCGTGCCCGGCCGGCTGGTCGTGGTCGGCGGGGGAGTGGTCGCCACCGAGATGGCCACGGCCTATCAGGCCCTCGGCTCCCGGGTCACGCTCCTGGTCCGCGGCAAGGGCCTGCTGAACCGCATGGAGCCGTTCGCCGGCGAACTGGTCGCCGAGGCCCTCACCGAGGCCGGCGCCGATGTCCGCACCGGCACCTCGGTCGAGTCGGTGACCAGGGAGAACGGCACGGTCGTGGTCGTCACCGACCACGGCGACCGGATCGAGGCCGACGAGATCCTCTTCGCGACCGGCCGCGCCCCGCGCACCGACGACATCGGCCTCGACACGGTCGGCCTCGCGCCGGGCTCCTGGCTGGAGGTCGACGACAGCCTCCGCGTCACCGGCAGCGGATGGCTGTACGCGGTCGGCGACGTCAACCACCGCGCCCTCCTCACCCACCAGGGCAAGTACCAGGCCCGCATCGCGGGCGCGGCCATCGCGGCCCGCGCCTCCGGCGTCCCCCTCCTGGAATCCGACCCCTGGGGTGCCCACGCCGCCACCGCCGACCACGCCGCCGTCCCCCAGGTCGTGTTCACCGACCCGGAGGCGGCTGCCGTCGGACTCTCCCTGGCCGAGGCGGAACAGGCCGGCCACCGCGTCCGGGCCGTCGACTACGACCTCGCCTCGGTCTCGGGCGCCTCCCTGTACGGCGACGGCTACCGCGGCCGCGCCCGCATGGTCGTCGACCTGGAACGCGAGATCCTCCTCGGCGTCACCTTCGTCGGCCCCGGCGTGGGCGAACTCATCCACTCGGCGACCGTCGCGGTCGCCGGACAGGTGCCGATCAGCCGGCTGTGGCACGCCGTCCCGTCGTATCCGACGATCAGCGAGGTGTGGCTGCGGCTGCTGGAGTCGTACCGCGACAACTGAGGTCCGCTCAGCCGAAGCCGAGGCTGTCCCGCCATGCCCGGGACAGCCTCGGACGCAGGAAGACCACGCCCTGCTGGGTGCCGACGGCGAGGTCGAGCACTGGGCTCGCGGGCAGGGCGGTGAGCGAGGTGACGAGCGCGGGCAGCGGGGCTGACCACACCTTCTCCCCGCTGGGCAGATGACACAGGGCCACGCCGTGCTCGTCACTGACCGCCACCAAGGCGTCGCCGCTCGGGGCGCGGCCTGTCCAGAGCAGGCGGCAGGCGGGGACGGAGAGGTGGCGCGTGGAGTCCGGGTCGGCGGCGTTCCAGACCGTGACCGGGGCCGCGTGGGCATCGTCGGAGGCTTCGGGGTCCAGGAGGAGCAGGACGGCGCTGCCGTCGGACAACTCGGTCCAGTGGATGAAGTAGTCGGTGCCCGATACGAGGGTGCGGAAGGGGGACCCAACGGGGTTCGTGGCCGGTCTGCGGCCCCGCACGACATGGTGGCGGCCGGTCGACAGATCGATGACCTCAGTAGTGCCGTCCCGGCCCTGCTGTGCAACCCATCGTGTTCCCGCGTCGGCGTGGTGAGGCCGCAGGAGCCAGACGTCGTCGAGGAGTTCCACCGGTGTGCCCTGACCGGGTGTACGCGTCGAGACATCCCACAGTCGACCGTCTGCGGCGCGTGGCGCTTCGTCCGCGGGGGGTCCGTCATCCTCAAGAAAGAGCCGGGGAGGACGGCCACCCACGCTGCCTTCCTGGAGCCGTGTTCCGCGAACGCCCGTCATGAGTACGGTACTTCCGGACGGCGTGGTGAACGCGGCCGAGCAGACCCAGTCCTCATCGGGATCGAGTGGCCAGGTCAGGTCCGTCCAGTCCAAGTCCGCGTCGGGTGTGGCCAGGAGTCCGACGCGGCCTCGGACGGCGTCCAGCCCCAGAATGCGGGTGTGCGGATGTGCGTCGGTCGGCGGCAGGAGATGCGCGTGTACTTCGAAGCGGGTGTCAGCGCGCAGCCCGGTCAGTTCGGTGGCCTCGGCGCGTCCTCCCGGAGAGATGCGGTGCCAGACCGGGTAGGAGAACGACGTGGACGAGAGCCGGTCCGGCAGGTCCGAGTCGCCGTCCTCGGGCCTCCTGAGGTGGGCGTACTCCCACAGGAGCAGGTGCAGGGTTCCGGCACGGTCGACGGAGCACCTCTGTTCGGTGATCCCGTCCGCTTTGAGTCCGTCGACCAGAGAGACCGTCGTGCCGTGATCCGGATCAGGGGCTGGAGCGACGTATCGGCAGACGCGGCCGGACACGGCGATGACCCCGACGGAGTCCTGAGGCCAGGGGACCAGCGCCTCGATCTCCGGGGCGGACAACTCCGCGAAGGGCGACCGCGGCTCTCCCGGCCGCTTGTGGTCGTCCCACCGCCACAGCCTTGCCGTTCCGTCGTTGCCGATGGCGAGGATGTCAGGTCCCGCGTCCCCTGACGAGGGCAGCAACTGCAGGCTGCACACCGCCCCTTCGTGCCCGTGCAGCGGCGAGCCCTCAACCTCCGCGGTGGCGCAGTCCATGACCCTTACGAGGCTTCCATAGCCGACCGTCGCCGCATACAGCCCGTGGGGCAGGAGGACGGGCGCCATGAAGCTCGCATGGCCGCCCGGCTTGCCGCGGGCGGCGATCCGCTGTGGCGGGGCGTCGAGACTCGCGACGAGCAGATCTTCACGGTCCTGCGCCACGAACACGGGAGACTCCTCGCTGCCCAGCGCGAAGCCGTTCTCCTGCCACGAGAAACCGCTGAACCCGATGGGTACGGTCCGCCCGGATCCGGGGTGCAGCAGGGTCAGGCTGGAGCGGGGCTCGTAGACCGCGGCGACGGTGCCGCTGCTGCCTCGGATGTGATCGGCCAGGACGGGCTGCGCCATGCCGTCGAGCAGCACGGTGACGTCGCCGTCCCCGTCGAGAGAGTGGAGGGTGACCCGGCCGCGAACGCCGTCACACAACAGGAGGCGAACCTGTCCGTTCTCGAAGTGGGCGAGGCAGGCGGACGGACCGACCTCGTCGAGGCCCTCCTGTGGGATCGTCGTGCAGGCCACCTCGACGAGCGGCTCCAGGAGCGGCAGGGTGCACACCATGACGCGTTCGGCGTCCCCGTACACGAGCAAGGGCGTGCCGTCGCCGCGGAACCCGGCATCCAAGAGCAGCGTGGCCCCGCTCGGAATCGTGTGCGTCAGCGTCTGGTCCGCCACGTCCCAGATCCGGATGTCGGCCTTGGCGTCAAGGGTGACGGCCCGCGCCCTGCCGGTGCCGTCGTCGAGCAACGCGAGGCCGACGACGCCCGCGGCGTGCGGCAGGATCGTCGACTGCGACGGATTGTCGAGGCGCCAGGCATGTACATGGGAGGCGAGTGGCTGGGCCGCCAGCACGACCCGGCCGCCGTCCGGCAGGACCGCGTGCTTGATCTTCCAGTTCCGGATGTACGAGCGTGTCGCATAGGCGTCCCCGTCGTGCCGCCCCACGACCCGGTGCGGCGTGATCTCACGGGGCTCCACGAGGATCCGTTCCAGCACACCCGACATCTCCTGAGCCTGCCGGGAGACCGCGTGCTCTCCGTACGTCCCCGCGACGAACGCGAGCAGCGCCGGCCGGTCGACCAGAGTGGCGTTGGTGTCCGTGACGAGGTACGCGTACCGTTCGACGGCCATGGCGAGCGTAGGACGGCGCAGCGCCTGGCGCACCGCCGGAAGCAGGGTCGCCGGCTCGGCGTGGACGACGAAGGACGCGTCCTCGATGAGGTCGTCCAGCTCTCCCGAGGCGGCCGCGTGTGTCGCCAGATGCGCGCGAACGTAGGGATGGGCGCGCGACCAGTCCCGCTCGGGCACGAGTTCTCCCAGCGCCTCGACAAAGCAGCCCTGAAGGTCAGCCAGGTCACGGTGGTTCAGTGCGCGCCACTTGAGATGGTCCGTCAGTTCCTGGTGGTACAACCGGAAGTGCTTCGTGCCGTCCGCTTCCGCCTGCGCCAGGTAGGAGCCGTCCTCGTCCAGCAGCAGATCGACGTCCGCCTGGACGAGAGCGATGCCTGACAACCGCGTCGCCACCCGCACCCACAACCTGCGCGGCAGGCCGTTGCCCTCTCCGAAGGCGACGGCGGTGAGCAGCGCCATGGTCTTCGCATGCCGTTCCTGCGGCAACCGCTGGAGGTAGACCTCGAAGGCGCCCCCCACATCCGAGGGCAGTTGTTCGGCCCAGCCGGCCGCAGCGGTGTCGACGACCGAGCCCCGCAGCAACGCGCTCGCCGTCATCCGCGCGACCAGGAAGCACCGCCCGGCCCGGCGGGCCACCTCGTGCGCGACCTGGCGGGCGACCTCGGGGCAGTGCTCGTACGGCGCCCCCGCGTCGCCGAGGATCTTCCGCACGTACTCGGCCGTGTCCGTGTCCCGCGCGTACGCGCTGTCGTCGAGGTCGACCACCGGCACCTGGCTGCCCAGATGGGGGAGCAGTTCCCGTCGGGAGCCGACCACGAGCCGGACGCAGGTCACGGCGGCGAGCGGACGCAGCAGTTCCCAGGCGATGCGCCGGGCCTCCGCCTTGTCACCGGCCGAGCCGGCCTCGTCCAGCGAGTCGACGACGATCCGGAACGGTCGTTCTCGGCCCGCGAGCGCCGTGCACAGGGCCACCGGCGTGGCGGCTCTGACGTCCGCCGCGGCCGCGATCCGGCCCACCAGCGCCTCCAGCGTCTGGTGGTGCGCGTTGACGGAGGCGTCGGCGCAGCCCTCCAGCACCAGCCTTCCCAGTACGGCGGACTTGCCCGAGCCCGGGTCGGCCGTCACCACCAGGACGCGTCCCTGTCCGGTGGCGTCGAGGTGCGCCCGGGCGGCCCGCAGGGCCCGCTCACGGCCGGTGAAGTACGAACCGGGATCGTGCACATGCTCCACGCCACGGCCGCGCGGCTCGAAATGCGACGAGACGTCCGACGCGTCGCCGCCGGCCAGGCCCTCGCCCGTGATCTCGGCATGCGGCTCGAAGAAGGGGTTCCCGAAGAACGGGGGCCGCTCGGACTGGTCGACGGACGAGCACGCGGCGCGCTGGGCCAGTCCCGCCGCCACGAACGCACGGTTGATCCGCTCGGTGAGCGTGCTGGGCGCCAGATGACGCTGTGACGGGCCGTCACCTTGAGTGCAGGCCTTGGCCAGTTCGGAGACGAAGGCCCCGTCCACGGCCAGATCGCGGTGGCGGGCCGAGGCCAGCAGCCAGGTGCCCCCGCCGAAGGCGTCGGCGCGCCCCCGGCCCGCGACGATGGTGTCGGTGATCGTGCCGATCTCCGCCGTGGCCGCCGCCGCGTGACAGGCGTCCACGACGAACAGGACGTTGCGGACCGGCGAGGTCGCCAGGATCTCGGCCAGGTTCGGCAGTGACAACCACGAGCGCGGACGCCCGGGTTCGCTGTCCGCCGCGGCCAACCTGTACTGACCGGCCGGCGACCGGTCCCCGTGCCCGGCGTAGTACACGACCACGACGTCGTCGGCGTCCAGTCCAGGGGTGCCGCACCAGTCCGCCAGGGCGTTCTCGAAGGACTCGGAGTCGGGGTCGTAGGACACGTCGGTCAGGACGCGTTCGTACCCCATCGACGTGAACAGCTCCGCCGCCCGTTCGACATCCTCGTGGGCCAAGGGGAGTTCGGCGGCCTCCCGGTAGTGACGCGTGCCGGCCGCGACGACGTAGCGCTTCATCCGGCCTCGGCCTCCGGCAGCAGCCCCGCCCCGATGGCACGGCCGGTCTCCACCGCCGTCAGATAGCGGGTCGCGTCGTGCATATGGCTGCCGTTGTGCACGGCCACGTCGGTCACCAGGTCGCCGAACGCGGGACGGAGTTCCCGCACCACGGAGACGATGTCCGTGGCGTCGGCGATGTTGGTCCACGACCGGAGAGTCTTCGGCCACACCGCCCGCCCGTGCTCGGCCGCGGGGTCGAGCCGGTCCAGGACGAGCGCGCGCATGCCCAGCGGGGACCCCAGCGTGACGAGTGCGCGGACGTCCCAGTCACCGTTCAGCGCGGGGTCGCAGAGGGTCTCGTAGGCGACGACGGAACCCAGCGAGTGCGCGACGACGACCCTCGTCGCGGGGCTCACGCGGGCGGCCAGCCTGGACCGGGCCGCGCGCCGGACGGTGTCGTCCGTGAGGTACCCGGTCAGCTGCTTGAGGCTGCCGATCAGCGCCCGGTCGAGGACGCCCCGCAGACAGCGGGCGCCGGTGAGGGCGTCCAGCGCGGCCCGCACGGTGTTCAGCCGCAGAGCGCGCGAGCCGGCCCAGCCCACCGGGCCACGGGTGCCGGCCTGGTCCGGTCCCGGCACCCCGGGGTCGACGCGCGCCGCCTGCGCCCACCACGCCATCAGCAGGGCGAACTCCTCGTCGGTCTCGATGTCGCCCTCGTCATACGGTGGTTCGATCCCGGCGCGCATGCCCTTGGGGCGGAACAGGTCGCCGTAGAACGCGACGCCGACCTCCTCGGGGGCGGGCACCGGACCGCCCGCGAGGCGTACACCGCCGAGGAGTTCGGGCACGACGTCCCGTCCCAGGGAGTCCTCGCTCAGATACTGCTTGCCGACGCCGTGCACGAAGACGACCTTGCTCAAGTGCCCCTCCCCGAATGAGAGAACAAGGTTACGCGCGCTGCGGCATCACAGGTGCGGGGAGGCGACCAGGTCCAGATACTCCTCGTCCCACAGGTCCTCGTCGGCCTCCGGCAGCAGCAGCACCCGGTCCGGTCGCAGCGCCGCGACGGCACCCGCGTCATGGGTGACCATGACGATCGCGCCGGGGTAGGTGCCCACCGAGGCCAGGACCTCGCCGCGGGAAGCCGGGTCGAGGTTGTTGGTCGGCTCGTCCAGGAGAAGGACGTTCGCGCCCGAGTGCACCAGGCCCGCGAGCGCGAGACGGGTCTTCTCGCCGCCGGACAGGGCACCGACGGGCTTGTCGGCGTCGTCGCCGGTGAACAGGAACGAGCCGAGCACGCGCCGTACTTCGCCGTGACCGAGATGCGGCGCGGCGCCGGCCAGGTGCGCGCCCACCGTCAGATCCGGGTCCAGGGTGTCGTGTTCCTGGGCGAAGTAGCCCAGCCGCAGCCCGTGTCCGTGCACCACCCGGCCATTGTCCGGCTCGTCCTGCCCGGCGAGGATGCGCAACAGGGTCGTCTTTCCCGCTCCGTTGGGGCCGAGCACGACCATACGGCTGCCCCGGTCGACCGCCAGGTCGACGCCCCGCAGGACCTGATGCCCGCCGTACGACTTGGTCAGGCTGACGGCGCCGAGCGGTATCCGGCCGCAGGGCCGGGGTTCGGGCAGCCGGATCCTGGCCACCTTGTCGGCGCGCCGGGCCGGTTCGAGGGCGGCGAGCATGCGGTCGGCGCGGCGGTCCATGTTCCGCGCGGCCACGGCCGTCGACACCCGGGCGCGCATCTTCTCGGCCTGGGCGCGCAGCGACGCCGCCTTGCGCTCGGCGCTCGCCCGCTCGCGAGTACGCCGCCGCTCGTCTGCCTCCCGCTGGACGAGATAGGCCTTCCAGCCGGTGTTGTGCACGTCGATCGTGGTGCGCCGCGGGTCCAGGTGGAACACCCGGTTCACCGTGGCGTCGAGCAGGGACGTGTCGTGGCTGATCAGCACGAGCCCGGCGTGATGGCTCGTCAGAAATGTGCGTAGCCAGGCGATCGAGTCCGCGTCCAGGTGGTTCGTCGGCTCGTCCAGCAGCAGGGTGCCGTGTTCCGCGAACAGGATCCGGGCCAGCTCCACCCGGCGGCGCTGCCCGCCCGACAGCGCGCCCAGCGGCTGGTCCGTCAGGTGGGCGGGAAGTCCGAGGCCGGCGGCCACCCGAGCCGCCTCGGCCTGCGCGGCGTACCCTCCGGCGGCCTGGAACCGGGCCTCGGCGCGAACGTAGGCGTCCATCGCCCGAGGCGTGCCGTCGGCCATGGCCTCCTCGGCACGTCGCAGGGCGCGTACGGCCCGGTCGAGGCCCCGCGCCGACAGGATGCGGTCGGTGACGGTGACCGTCGGGTCCGCCGCGCGGGAGTCCTGGGGCAGATGGCCGATCTGGCCGGTGCGGGTGACGGTCCCGGCGGCCGGAGGCAGCGTGCCCGCCAGGGTGTTCAACAGGGTGGTCTTGCCGGCGCCGTTGCGGCCGACCAGGCCGATGCGGTCGCCGGGGGAGATGTGGAAGGAGATGCCGGACAGCAGCAGACGCGCGCCGACGCGCACGTCGACACCAGTGACGGTGATCATGAGAAGACGCTCCGAACAGGCAAGAGGACACACGGGTGGCGTGGAAGCGGGTCCTCAGCTAGGAAATTCGGGGCGTCGACATACGGTCAGGGTAGCGAGGGTGCCATGTCGGGCGCCGCTGATTTATCGACGGCGCCGTCCGGCAGGGCGGCCGGACGCCGGGTCACGACAGATCGAAGCCGAGGGCCCTCGCCGCCTCGTCCGGTACCGGCTGGGCCCAATACTCGGCGATGGCCTGGTTCGAGGAGAGGGAGCGCAGTTCGGCGCGGTCCAGGTAGAGCATGCCGTCGAGGTGGTCCGTCTCGTGCTGCACGATCCGGGCGGGCCACCCCGTGAAGACCTCGTCGACCGCGCGCCCCTGCTCGTCCTCACAGGTCAGCCGCACCTCGGCGGCCCGGGCCACCACCGCCTGATAGCCCGGGACGCTCAGACAGCCCTCGAAGAACGCGGCACGCTCGCCGCTCACCGCTTCGTACGACGGGTTCACCAGCACCCGGAACGGCAGCGGCACCCGTCCGCGAGCCAGCCGTACCTCCTCCGGCACCGGCGCGGGGTCCTCGATCACCGCGATCCGCAGCCCCACCCCGACCTGCGGCGCGGCGAGACCGACGCCGGGCGCCGCGTGCATCGTGATCCGGAGGGCCTCGACGAAGCGGGCCAGCAGCGCGGGCTCCAGCTGGCCGTCGAAGGGCTCCGTGCGGCGCCGGAGCACCGGGTCGCCGGCCGCCACGATGGGCAACGGGCCCTCGGTGGACAGGAGTTGCTCGACCTGTTCGGCCAGGGGCGCGCGATCGTTCGGGAGTGCCATCGCGCCAGGATGCCACGACCCCCGCACCACCGCCGGACTTCCTTGTGACGCACGTCACTTGAGATGACCGGAACTCGACGGCTGCTCCGTCCGACTACTGGACCGCTGCAGCACACAATCGTCCCCGCTCCCCACTCCCCGGAGAACCAGCCGATGTCGATCGCTCCCTCGACCACCCCGGAGGAGGCGACGCAGCCCGACGCCCCCGCGTCGCCCCGCAGATGGGCACCCCTGCGCCCGCTCGTCCTGCGTCTGCACTTCTACGCCGGGGTGCTCGTCGCGCCGTTCCTGCTGGTCGCCGCGGCCACCGGCTTCCTGTACGCCGGGGCGTTCCAGGCCGAGAAGCTCCTGTACTCCCACGAGCTGACCGTCCCGGTCGGCGACGCGAAGCTGCCGATATCCCAGCAGGTCGCCGCCGCACGCGAGGCCCACCCCGAGGGCACGGTCTCGGCCGTACGCCCCTCCCCGGAGGCCGGCGCGACGACCAGGGTGATGCTGTCCGGAGTCAAGGGCGTCGACGCCGACCACACACTGGCCGTGTTCGTCGACCCGTACACCGCGAAGGTGCGTGGCGCCCTCGAACAGTACGGCTCGACCGGCGCCCTGCCGCTGCGCACCTGGATCGACGAGTTCCACCGCGACCTGCACCTCGGCGAGAACGGCCGCCTCTACAGCGAGTTGGCGGCCAGCTGGCTCTGGGTGATCGCGGGCGGCGGCCTGGTGCTGTGGTTCTCCCGCCGCCGCGCTCTGCGCAAGGTGCGGGGCACCAGCGGACGCCGCCGCACCCTGGGTCTGCACGGCACCGTCGGCGTCTGGGCCGCGATCGGCTTCTTCTTCCTCTCCGCGACGGGCCTGACCTGGTCCGCGTACGCCGGCGCCCACATCGACGAGCTGCGCACCTCCCTCGGCCAGGCCACCCCGTCCGTCTCGGCGTCGGCCGGCGGCGACCACGGAGGTCACGGCGGCGCCGTCGGCACGGGCGGGAGCGGCGAGCACGGCGTCGGCCTCGACAAGGTCCTGGCGGCCGCGCGCGTCGAGGGCCTGGGGGATCCCGTGGAGATCGTGCCGCCCACCGACTCCTCGTCCGCGTACGTGGTGCGTCAGGTGCAGCGCAGTTGGCCGTCGAAGCAGGACGCGGCAGCGATCGACCCGTCCACGGGCGCGGTCACCGACGTGGTGCGGTTCGAGGACTACCCGGTGCTCGCCAAGCTGACCCGCTGGGGCATCGACCTGCACACCGGTGTCCTCTTCGGCCTGGTCAACCAGATCGCCCTGATGCTGCTGGCGCTGTCGTTGATCGTGCTGATCGTGTGGGGCTACCGCATGTGGTGGCAGCGCGGCCGCGCCTCCGCCTTCGGCCGGCCCGTACCGCGCGGTGCCTGGCAGCAGGTGCCCCCGCAGATCCTGGTCCCGCTGGTGGCGGTCGTCGCCGTGGTCGGCTACTTCGTACCGCTCCTCGGCATCTCACTGGCCGCGTTCGTCGTCGTGGACGTGGTCCTCGGCGAGGTGGCCCATCGCAGGGGGCGGCGGAAGCCCGCGGAGGCGAGCTGACGGCTGCTCGGCCGCTCGCGTTCCGTCACTTGGTCAGGGCCGCGAACTCGGCGTCGGCCCGCTCGGTGATGAGGCTCAGCACGCGTCCGGCGACAGCGAGGTCCTCGGCGGGGATGCCGGCGTAGACCCGGGCGGTGATCGGGGCGGTCTCGGCGGACGTCCGCTCGTACAACTCCCGTCCGGCGTCCGTGATCCGCACCAGGGACGGTCCCTGAGCGGCCAGCGCCCCGGTGGTGATCAGCTCGTCGACCACGCGGTGCGCGTCCACCGCGTCGATCTTGAGCGCGCCGACGACACCGCCGACGAGCTGCTCCCGCTCGACCGGCTCGTCGGCGACGGCGACGAGCCGGAGGGTGACGGACTGCTGGAAGGTCGCGCCATGGCGGTCCAGCACGTTCTCCAGGAGCGCTCGGCTCGCGTAGTGGGCCAGGGCTATGACGCGGGGGTTGAGCGGGGGAGTGGTGGTCATGACTGCTCCTTGTCGGACTCGCCGTCCGGGACGGACGGGTCGAGAGAGGCGGACGGGTCGAGGGACACGTCGAGCAGGGCGGCCAGCTCGCGCCGGAACTCCCGGGTACGCGCGCTGTCCAGGCCACCGAGCGGCGCCAGCAACTGCCCCAGCAGCCCTTGCACGACCTCGATCGCCTGCCGGGTCCGCTCTCGGCCCGGCTCGGTCAGCGCCAGCTGCACCGCGCGCGGGTCGCGGGGATCCCGGCTGCGCTCCAGGAGGCCGGCGCTCTCCAGGGCGCGCGCCAGCTTGGAGACGTACAGCGGTTCCAGCCCGGTGTGGTCGGCGAGGCGCCGCTGACTGGGGCGCTCTCCGCTGCGCTGCATGCCGTACAGCGAGGCCACCAGCGCGTATTGCGCGTGGGTGAGCCCCAGCGGGGCCACGGCGCGGTCGACCGCGACCCGCCACTTCGTCGACAGGCGCCACACCAGGAAGCCGGGTGAGGCGCTCTCGGAACCCTTGCTCATGATGAATACCGTACATGGCTACTATATACATGGCTACTATTTTCCGGTGCGCATCGAGACAGCCCCGGGTGACGGACTGACGTGGCGGCCCCGGCAGGGCTAGTTTGGGCGGCATGAGCAATCTTGATCGCGAGGCGGTGCCCGCCGTCTGCGGCGGCCGCGGGTTTGTCGTGGCAGAGCCCGTACGCGAACTCCTCAGCCCTCGCCGGGTCCAGCTCGGCGAATCCACCGAAGTCCGCCGCCTGCTGCCCAACCTGGGCCGGCGCATGGTCGGCGCCTGGTGCTTCGTCGATCACTACGGCCCCGACGACATCGCCGACGAGCCCGGCATGCAGGTGCCGCCGCACCCGCACATGGGCCTGCAGACGGTGAGCTGGCTGCACGAGGGCGAGGTGCTGCACCGGGACTCGACGGGCAGCCTCCAGACGATCCGTCCGCGCGAACTGGGCCTGATGACCTCCGGGCGCGCGATCAGCCACTCCGAGGAGAGCCCGAAGTCGCACGCCCGCTTCCTGCACGGCGCCCAGCTGTGGGTCGCCCTCCCGGACAGCCACCGTCACACCGACCCGCACTTCGAACACCACGCCGAGCTGCCGGTCGTCACGGCGCCGGGCCTGCGGGCCACGCTGATCCTGGGCGGCCTGGACGGCGCCGCCTCGCCCGGCACCACGTACACCCCGCTCGTCGGCGCCGACCTCTCCCTCACCCACGGCGCCGACGTACGCCTCCCACTGGACCCGGACTTCGAGTACGCCGTCCTGTCCATGTCCGGCGAGGCCCACGTGGACGGCGTACCGGTCCTGCCCGGCTCCATGCTCTACCTCGGCTGCGGCCGCACCGAACTCCCGCTGCGCGCCGACTCGGACGCCGGTCTGATGCTTCTCGGCGGCGAGCCGTTCGAGGAGGAGCTGATCATGTTCTGGAACTGGATCGGGCGGACCCAGGAAGAGATCGTGCAGGCTCGTCGGGACTGGATGGAAGGGGCGCGGTTCGGGGAGGTGAAGGGGTACGACGGGGCTCCGCTGCCGGCCCCAGGGCTGCCGGTGACCCCTCTGAAGCCACGAGGAAGAGTTCGCTGACCTGCGCAAACGGCTGGTTGGTTGGCGACGGATGGGCGAGTCGACCGCCTGTGTTGTCTGCCGCCCTTCCATCGCGTCGGGGAGGGCGGCTGGGGGTGCTGCATGCCCGGTGTGCGGTGCTGTGGCATCCCGGTATCTGTCCGTCTGTGGCTAGCTGTGGCAGGACTCTTGCTAACCCTTTGCTAACTCTACCGACGCGTCATCAGGTCGCGTGTGGGGGCTCGTGTCGCGCCTTCTTGGCGCTACAGCGGTCACTGCAGGTTGGGGGTCACCGGACGAGGCTGAGCTGGCGCGTGGCGGAGTTGCACGTTGGCGCAGGGACTCGGTACTCGCCCGGTGTCTTATGGGAATCCGACAAGGTGTAAATGGCCGTAGTGATGAGTGAGCCTGGTTCTGCCTCTTGGAGATGCCAAGTCGGAGTGGAGGCAGCAGGTTCTTCGTCTGCTGGTGGTCCACAGTTGATAGGGCTCTGAACAGTGCGCATACGTGCCAGGAAGGGCAAGTACTGAACTCTGGCCCGCGTATGGTCCGGATCTTGGTCGAAGGGCGACTCGTTCGGGCGGATGGCCGTAACAGGCCGATCGAGATTCGCGCAGGCAGAGGCGGAGAGATCTTCTTGAAGTCGTCTACCAGGCTGCCCTGGCCTGCGGTGATATGGCTGAACTGGTCTCCGACCTGGGCTGATACCTCTTTCTGGATCTTTCAGATTCCTGTCCTGTTGCGCAGTCGATTCCCCCCACGGGGTCCCCAACGCCGCTCGTACTCCCCAGATTCTCCCCAGAAATGGCGCGCGGCGTCCCGTTGCAGCGAGGGGGAGACTAACCCAATGGAGACACTGGAGCAGTCGCACTGAGTGAGCTCTTTCAGCGTGGCCACTGATCGGGTGACGGGATCGATGCCCGCAACG
>CBFGZZ010000095.1:0-25573 GCA_965653385.1 uncultured Streptomyces sp. | reverse complement strand
AACGCCGCGGCCGATGCCGCCGCCTCCGCGGGCGTCGCCCAGTCCCAGGCGGCCAAGGCGCGGCAGGCGGCCGCTGAGGCCGATGCCGCCGCCGCGCGTGCCACCCGTGCCGCGTCCACTGCCCAGACCCAGGCAAACCGGGCCGCTGCCGCCGCCCGGGTGGCACGCGACGCCGCCAACAGTGCCGCCGCCCACGCGGACAAGGCAGCGGACGCGGCCGAGGACGCGGCGAACCACGCCGGTGAGGCGATCGAGTACGCCAAGCGGTCCACCGAGTACGCCGCAGCCGCGGTGGAGGCGGCCAACACGGCCGCCAACGCGGTGAAGGAAGCCAAGGAGGTGGAACAGGCTGCCCGCGAGGCGGAGACCGCCCGCATCGCCCAGGAGACCGAGATCGGGGTCCTGGAGGCCCGCATCCGGGCACAGGACGAGATCGACGACGCCAACCAGGCCACCAAGGCGCGTACGCAGGCGGACATGACCGCCTCGGAGATCAAGGATCTCATCGCCGCCGCCGAGACGGCACTGGAGGCCGGAGACACCGCCGCCGCTGTCCAGAACGGCCGCAAGGCCGCCGTCAAGCTTCTCGACGCGACCGGTACGTGGACCCGGGAGGCCGCCGAGTTCGCTCTCTCCGGCACCGAGTACGACATCGTCAACTGGATCAGCGCCGACCGTCTCCTCGCTCAGCGCCAGGACGACCGGGAGAACGTCCTTGCCATCGCGAAGGCGGCCCCGGTCGCCGTCGCCGAGGCCGCCCACCGGGCGCTGGCCGGCGAGGACCCGAACGCGGCCCGCGACTTCCTCGACCACGGGGCCATCGAGGCGGCGGCCACGGACAACCGTGTCATGGTGTTCTCGATCCTTAACGAGAATCCGGGCTCCGCCGTCAAGGCGAAGGCAGAGGCGGCGCTGAGCGACGGCAGCGCCCTGGCTCTGCACCGCTTCCTCACCATCGAACTGGCGGAGGCGACGAAGGAGGACGACAACGTCGAGGTGTTCCGCCTCCTTGAGGCCGGCGGGCCCTACATGAAGTCGGCGGCGCAGATCGTGCTGGAGGGCTCCGCCCGTATGCGGCGCAGCTTCGTCATCCGCGACAAGTTCAACATCGCCCGCCTCGACGAGGACCACGCCACCCACGTCGCCGCCATCCGCGCCTCCATCGCGCACGCCGCGAAGGTCGCAGCCAAGGCGCTGGAGAACGCCGCCCTGGCGTCCAAGGCGGCAGCGGAGGCCCGCGATGCCGCGGCGGAGGCCACCGAGTGGGCGGCGAAGGCACGGGGCTACGCCGCGGACGCCGCCGATTCGGCGGCCGAGGCGAAGGCGAACGCGGACGCCGCCGACCGCTCGGCCACCGCCGCGGCCCAGTCGGCCAAGGACGCGCAGGCGGCTGCGGTCACGGCGCGTGGCGCGGCGCGCACCGCGAACTACTCGATGAAGCAGGCCATATGGTCCGCCAAGCAGGCGGTGACGTTCGCCACCCAGGCGCAGGCCTCCGCCACCCAGGCGCAGGCCGCCGCCACTCAGGCCGGTCAGGATGCGCAGGCCGCTGCCGCCGCGGCCAGCGAGGCCCGCTCGATCGCGGCGGCGAAGCGCAGGGCCGAGACCGCGGAGGCCGCACGCCAGGCGGCCGAGGCGGCGAGGCAGCACGAGCAGGACGGGAGCAATCCCGCCGACAGCCCTGAGAACGACGACGACGGCGACACCAAGAACTGGGGCCTTTGGCCAGAGGACAGCAGCGACCCGAAGGACGTCGCGGAAGCGTACGGGCACTGGAGCACGGTCTTCGGAACGGCCGCGGTCGTGCTCGGAGTGGCCGCCCTGGTCCCCACACCGCTCTCGCCGGTGCTCGGAGCGCTTGCCATCGGGGCCAGCGTCATTTCCTGGGGTCTGCAAGGAGTCAGCACCTACTACACCGCCAAGGGATACGGCACCGACAGCAGCCAGTACCACCAGGCACTCGGCATGTTCGCGATCGGCGGCCTGTTCCTCGGCAAGACAGCGGTGTTCGCGAAGGCCGGCGTGCTCAAGACGGTCGGCGCCGGGATCTCCGGTGCCGTCAGTGACGCGACGACCTCGGTGATCGGCTGGCTGGGCTGGTAAGTAACGCCCGCATACTGGCGGGGTGCTGCGTACCCGAAAGGTGGGTGAACAGCACCCTGCCGCACCGGCCAGGTACGTCGGCGATTCCAGCAAAGGGAAAGTCCATGCTTACTTCTACGTTCTCCACCACCCAGTGGTGGATGGCAGCAGCCGTGTCCGGAATCGCCCTGGCCGCGGCGCTCCAGTCGCTGGTCGTCGCCAGACGGCACAAGCTGATGATGGTGCTGCCGCCCTTGGCCGGTGCGGTGTTCGTTGTCCTGAGCTCGGTGGCGCGCGGATATGAGGGCGATACGCCGCTGATGCTGTTCACAGCGACGACGCTGGGGCTGGCGGTCATGCGGGTCGTGTTCGCCGGGCACCTCAGGCATCAGATGGAACTGGTGCGTGCGGGTCAGCCCATGAAACAGCTCACGCCCCTGCAGGTGGTGATCTTCTTCGTCGCCTTCGCGGCCGTCGTGATGGTCATGGCCGTCGTTCTGTGACGGCGTGGGCGCCCGTGGCTCCTCGATCGCCGGGCGCCCCGTCCTGCACGAGGTGTGTCGGCCCGTCCAGAGACCAGCACCCCCGCAGCACGCCTCAGGACTGCGGAGCCGTGCACTTCAGGTTCGGTTTGCGGGCCGGAGCCTCAACAGCTGGCCAGAGCCCGGCCGAGGAGGGGGAGCAGGTTGTCCCAGTGAAGCTGCGATGCGGCGGGGTTGAAAGCGTCGGTGTCGGCCATGGTGAAGCCGTGGACGGTGTCGGGGTAGATCTCAGAGGTGTAGTCGACACCTGCGGCGTCCAGGGCCTGGTTGAGTTCGGCGAGGCCCTCGGGCGTCAGGTCGGCTTCGGCGTGCCCGAAGTGGACCTGGCCGGTGAGGCGGCGCAGGCTGGCGGACCCGGCGGCGCCCACGGGTGCATGGAATCCGGCGACCGCGGCCACCTGGCCGGGGTGGGCCACGGCGGTGCGCACCGCCAGGAGGCCGCCTATGCAGTAGCCGGTCACCGCGACGGGTCCGGCGCCGGCCTCGGGCTGGCTGGTGAGGAACCTGAGGTAGGCGTCGGCGTCGCGCAGGGTCCGTTCGACGGTGTGCGCCTCGATCAGCGGCATCAGCCGACCCATGACCGTGGTCCGGGCCTCTTCTCCGATGTGCTCGGGAAGTTCGATCACAGGTGCCGGGCCGTGCCGGTAGAAGAAGTTGGGGACGAGCACGTAGTAACCGTGGCCGGCCAGTTCGCGGGCCATCTCCCGCAGCACGGGCCGGATGCCGAAGCCGTCCGCATACATCAACACCCCGGGGTGCCGCTCGCCGTCGTCGGGGAAGGCGGCGAAGGCATCGGCCTGGCCGTCCGCGGTGGGAATCTGCAGCATCTTGGTGGGCATGAACTCTCCTGTCGTGGTTGATGTGTTCTGTGATCAACACGACGGAGGTGGCGCCCGCGCGGGAGCGCGGATTCCTCGATCGAACCGCGGGCTCGCACTGGCCCGCACGGTGCTCAGAAGAGCACCGGGTCACCGATCCGTGTGTGGCGCAGTGCCGTCCCGGTAGTCATCCCCGCAGCCTAGTCCGCCGAACAAAGCCGATGCCAGCACATTGCGCGTTCCCGGACGCCTCATGAACGTTGCCCGAACGATACGCGGGCTTCGGGCAACCTTTCTTTGTCGATGCAGATCAAAAAACATGCAATGCCATCGACGGGGCGGCCGCGGGAACGCGCCGCCCGGGGGGAGTTCCACACATGAGAATCGCATTCCTGGTCCGTGATCTGTGCCACATGGGGGGAGTTGTGAGTGCCACTCAGAATCTCGCGGGTGCGCTCGCCGACAGGCATGATGTGGAGATCGTGGCCCTGCGCAAGGTCCGCGACAGGTCGCACTTCGCGCTCGACAGCAGGGTGAGCCTCCGGGCGCTCACCGACCTGCGGGCGCACTCGCCGGTGTACGACGGCGACGATCCGCTGGCGCATGAGTTCCCGGTGCGTTACCCGTACCCGGAGGGCGAGAAGAAGCCTGTGGTCAGCCGGCTCGCCGAGAAGAGGCTCTTCGCCTATCTCGCCGATACGGACGCCGACGTGGTGGTCAGTTCCAATCCGCGCATCACCACGCTGCTGGCCATGGCGACAGGCGGATATCTGAAGGTCGCCCAGGAGCACTCGATGCCCGGTATCTACGAGGCTCCGCTGCGGCAGGCGCTGTTCAAGGAGTCCTACCGGAGGCTCGACGCGATCACCGTGCTCTCGCCCGAGGAGCGGGACAGGCTCGGCGGCCTGGTCCCGGACGTCCGCGACCGGATCCACGTCATGCCGAACTGCATCCCGGACCCCGGCGGCCGGCGGTCCGACGGCAGGAACAAGGTGGTCGTGACCGCGGGTGTCTTCAAGCCGCACAAGAACTTCCACGGTCTGATCGACGCCTTCGCGACCGTCGTGGCACGCCACCCCGACTGGCAGTTGCGGATCTACGGCAGCGGCCCCGAGGAGGCGGCCATGCGGCGCGGGATACAGGAGAAGGATCTCTACAACCACGTCCACCTGATGGGCCCGGCGTTTCCGGTGACCGCCGAGTTCGCCAAGGGGTCGATCTTCGTCCTGCCGTCGCTGCGCGAGCCGTTCGGAAACGTGACGGTGGAGGCGATGACCCGGGGTCTGCCGGTGGTCAGCATGGACTGCGACCACGGGCCGCGCAACATCCTCACCCATGGGACGGACGGTCTCCTCGTGCCTTTCGGAGACACCGAGGCCATGGCGGCTTCGATCATCGAGCTGATCGAGGACGACGACCGGCGTGTGCGGATGGGCCGGCAGGCGAGGCTGACCTCGGAGAGGTTCGGTCCGGGCCCGAGCGCCGATCGGTTCGAGGCGATCCTGGCCGAGGCCGCCGCCGTGCGGGAGCTGCCCGGCACGGCCGACTGCACCGTCCTCACCTCCGGCGACATGCAGGTGAGCCTCCGCCCGCGGGACGGCGCGGACGGGGGCGTCCCGGACCAGCTGTCCCTGCTCTGCCGTGATGTGCGCGGCAAGGAGAAGCCCGTCACGCTCCCGTTCGACGGAGGCACTGCGATCGTCCCGCGTCGCCGCACGCTCGCAGAGGGCACCTGGGAACTCGTCGTCGCCTCCGCGGCAGGACATGAGAGGCAGTTGCAGGCCGAGCACTGCGACGCGGGGAACCTCGTCGCGCCCGGCTGGGAAGCGGGTTCGGGAGCCATGGAAGTGCTGCTGCCGTACACGGAGGGGGACGGCCGGCTCCGAGTGCGCAGCCGGGTGCGGGCGGCGCACGCCGAGGTCCGTCTGCTGGAGACACGTGAGCACGACGTCCTCGTGGAGGGCGAGTTCTGGGGCGGCGGGGCCGTCACCGTGAACGACGTCGTCACGGCGGTTCACCGCAGTGACGGAGGGCGGGTGCTGTCCTTCCCCGTGGTGTGGGCGGAAGGGCCACTCTTCCGCTGCGAGATACCGCTGGAGGCCCTCGTCGCCGAACACGATGACGAGGAGGAGGTCTGGGACCTCTGGGTGCGGCCGAAAGGAGGGAGCCAGGCGCGGATCGGCAAGCTCGTCACCGACGTCCTGGAGCCGCACAAGGTGTTCCGCTATCCGCGTCCCGTACGCGAGCGTCGCGGGCCCGCCGTGGTGAGCCCGGCGCCCCGGCTCGGTGGGCGCTTCCTGCGGACCGACCGTGGTGCGCAGAGCCCCGCCGCGTCCACCAAGGTGGAGATCCGGCCGTACTACACGACGGCCGCGCAACTGGCCTTCAAGACGGTCACCCGCTGACGTCGGCCTGGAGGCCCCCTGTGACACCACAGGGGTGGGGCCCCGGAGTAAACGTCCTCCGGGGCCCCACCCCTGTTCTCGGCTCCGCCGGTCGGGCTCAGACCTCGCGGGCCTGCTCCAGCATCCGGTCCACGACCCGGGCCGCGGCGTTGCCGTCGTCGAGGTCGCAGAACAACTCGTGGAAGCGCTGGTAGCGCTCCGCGTACGAGGCGGACACCTTGTCGATGTCGCACAGGGCGCTGACCAACTCCTCCGACGTCCGGATCAGCGGGCCCGGCGCGTCGTTCTCGAAGTCGAAGTAGAAACCGCGCAGCTTGTCCCGGTAGTGCTCCAGGTCGTACGTGAAGAACAGCATGGGCCGCTTCAGATGCGCGTAGTCGAACATCACCGAGGAGTAGTCCGTGACCATCACGTCCGCGATGATGTACAGGTCCGCGATGTCGGGGTACTCCGACACGTCGTAGACGAAGCCGTTGCCCGCGCCGGGGATGCTGTCCACCACGTTGGAATGCCGGCGGACCAGCAGGACGTGGTCGGCACCGAGTCGATCGCGAGCGTCCTCGACGTCGAGGCGCAGATCGAACTTGAACTGGCCGCGCCGATGCGACAGGTCGTCCCGCCACGTCGGTGCGTACAGCACGACGCGCTTGTCGGCGGGCACGCCGAGGCGCTCCTTGATCTCCTTGGCGCGCTGATCGAGCTCGGGGGAGTAGAGGTAGTCGTTGCGCGGGTAGCCCGTCTCGACGATCTCCCCGTCGTACGCCATGGCACGCTTCAGGATCGGCGTGCTGAACCGGTTGGAGGAGACCAGCATGGTCCAGTTGCGGGCTTCCTGGATGAGCCGCTCGTGGTACTGCGGGTCGAACTTCGGCGCTTCGATGTCCAGGCCGATCTTCTTCAGCATGGTGCCGTGCCAGTTCTGCACGATCACCTGGCCGGGGCGCCGCTCCATCCAGTGGGGCAGGTGGGCATTGGTCACGATGTAGCGGCAGCGGGCCAGGGCCTCGTACCACTCCGTGCTCCAGAACCGCACCTTCTGCACTGTGTCGGGCAGGTTGACCTGGCCGTCGCGGACCAGCCACAGGTACTCCAGGTCGGCTCCCCGGCGCAGCAGTTCCTCGTGCATGGCGCGCGGTGAGTCCGAGTACTGCTTGCCGTTGTAGCTGATGAAAAGGACGGCGTCCCGGAGGGGCTTGTGCCTGCCCGCTTCGTAGACGTCCTTGCGCAGTCGTTCCTGGCGGTAGGCGCCCCGCTCCAGGATGGACAGGTCGGACGGGCAGTGCAGCTGCGGGAAGTCGTGCCAGCGGGCCTCGAACTCGTACTCCCGGTCCTTGGCGGAACCGAGCACAGGGAAGCTGTCGACGGCCAGCCGGTCGACGACGAACGGGATGTCGTAGCCGCCGTCCGCGGGGCGCAGGAAGAAGTTCCAGCGTCCGCTCTTCAGCGGCAGCGTCCCGTCGGGCCCGGACATGGACGCGGGGGTGAACTCGGCCTGGAACGAGCCGTCCGGCGAGGTGCGCAGCTCCACCGTCTTCTCGTCGAAGCGGTCACGGGCCTTGACCACGAAGACCGCGTCGTCGATGTCGGCGGGGGTGCTGCCCCGGACGACGTAGCGGTCCCCGGACCACACCACCTCGGTGATCCTGGCCTGCAGCGGCCGGCCGGAGAACTTCAGATAGCCGTTGTTTCCCGCGATCAGCGCGATCTCGTTGCGATCGGAGCCTTCGGCGAGGGACGCGGGCAGCCGCACCTGTCGGTCGGCGAGCCCCTCGCGCACCACGGTGGACAGACGGCGCTCCGTCCCGTCCGGGGCCACCGCGACGAGCTGCGTGCTCCAGTTGCGGCGCGAGGTCAGCACAGGGTCGGCGCCTCCGGCGGCGTTCTCCTCCTTGACGACGTCCTGGTGCTCACGCAGCAGGGCGATGTCCAGCATGGGCACGCGGACGGTGAACGCCGTGTGCGTGCCGGAACCGCTGCCGAGGCTGACCGGGTAGTGCAATTGCTCGCCGCTCTTGCGGTTGGTGACCCGCAGCGAGACGGTCTCGCCCGCGACCAGCGGCACCCGGATCTCACCGTCGATCTCGATGTCCGTGCCGACCGCGCGGTGGTCCGTGACCAGGGCGCGCACCCGCTCGATGACGAGCCGCAGCGCGCCCTTCTCCGGGGTGGGCAGCAGCCGGAAGTCCTCGTCCAGCCATCGGTAAGGCGGGTGGTTGGCCCGCGTCGGCCCCTTCACCTGGACCGCGCGCTTGCGTACCAGTCCGGAGGTGGTGATGCCGATACCCACCCGCCAGGTGCCCTCCTCCCAGCGGCCCCTCCGGCGCAGCTTCGCGGGATCGAGAGCGAGCTCCCAGCCGGACCAGTCGTAGTTGGTGTGCCGCTTCCCGAACAGGGATGTGGCTTCGGGAGCGTAGGTGTTACGCAGGGGCAGCGCGTTGACCCTGCGCGAACCGTCCTTCTTCAGGACAAGCACCTTGACCGCGCTGCGCTTGGTCGACTCGTCGATCTGGTTGATCCATGCATGCCCGGAAAGCAGCAGCTTGCCGTTTTCGTCCCACCGGATGTCCTGCAGCGGGGCGTGCAGTTTGAGGTCGGGATCGACACGGCGGGCCTTCTTCGGCAGCTGAGCGACGGCCGACTCCAGGCCGGGGTAGCGGATGTACTTGCGGATCAGCCCGTCGATCTCCACCCGGTCGCCGCGGCGCTCGGTCCTGATCATCTCCACGATCTCGTCCACCGCGTGCTTGCGGACGAGGAGCCACTTGATGCGGGCGGCGGCGGGAAGCGCCATGACGATCTGCGGGTCGACCTGGTCCAGGTACTTGTTGATCACCCGCAGGAACTCGGCACGGAAATCCTCGTCGCCCTCGGGCAGGACGTTGATGAAGATCCGCAGGTCGCCGGTGAGCGCGGAGTGGTCGTACTCCCGCTTGAGTTCGGCGGCCAGCTCTCCGGGCTGGGAGGCGAAGAACCGGCTGACGGACTCCACGGCCGCCGCGCGGTCGCGCACGGCCTTCGGCTCGGTCCGGCGCTGGGTGATCGAGGGAGCGGCCTCGCCCTCGCGCAGCCGCCAGTAGTACGTGGGCTCGCTGATGATGTCGACGGCCTCGGCGAGGAACTGCGCCGGCAGCATCACCGGGACGTCCTCGTACAGCACTCCCTCGGGGAAGGCGAGCTCGTGCTTCTCCCAGAACGAGCGGCGGAAGACCTTGTTGCAGGCTATTCGGTCCGTCAGCAGCTTCCGGTTCCGCGAGACGTGGGTGCGCTTGACCGCGCCGCCCGCGAGGATCCGGTGCATCGGGGACTGCCAGATCTTGGTGCTGTTGATGTGCTGGACGTTGCCCGTGACGAAATCCGAGCCGCTCTCCTCCAGGCTCTCCACCATGAGCCGGTACGCGTCCGGCGGGATCATGTCGTCGCTGTCCACGAAGGCGACGTACTCGGCCTCGGGCGCCAGGTGCGTCAGGCCCGTGTTGCGCGCCGCGCCGAGGCCGGCGTTCTCCTTGCGGATGAGCTTGAAGCGGGGGTCGCTGGCCGCGTACCGCGCGGCGATCGCGGCGGAGTCGTCCGGCGAACCGTCGTCCACCATCAGAACCTCCAGGTCGCGGAAGGTCTGCGCGGCCAACGAGTCCAGACAGGCGGGGAGATACATCTCCACGTTGTAGATGGGGACGATGACACTGAGCCGAGGGGCCATGGCTTGGTGTTCTTCCTTTCGGGGTCAGGCCCGCTCGACCAGTTCGAGCGCCTGGTCGGGGGTCGGTGCGTGGGAACGCTCGGGGAACGGGACGAACGGCAGCGGAGTCTCCTCACCGAGGAAGACGCGCCGCACCACCCTTTCGGCTGCACGCCCGTCGTCGAACTCGCAGAAGCGGCGCCGGAACGCGGCACGTCGCTCCGCCGCCTCGGGCCCGCCGTGCTCGTCCGAGCCGAGCAGCCGGATCAGCTCGGCCTGCGAGGTGGCCACCACACCGGGCGGCTCCTCCAGCAGGTTGAAGTAGGTGCCGCGGACCGCGGAGTAGATGTCCCAGTCCGGCGCGTAGATGATGATCGGCCGGTCGAGGACGGCGTAGTCGAACATCGCCGACGAGTAGTCCGTGATGAGCGCGTCCGCGGCCAGGTAGAGCTCCTCCACCCGGGGGTGCGCCGAGACGTCGGCGATCCGACCGCTGCGCCGCAGTTCGGCCACGTGCGGGGAGCTGCCGTAGAAGTAGTGGCCCCGCACCAGCAGCGTCACGTCGGGGCCCAGTTCGTCGGCGAGCCGGGCGAGATCGAGGCCCGGGTCGAAGCCCGGCTGGTACTCGCGATGGGTGGGCATGTACAGGAACGCCTTGGTGCCGTCGGCGAGTCCCAGCTGGGTGCGTGCCCGCCGGACGTCCGCGGCCGTGGAGTTCACCAGCGCGTCGTTGCGCGGGTAGCCGGTCTCCAGGGAGACGTAGGAGCACGGGTACACCCGCTCCCACACGGCCGTCGAGAAGCTGTTGGAGCTGAGGCTGAAGTCCCAGCGGTCAGAGCGCTCAAGGAGCTTGTTGAAGTCCATGTCGGTGGACGCCGGGTACTTCTGCTGGTCCAGGCCCATCGTCTTCAGCGGAGTGCCGTGGTGGGTCTGCAGATAGACCTGCCCCTCCCGCTTGACCACGGCGTCCGCGAAGTTCACGTTGTTGACGAGGTACTTGGCCCGTGCCAAGGCCGTCCAGTACTCCCGGGAGCCGACGCGGACGTACTCGACGCCCTTGGGCACCTGGTCCACCGCGTCCGGCCGGATGGCCCACACCCGGCGGATGTGCGGGGCGCGACGGGCGAGTTCGGCGTCGATGGCGGCGGGGTTGCACGAGACGCTGCGGCTCCAGTAGGCGGAGAACAGCGCGAGGTTCTCGTCGAGAGGCAGTCGCAGCTGGGACTGGTAGAAGACGCCCATGGCGCTGCGCTTGGACAGGTTGACCGCCTTGCGGGTCCGGGTCCTCACCTTGTGCCGGAACTTCACCGCCGCGGTGGTGCTCGCCATGGCGGCGTACGCGTCGCGTTCCAGCATCGTGTACTTGTGGCCGCGGCCGCCGCCCGGGCGCTGGAATCCCCGGGGCAGGCGTGCGCGGTAGTCGGCGGCCGCGCGGTGGAAGAACTCCGCCCGGGCGTTCTGCGGCAGCCGGCCCGGACGCTCCAGCACGGTCAGATAGTGGTCGACCATCTTGCGGAACAACGGCGCCCGCCACTGGTCGAGATCCTCGTGGGCCGCGATGAAGTCGAACACGCGGCGGTACTGGTCGAAGACGTCGAAATGCTTGCGGCTGACGGTCTTCAGGATGTTGCCGCCTTCGCGGCGCTGCCGGTAGAGCACGCAGACGCGGTCCAGGACGGTTATTCGCTCGGCGCTGATCAGCGAGCAGAACGTCCAGGGAGCGTCCTCGTAGTACCCCGGTGGGAAGGTGAGGCCGACGCGGGTGATGAAGTCGCGCCGGTAGGCCTTGTTCCAGACGATCTGGAGCAGGTCGAGCAGCTGCGGGCGGTCGGCGAGGCGGAAGACGTCCGGGCCCTCGTCCCTGAGCAGGTCCGCTCGCTGATTGGGGTTGACCTTGCCGTCCCAGTAGGTGCGCACGTAGTCGTAGATGAGTATGTCCGGGTCCCCGGTCGCCGCGAGGCGGTCGGCTATCGCCGCCAGCGCTCCGTCGGACAACGTGTCGTCACTGTCCAGGAACAGGACGTAATCACCCTGGGCTTTCTCCAGTCCCGCGTTGCGCGCCCGCCCCAGACCGACGTTTTCAGTGAGGTGAATCACATGAATGCGCGCGTCTCTCTCCGCGTATCGGTCGAGAATGGCGCCCGAGCCGTCCGGCGAGCAGTCGTCGACGGCGATGACCTCGAAGTCCGTGTAGTCCTGCCCGAGTATGGAGTCAAGGCACTCGGGCAGATAGCCCTGCACCTTGTACACAGGGACGACGAGCGAGATTTTGGGCATCCTTCAACCTGTTCCGAGAACTGACCACGTGCGCACGGGCTGGAGTGGGACCGCTGTGGACGTCGGTGGGTCCGCAGGGTCTGGCCGCATTAGCGTAAAGGATTCACGCGAAGTTTCCGTGGGCACGGTAGCGGGACGGCCGAGGCCAGGCCAATGCCGGAATCATCCGATTTCACAAGGTTCTTGTTCCCCCGGTGAAGGCGGGAGGATCTCCGCGGTCATGGCGGATCTCCCCTTTATGTCCCTTATGGCTCATCTGTCCGACTCGATTTTCCCGGCTCCACAGAAGAGTCTGCACGCACGGACTACATCTTGGAGGCATGAGGATGAGCTGGCTGGTCACCGGTGGGGCGGGGTACATCGGCGCACATGTGGTGCGCGCCATGCGCGACGGCGGCGAGTCCGTCGTGGTGTACGACGACCTGTCCACCGGCAGCGCGGACCGGGTTCCGGAGGGGGTCCCCCTCGTGGTCGGCAGCGTCGCGGACCGCGACCTGCTGGAGCAGGCAATTCGTGACCATGCCGTGACAGGTGTGGTGCACATCGCAGCGAAGAAGCAGGTCGGGGAGTCCGTCGAACGGCCGCTTCACTACTACCGGGAAAACGTCACCGGCCTGCAGACGCTCCTTGAGGCCATGTCCGCGGCCGGCGTGGACAAGATCGTGTTCTCCTCCTCCGCGGCCGTCTACGGCATGCCCGATGTGGACCTCGTCACGGAGGAGACTCCGTGCGTTCCCCTCAGCCCGTACGGGGAGACGAAGCTCATCGGCGAGTGGCTGATCAAGGCGGCGGCTGCCGCGTACGGCATCCGGGGCGCCTCCCTGCGCTACTTCAATGTGGCGGGAGCGGCTTCGCCGGAGCTGTCCGACACCGGAGTCTTCAACCTCATCCCGATGGTGTTCGAGCGCCTGGAGGCGGGGGAGTCGCCGCGGATCTTCGGCGACGACTACCCGACGTCCGACGGCACATGTGTCCGCGACTACATCCATGTGCAGGACATCGCGTCCGCCCACCTCGCGGCGGCACGGCGTCTGGAGGAGGCCGCGGCAGGCACCGCCCTGACACTGAACATCGGCCGCGGTGAGGGCAGTTCGGTGCGGGAGATGGTCGACCGCATCCTCAAGGTCACCGGCCGGGAGGACCTGACCCCCGACGTGACCGCCCGTCGCGCCGGCGACCCGGCGCGCGTCGTGGCCTCGGCGGACCGCATCCACGACGAACTCGGGTGGTCGGCCCGCCACGGCGTGGACGAGATGATCGAGTCGGCCTGGCAGGGGTGGCGGCACCGCCGCGCGTGACGTGACGCGGCGGGGAGTTCCGCCCGGCAGAGTGTCAGTGCCCGCCCGGTCGTCCGGGCGGGCTCTGACATAGCGGGGCTCAGACGAGAAGGTCCTTGTAGTAGAACGTGGCCTTCTTGTCGGTCTGGGTGAGAGATTCCTCGGAGCCGAAGCCGATGTGGAGGCGGGCGGCGGCGGTGTTGGCCATGTCGGGGATCTGGACGGCCAGGCCTTCCGGCTCCCGGTAGAAGAGGCTGTTGGCGGCGTTGCTCCAGCGTCGTTCGTAGACGATGCCGGTGTTCCAGTCGACGGAGGTCAGGTAGGTGTTGCTCTCGCTGGTCTGGTTGCCGCCGGCGTCGTAGGTGTACGCGGTGCCGTCGAGGAGATACAGGTACTGCCCCAGGCTGGTGTACCCCTGGAAGGTCTTGCCGGTCAGGACGTCCGGCTGGGCGATGGTCGCCAGCGGGGTGAACGTGCCGGCCCTGAAGGTGGCCAGGTCGTAAAGGCTGAACTTCCAGGCGCCGTTGATCCGGTGCCGGTGCACGAGGCGGTTGTTGACCGGGTCGATGGCGACGGTGTTGTGGTCCGAGCCCGGCACCGGATCGAACCGCGTGACCTGGGACGAGTCGGGCTGCAACACGGCCCCGTTGGCGAACTTGAAGCGCGCGACCTTGGTGCCGTAGCCGTTGTTCTGGCTGTCGGGCACGGAGTCGGTCTCGGTCCACACATAGGCGCTGTTGCCGGAGGGCTCGACACCGATGGAGACGCCGTGACCGAATCCCTTCAGATACATCCGCCCGATGATGTAGCCCTGCCAGTCGAGCCGGGTGATGCACAGGTCGCCGTTGGTGGAGCGTTCGGTGCCGGTGTAGGTCCGGGTCTCCCCGGGGAGAATGCGCCCGGCCTGCACCAACTGTGCCGTGTAGAGGTGCTTGTTGGTGTTGTCGAAGGCGAAGGACTGCAGGATCCGCGTCTCGCTCAGCAGAATTTCGCGAAGCCATTTGTCCGAGCCGTCGGTGAGGTCGAACCGCTGGGAGCCGGGTACGGCTGCGGACGCGGTGCCGGCCTGGGTGAGGACCAGGGACCCGGTGAGGGCGGCGACCGCCAGCCCGCCGGTCCGTCGGAGTATCTGGCGTCTGCTGGGGCCGGACGTCTCGCCGTTCATCTGACTCGGGATCCTCCCGCTGCGGTGATGTGACGCAGGATTGAATCACTCTGCCCTCTTCGCGCACCAGCCTTCATCTGCTCAGACCGGCGAACGGTTCCCGATCCGGCTTAATTGTGGTCGACGTCACATATGTAAAGAGGGTGTGAAGGGTGATTACGGTTGATCGTTCCGTTTTGCGGGACTGTCACGCCTTGTTGTGATCGCTTAACGTGCGGATCTGATCTGGCCCCTGAGCAGCCGTCTCCTCGCCGGCACCGCGAAGTCACGGCCCGTTCGCTCTGCTGTCATGCCGGGACCGGGTCCCGGCTTCGTCTGGTTGGGGATGGTCCGTGCGAAGCACGCGCACACGGGGGAAAGCGACGCCTTGGGCGTTGGCCATAGCCATGGCGGCCTCACTTCTGGCCGCCGTACCGACGCCGGAGGCCACAGCCGCGGCGTCCTCGGCCGGCACGAAGCCGAAGCCGCCTGTGAACGTTCCGGCCGGGGAGGCCGGTGCCGTACCGAAGGACGAGGCGGCAGAGCCGACGCGGACCAAGCCCGTCCGCCCGAAGTGGCCCAAGGCCGCCCAGGCGCGGATCTCTCTGTCCGGCCTGGCGGCGGGCAAGTCGGCCCCGGTGGCGCCGTCCGCCGATGGTGAGGCCACCGTCCGGGTGGGCCCGGCCCCGGTGTCAGCCATGGCCCGGTCCCAGTCGGCGCTGCGCACCCCCGCCCCGCAGGACGTCGATGTCAAGGTCCTCGACCACGCCCAACTGGCGAAGGCGGCGGGGATCGGTGTCGGTGTGCAGGTCACCCGGCGCGACGGCACCGGAGTCTCAGGCCCGGTGCGCCTGTCGATCGACTACTCCGACTTCAAGTACGCCTACGGCGGCAACTTCGCCTCCCGGCTGCGCCTGGTCGCCCTGCCGGCCTGCGCGCTGACCACGCCGAAGGCCAAGGACTGCTCGCCGGACGACGCCAAGTCCGTGCCGATCACGAACGACACGGACAGTGACACGATCACGGCAACGGTGCAGGCGGACGGTGACCCGGACGCCGGTGTCTCGCTGATCGAGTCGAACAGCTCGGCGCTGTCGAAGTTCCAGTCGACGCAGTCCTTCAGCACCGCTGCCGCTGACTCGGGGACGGTGTACGCGGTGGCGTCGGGTTCGTCGTCGGACGCGGGTGACTACCGGGCCTCGTCGCTGAAGCCGTCCGGTTCGTGGAACGTCTCCACCGGCTCGGGTGCCTTCACCTACGACCTCCCGATCCAGGCTCCCAAGCCGCCCACGGGCAACGCGCCCTCCCTCTCGTTGTCGTACAACTCGCAGTCCGTCGACGCCATGACGTCGTCCCAGAACACCCAGGCCAACTGGGCCGGGCTGGGCTGGGAGCTGGGTGGCATCGGCTTCATCGAGCGCCGCTATCGCGGCTGTCAGGACGACGGCACAGGCACCGGCTGGGTCGGCGACCTGTGCTGGGACTCGCCGAACTCCACCGCCGAGCCCGACGGCGCGATGTATGTCATCAGCTTCAACGGCATGACCTCCGCCCTCGTCCAGGACGGCACCGGCACCGGCTCCTACCACGTCCAGGCGGACCCGGGCTGGCGCGTCCAGCACCTGACGGGCGGTCATGGCTCGGACGACGAGTACTGGGTGATCTCCGCCCAGGACGGCATGCGCTACTACTTCGGCTGGGGCCGCTCCGAGCGCACCAGCGGCGCCACCAACTCGGTGCTGACGGTGCCCGTCTTCGGCAACGACCCCGGCGAGCCCGGCTACAACGGCGGCATCGGCGTCACGACGCAGGCCTATCGCTGGCAGCTGGACCGCGTCGTCGACCCCCGCGAGGTGGAGAGCGCCTACTTCTACGAGAAGGAGCAGAACCACTACCGCTCGGTGCTGCTGACCGACCAGGCCCGTCCCTACGACGCCGCCGCCTACCCGGTCAAGATCGAGTATGGCTGGGCCTCCCAGATCCCCGGCGCTCAGCTGCCGGCGAAGGTGGACCTGCGGTACGTGGGCCGTTGTGTGGAGCGCATGTCGGACACGGATCCGCTGGCCAGTGAGCCGGCGGCCTGTCCGGCCATCTCCTCCGACCCGGACTCCTACCCGGACGTTCCCACGGACCTGATCTGCGACGGCACGAACGCCGACAACGGCTGCCGCACCATCACCGGTGAGACCTACTCGCCCACCTTCTTCGCCAAGCAGATGCTGTGGGACATCAAGACCTTCGTCCGGGACAACGACAGCTCGGCGTGGGATCCGGCGATGCAGTACCAGATGAAGTACGGGCTGCCCAACCCCGACGGAGTGGTCGACGCCAACCTCTGGCTCGACTACGTCCAGCGCAGGGGCTACGGCGACGGCGACGACATCACCCTGCCCACCATCAACATCAACGGTGACTGGCGGGACAACCAGCTCGGCGGCGGCGTCCTCAACTTCCGCCGCGTCACTCAGATCCACGGCGACCTCGGCTCGTTCGTCAACGTCACCTACCGCAACTACGACGACCAGGACGCCTGCGACATCAACAACCCGCCGACGGAGTCCAACAACACCCAGGCCTGCTTCAAGCAGCGCTGGGTGCCGGAGGGCTCCACCGAGGAGCAGACGGGCTGGTTCAAGAAGTACGTCGTGTCGAAGGTCAGCGTCGACCCGGGCCCCGGCGCGGGCTCCGGCAACGACGGCGACCCCGTGATGACCACGACGTACGACTACGTAGGAAAGCCGGCCTGGGCGTTCCCCAACGACCCGCTGACCAAGGACGAGAACGAGTCCTGGACCGAATGGCGCGGCTACCAGCAGGTCGAGGTCCACACCGGCACCAAGTCGAACGCGGCCTCCACCTACTACTGGCTGTACCGCGGCATGGACGGCGACCGCACCTCCAAGACCGACCCCACCGCCAAGCGGAGCGTCACCGTCGATGACGGTGACAGCGGCAACCCGGCCGTCACCGACTCCGCCTGGCTGCGGGGCAGGACGCTGGAGACCAGTAACCGCGACGGCTCCGGCCAGTCCCACAAGCGCGTCTGGCACGAGTACTGGGTCCACACCACCGCTACTTACGAGGGCCTGCCCGACGCCCGCTTCGTCCGCGAGTCCAAGACGACCACGCACGAGCTGACCTCCAGCGGCTGGCGTGAGCACATCGTCAAGGACGAGTACGACACCGCCGAGCCGGCCAGCACCAAGTACGGCCTGCCCCTGCGCACCAACGACTGGGGCCTGTCCGACACCGACGACAACCGCTGCACCACCTACGGCCGCGCCTACAACACCGACTACTTCCCCGACTCCCAGGTCCAGCGCTGGATGGTCCTGCCCGACGAGACCCGCCACTACGCGGCCGACTGCGCGGCCCGCTCGTCGGCCAACCAGGACGCCTACACGGTCACTCTGTACGACGGCGCCACCTCCGTCACGGCCAACAAGCCGGCCGACGGCAACGCCACCGAGGTGCGCGCGTACACCGACGCGACCCACTACCGCAGCGCGACCGCGGCGTACGACCAGGCCGGCCGCCAGACCAGTGCCACCGACGGCAAGCAGAAGACCACCACGACCACGTACTCCCCGGCGACGTCCTGGCCGATCAACGGCGTGAAGGTCACCACCCCCGACCCCGACGGCACCACGTCCGGGGCCGGACCGCAGTCCTCCACCACGTGGTACTCCCGCCTGTGGGGAACCCCGTACCGGATCCTGGACGCCAACGGCCAGACCACCCGCATCGTGCACGACGCGGTCGGCCGCGTCTCGAAGGTGTTCAAGCCGTCGCGCATCGCCGCCTACCCGGACGGACTGCCGTCCCTCCAGTACGACTACGAGATCGTCGCCACGGCCAACAGCGCGGGCGTGCCGAGCCTGGTCTCCACCGTGCCACCGAAGATCACCACGACGACCCTGCTGGACGGCAGCGGGAAGAAGACCTCCACCTACGAGTACTTCGACGGCCTCGGCCGCACACGTGAGACCCAGGCCCCGGCACCGACCGGCACCGGCCGCACCGTGGTCTCCACCCGCTACGACACCTCCGGCAACGTCACCGGCACCAGCGCCCCGTTCTACAACTCCGGCACGGCCGGCGGCACCGGCGACATGGTCCTGCCGACCGTCGCCGCGCTGCCCTCCTACACCGACCTGCTCATCGACTTCGCCGGCCGCCCCACCGAGTCCCGCATCCTGGTGAACGGCACAGCCCAGAGCCAGGGCCGCACGGTCACCAACTACCACGGCGACTACACGACCACGGTGCCGGCGGTCGGGGAGCGGACGAACACGTACTTCGACGTGTTCGGCCAGATCACCCGGATCGTCGAGTTCGGCCCGTCCACGTACTCGACGTACTACGAGCACAACCGCAGCGGCAAGCTCGCGAAGATCACGGACGCGAAGGGCAACGTCAGCACCTACGCCTACAACTGGCTCGGTGAGCGCACCGGCGGCAAGGACCCCGACAGCGACCCGAACGGTGTCGGCCTCACCACCTACGACGCCAACGGCAACATCGAGACGTCCAAGGATGGCAACGGCACCGTCCTGACGTACACGTACGACGCCCTGAACCGGCCACTGACCGTGGCGAACGGGTCGACGGTGCTGACCCGCAACAGCTACGACACGGCGACAGGCGGCATCGGTCTGCCCGCCACCTCGACGTCGTACTCCGGCGGCTACGCGTACACCACCGCTGTCACCGCCTACGACGTCGACGGCAACGTCACCGGGACGCGGGCGACGATCCCCACGGACGGCAGCGGCCTCCAGGGCACCTACACGACGGCCTACGCCTACAACATCGCCGGCCAGCAGACCGGCGTGACGTACCCGGCCGTCGGCGACCTGCCGCAGGAGACCGTCACCACGACGTACGACACCCTCGGCAACCTGGAACGGGTCACCAGCGACCTCGGCAACGCGGTGTACATCGACGCCACCGGCTTCGACAAAGTGGGCCGTCTGGCCGACCGCACGTACGGCACCACGGCCACGACCGGCACCACCGCCCGTCGGTCGTACACCTACGACGACACCAACGGCACCGGCTGGCTGTCGAACATCACCACGACCACCAGCACCAAGGGCACCGTCCAGAACGACACCTACGTCCGCGACAACGCCGGCCAGACCACCGACCTGACCGACCGGCTCACCGGCCAGCACCAGTGCTACACCTACGACGAGCTGAACCGCCTCACCCGGTCCTGGACCTCGGCGGCGACGACCGGCTGCGCCGGCCCCTTCGCCCCCGACCTGGCCACCGGCCAGGACCCCTACCAGCTCGACTACACCTACGACGGCATCGGCAACCTGCAGAAGGTCACCAGCACCACGGCCACCGGCAGCAGCGTCCGCGACTACGTCTACCCCGGCTACTCCGCCGACCAGTCGGCGTACACCGCAGGCGCCCCCCGCCCGCACGCCGTCTCCTCGGTGAAGACCCCCACCGGCACGGACAGCTACACCTACGACGACGCCGGCCAGCTGCGGACCCGCACCGTCGGCGCGGCGACCACCAACCTGGTCTGGAACCCCCTCCACCAGGTCACCGCGACCAACGGCGCCACCACCACCGGCTATGTCTACGACGCCGCCGGCACGGTCCTGCTGCGCAGCTCACCGAACGAGAACGTGCTGTACCTCCCGGGCCAGGAGATCCACAAGGCCCCGGGCGTCACTCCGAAGGCGACCCGCTCCTACAGCGCCGGCACCGCGGTCGTCGCGTCGCGCACGGCGGTGGACGCGACCACCAGCAAGCTCAGCTGGGTCACGTCCGACGACCAGGCGTCGACCCAGTTGACCATCGACACCGCCACGGGCACCCCGTCCCGCCGCCGCTACCTGCCCTTCGGCGCCCAGCGTGGCAGCACGGCACTGCCCGCCGGCACCGACCGGGGCTTCCTCGGCCAGCCGGAGGACGACACGGCGGGCCTGTCCATCCTGGGCGCCCGCATGTACGACGCGAACCTCGGCCGCTTCCTCAGCCCGGACCCGCTGATCACGCCGTACGCGCCGCAGAACCTCAACGCGTACTCGTACTCGGTCAACAACCCGATCGTCTACGGCGACCCGGACGGCCTCAGGCCGATCACCCTGTGCGAGTACGGCTGCTCCGACGGGAATGGCAACACCTATCGGGACTGGATGACCCCGAACGGTGACGGCACGTGGTCGCAGCACTACGAGTACTCCCACTACTTCTACAACTCGAACGGCTCCCTCAACAACGTCAGCAGGTGGGGCAGCGACCTGCCGCCGCTCGGCAAGGTGACCAGGTTCGAGCCTCCCGACAGGTCGGCGGAGACGGTCTTCAAGTTCCTGGCCAAGACCTTCCTGCCCGACCCGAAGAACTGGAAGGACTGCTTTACCGGTTCTGGGGCCGAGAGCTGCGTCATGGCGGGGACGGACCTCCCCCTCGGCAAGGCCCTGAAGCTTGTTCCCGACTCGGTGATCAAGAAGGGCACGGAGGCCATCAAGGGGTGGCTCAAGAAGCTGGGCAAGAGCTGCAACTGCTTCCTCGCCGGCACCGACGTCCTCATGGCCGACGGCAAGACCAAGGACATTGAGGACATCAAGGTCGGTGACAAGGTCCTGGCCACCGACCCGCGCACGGGCGAAACGTCCGCGCGAAAGGTCACCAAGCTCATCGTCACGGACAGTGACAAGGAGTTCAACGAGCTCTCCATCGCCACCCCCGACGGCACCGAACACCTCACCGCCACCCGCGAACACCCCTTCTGGTCCCCGTCCGCACACGACTGGATCCAGGCCGGCAACCTCAAGCCGGGCATGACCTTGCGCACGTCCGACGGCTCAGAGGTAAGGGTCACGGCGAACCGCGCGTACACCGACCACGTCCGTACGTACAACCTCACGGTCGAGAGCCTGCACACGTACTATGTGCTCGCCGGTACAGTGCCCGTACTGGTGCACAACGCAGGATTGTGCACCGAGAAAATCGACAGCGTCTTCTACAACCCCAGCGACAGATCCTCTCAGGATCAGTTCGAATACCACTGGGACAAGCATGCAAAGGCGCGCGGTTTCACGCGTGAGCAGTACCTCCAGGATGCGCAGGGCTGGGCGGCGAGCATTGCCCAGCCAGGAGGAAAGAGAGGGCTCAACGCCAGCTTGGAGACGCTGGCGGACGGGTCGCGCGGGATAAAATACGTGGACCCCCAGACGGGTAAGGGCGGGATCGTCGGCCCCGACGGCAAGGCCGTGACCTTCTGGTATGGCGCCGACTGATGAGAGGGACGAGTCGTTGTCGGATTTCATGGAGGACTACGCTCTCTGGCGGCGCTTGCCGTTCCCCGATCTACGCCGCAGCCAGAATCTGTTGCGCGCGGGCGAGAACCTGGCACTCATTCATGGCGACCTAGCTCTCGCTGACGAACATGTGACCCAGGTGATCCTTTTTGTCGACGAGGGGATATTCAAGCCCGCCCGGGGGGACGTCATGGGTTTGCTCGAAGGGATCGTCTCTCGCCTGGAACGATTCGGCGAAGGCGCGACCACGGAAGAGCGAGAAGTCATCGACAGTCATTATCGGTACGCGGTTCTACTGCATCGAATCTATGGTGAATTTCTGCGAATAGGAGCCCCGTAGCCCGTCACCTGACAAGCAGGGCATACGGAAGTCGGCAGTACCGTGAGTCACTGCTCCAGAAGCCCCGCTGAGCGACTCTCAGCGGGGCTTCTGGACATCTTCCAGTCAGAGACGCAGGCCCCGCCTGCCCCCTCACTCCTCGCCGAACAACTCCTCCGCCCGCTCGACGGTGTCGACGCGTTCGAGCCAGTCGTCGAGGCGGTCGAGGTCGGTGCAAGTGGTGACGCTTTGGCGAGAGGATTCCCTCGGCCTTGCCGTCCGGCTGCGCCTCCGCCTCACCCCGGCCTCGTCACCGCGGCACATCCGCCCCCGAAGCCACGGCGTCCGGCACATCCCCCTGCCGCTGATCAGGAAGCTCCGGCGGAAGGTGCCCCGCCATCCGTGCCCGGTGGTCCCTCGCGGCCGAGCACAACGCCCCGACCGCCGCCTCGAAGCGCTCTTGTGACGTCGGCTCCGCCGGACCCAGGAGGCGCAGCTTCAACTCCGCTCGTGCCTCGACCAGATCGTCCTTCTCCGGATCGCGCACCGACTCCAGCAGCGCCGGCACCCCCGCCGCGTCCGGTGCCAGCACCGTCGCCGCGGCCACCGTGGGGAACGCCGCGCGGAACGCCGCCTCGGACAATCCGCTCGTATTCGCCACGGCATACGGCTTCCCACTCGCCAGGAAGTCGCTGATCACGCTTGACACGTCACTGATCAGCAGGTCGGCGACGTTGAAGCAGGAGTACAGCGCCGGCCGGACGTCCGTGACGATCTGGTGCTCCCCCTCCGGGAGCGACGCCCAGTAGGCCTCCTCCCAGGCAGCCGTCGTCCGCGCCACCGCCTCAGCGCGGCCGGGTTCGGGAGCCGACTGCGCCAGCATCCGCTCGACATGGTCGGCGCTCGACCGGAACGTGGACGTGGTGAGCCGGTCCAACTCGACGGTGAGACGGGAGAGTTCCGCCGAGGGAGCGGGGCGCGGCCCGCACCGTCCCCGGTTCGCCACCCGGATCAGCTCCCGGATACGCGAGTCGGCCGCGCCCGCCCGGGGATCCACCGAACCGGTCAGCGGGTGCGGCTTGTACAGCAGTCGCACATGCGGCTCGGAGAGCAGGGCCCGCACCAGGTTCTCGCCGGCCGCAATCACCGACGTATTGCCAGGGTTGCCGTCCCAGCCCTCCCAGGTGGGCGCGTACAGCACGGTGATGTACGCGCCGGTGGGCGGCCCGGCGTACGGCCGCACCTCGTCGAGCTGAGGTCGGCCGATCTCCACCACGTCGTCGTCCTCGACGCCCACGTCCGCCAGCGCGTACCGCTCGCGCGCCGCCGGACCGGCCACCCACACCTCGTCGTAGGCCTTCGCGTACGGGTTGCAGGACGACAGCTTGTCGCTCTCCCCGTGGTTGACGAACGTGTGCTTGAGCGTGGGGATGCGCAGGACCTGCGAGGTCTTGCCGGAGTTCGAGGGGTGGATGAGGACCTGGAGGGTGGACTCCTCCAGGCGCATCAGCGTGGAGACCTTCGGCAGGCAGAGGATCGGGACGTCGGTCGGCGCGATCCTCTGCACCATGAACCGTTCGCGCAGCACGATCAGCGGCCGGCCGTCCAGCTTCGCCAGCGGCTCCAGCCACATGTTCGCCTGGTACGCCGAGGACGCGCCGCCGGAGAAGTACAGCCCGGCCGTCGGCCGGTACTCCGCCAGCCAGGCGTCCAGCCACTCCAGCGCCTCCCGCTCGCTCGCCGGGCGACGGCTCGGCAGCAGCCGTACGAGAAGGTCGTACAGGCCGAGGAGGGCGAGCCCCAGGGACAGCGCGATGCCGAGGGCCCCGCAGCGCGGATCGTCAGTGGCCGCCGTGGCCAGCAGGCCCGCCGTGGCCGGCAGGCCGAAGGCCAGCAGCCGGTGGGCGGGGCGACGCAGCAGGACCGACGGGGCGGCGGACAGGCGCAGGGCGGAGGCGTCGATGTTGCGGGTGACCACCGGCAGCGTGCGGGTGCGGCGGACCAGCACCGAGACCGCCTGGATCGCGCAGTGCAGGGCGTAGAAGGCGAGAAGCCCGGCGACGAGCGGCGTGTACAGCGTCTCCCGCTGCTGCTCACCGAGCCGCAGCAGCGCCACGACCAGCAGCAGGTCCCGCAGCACATGCCGCACGGTGATGTCCGCGTGAGACTTGGCGAACACCGACAGTACGCCGCGGTGCCAGCGGTACAGCACGCCCTCGACGGCCAGGGACACGACCGTCGAGGCGAGCAGCAGCGGGACGTGCGGGCGCAGCGCCGCCACGACCTGGGCGCAGAAGGCGGCGGCCAGGAGAGCCGTGACGAATGCTCTGGCCGGGATGCGGGACAGGGGTACGGGCAACGCGGTCACTCCAAGGTCGGCGCGGGACGTCGTGCGCCCGGGTTAACGCGCGGCGGCATGCAGACGACACGCATGTGTCCCGGGGGTCCAGGGATGAGCGCGGATGGTCGCCGCCGGCCTGTCCGGGGGCTGGAATCCCCGCGCGCCGAACGATCCACTTCGCGTAGATTGCCGAGCAGGCAACCGGATGGACGCGAGGGGAAAGAGCACAGGTGGCAGGGGCAAGGCAGGGTGTGCGCGAGGCCCGCAGGATCGTCGTCAAGGTGGGCTCCTCGTCGCTGACCACCGCGTCCGGCGGACTGGACGCCGACCGCGTGGACGCGCTCGTCGACGTCCTCGCCAAGAGCCGCAGCGGAGGGGAGAAGGAGGTCGTCCTCGTCTCCTCCGGCGCCATCGCGGCCGGACTCGCCCCGCTGGGCCTGCGCCGCCGCCCCAAGGACCTGGCCCGCCAGCAGGCCGCCGCCAGCGTCGGCCAGGGCCTGCTCGTCGCCCGCTACACCGCGTCCTTCGCCCGGCACGGCGTCCGCGTCGGCCAGGTGCTGCTGACCAGCGACGACATGAGCCGCCGTGCCCACCACCGCAACGCCTCGCGCACCCTCGACAAGCTGCTCGCGATGGGCGCCTTCCCGATCGTCAACGAGAACGACACCGTCGCCACCGACGAGATCCGCTTCGGCGACAACGACCGCCTCGCCGCCCTCGTCGCCCACCTCGTCCGCGCCGACCTGCTGGTCCTGCTGTCCGACGTGGACGGCGTGTACGACGGCGACCCCAGCAAGCCGGGAACCTCGCGGATAGCTCAGGTGCGCGGCCCGGAGGACCTCGCCCACGTCGACATCGGCAGCGCGGGCAAGGCCGGAGTCGGCACCGGCGGCATGGTCACCAAGGTCGAGGCGGCCCGGATCGCGGCCGCCGCCGGCATCCCCGTGGTCCTGACCAGCGCGATCCACGCGGCCGAGGCGCTGCACGGCGGCGACACCGGCACCTACTTCCACGCCACCGGCAAGCGCTCCGCCGACCGCCTGCTCTGGCTCCAGCACGCGTCGACCCCGCAGGGCTCGCTGACGCTGGACGACGGCGCGGTCCGGGCGGTCGTCGAACGCCGCAAGTCGCTGCTGCCGGCCGGCATCGCCGCCGTCGAGGGCGACTTCAGCGCGGGTGACCCCGTCGAACTGCGGGACACCGCCGGGCGCGCCGTCGCACGCGGGCTCGTCAACTTCGACGCCAAGGAGATTCCGCAACTGCTCGGCCGTTCGACGCGGGAGCTGGCGCGGGAGCTGGGCGCGGAGTACGAGCGCGAGGTCGTACACCGGGACGACCTGGTGATCCTGGAGCCGTAGCCACCTCGGTGAGCCGGCACCCGCCCGACGTCCTTCAGCCGAAAACGGGGG
>CBFGZZ010000094.1:0-25578 GCA_965653385.1 uncultured Streptomyces sp. | reverse complement strand
CCGGCCCCCCCCCGGCACGCGGGTGGGTTTTGGTGGCCGGGGCGGGGTGGGCCGTGGGGGGGGGTCCTGGGGCGGGCCGCCCCGGGGGGGGGTCGACGGGGCGGAGCCCCTGGGGATGGGACGGGTAGGGGCGGCGGGGGCGAGGGACGTCCCGCGTGTCAGCCCGCGTCGCCGTCCTGCCGTGAGGCCCCCGTCGACTGAAGGTCCGCGTCCAGGGCCGACAGGTCCGCGTTCAGGGCAGCCATCAGCTCCTCCATCTGCTGCAGCAGTCCCTTGGGCTGACCGGCACCGGTGGTGTGCTGTGGTGCGAGTTCCTCGGACATGACGGCCTCCTCGGCCTCCGGCCCCCCCAATGACAGCGGGCCGACACGGTGACGCCCCGGCGGTCGGAAGGACGGGGGCGGGCGCCGGGCGGTCCGGCTCCGTTCGAGCCAACGATCACCCTCGGGGCCGGTCACTGGCCCTGGCAGCGGCCGGCACGGGCGTTGACGGAATTCACCCGACCGTGGACGCGAGGGGCAGGGAGCCCCGTGCGGTTGACGGCTGTCGAGGCGTGCAGGATGGAGGCATGGATCTTCGCATCTTCACCGAGCCCCAGCAGGGGGCCACCTACGACACCCTTCTCACCGTGGCGAAGGCCTCGGAGGATCTTGGGTTCGATGCCTTCTTCCGGTCCGACCACTACTTGAAGATGGGCTCCGGCGACGGGCTTCCCGGACCCACCGACGCCTGGATCACGCTTGCCGGCCTCGCACGGGAGACCAAGCGGATTCGGCTCGGCACCCTGATGACCGCCGGCACGTTCCGGCTGCCCGGAGTGCTCGCCATCCAGGTCGCCCAGATCGACCAGATGTCCGGCGGCCGTGTCGAACTCGGCCTGGGCGCCGGATGGTTCGAGGAGGAGCACAAGGCGTACGGCATCCCGTTCCCGAAGGAGAAGTTCGGGCGGCTGGAGGAACAGCTCGCCATCGTCACGGGGCTCTGGGAGACGCGGGTCGGGGAGACCTTCGACTTCAAGGGCGAGCATTACACGCTCAGCGACTCGCCCGCCCTGCCCAAGCCCGCGCAGGACAAGATCCCCGTGCTCATCGGCGGCCACGGCGCCACCCGCACCCCGCGCCTGGCCGGCCGCTACGCCGACGAGTTCAACATGCCGTTCGCCTCGGTCGAGGACAGCGAGCGACAGTTCGGTCGGGTGCGTGCCGCGGCGGAGGCGGCGGGGCGCAAGGGCGACGACCTCGTCTACTCCAACGCCCTCGTGGTGTGCGTGGGCAAGGACGAGCAGGCGGTCGCCCGTCGTGCCGCCGCCATCGGGCGTGAGGTCGACGAGCTGAGGCGCAACGGGCTGGCCGGCTCCCCGGACGAGGTCGTCGAGAAGATCGGCCGGTACCAGGAGATCGGGTCGCAGCGGATCTACCTCCAGGTCCTCGACCTGGATGACCTGGACCACCTGGAGCTGATCTCCTCGCAGGTGCAGTCGCAGCTGTCGTAGGGCTGACTCGGCGGAGTTCGTGGTGCCGTCCGGCGGATCGGGCCGTTCCCGGTGCGATCCACCGGACGCGGGCCTGTCATGGTTTACGGGCGACGCCCACGTAGAGTGGTATGTCGTCGCTCCCGGGCTGCTCGCCCAGCTCCGGGTGCCAGTTCGCGGCGAGCACCACGCCGGGGGCCAGCAGGTCGAGCCCCGCGAAGAAGGCGGCGAAGGCTTCGTGCGAGCGCACCTGGGCCGGGGTGCCGCCTCTGCGGTAGACCTCGACGACGCGCTCCCAGGTCTCCGGGTCGAAGTCCCCGGTCGCGTGCGACAGCGTCACATGGCTCCCGGGTGCGAGCGGCTCGATCAACTCGCTGACGATCCGCGCCGGTTCGTCCTCGTCCGGTACCAGGTGCAGGAGCGCCACCAGGGACAGCGCGATCGGCTGGGTGAAGTCGAGGGTTCGGCGTGCCTGCTCGAGGATCTTTCCCGGCTCCCGTACGTCGCCGTGGACGTAAGCCGTCCTTCCCTCGGGTGTGCTGTGCAGCAGGGCCTCGGCGTGCCGCAGGACGATCGGGTCGTTGTCGGCGTACACCACGCGGGCGTCCGGGGTGATCCCCTGCACGATCTGGTGGAGGTTCGGCTCGGTCGGGATGCCGGTTCCTATGTCGAGGAACTGGCGTACGCCTCGCTCGGCCAGCAGTCGGGAGGCGCGGTGCATGAACCGGCGGTTGGTCCGCGCCATGTCCCGTACGTCAGGGAAGAGGGAGACCACCTGCTCGGCCGCCTCCACGTCGACCGGGTAGTTGTCCTTCCCGCCGAGGAAGTAGTCGTACATGCGGGCAGAGTGGGGCTTGCTGGTGTCCAGCCGTAACCCGGTGTCTGTCATGGGGGCCTCCGCTTCATACGTGGGCGCTCAGGCGTACGCCGTTCGAACGCCCGGACGTTCGGGAGGCTAGCGAAAATTCCCCAGTGGTGTGCTCGCCCGCTCTGTACGGTGGGCGTATCCGCAGTTCAGACCACTACTAAGGCCACCCACTGTGTTCCTGACCATCACCACCACCGGCACTCCGGAGCGTCCGGCCACCGATCTCGGCTTCCTGCTGCACAAGCATCCCGAGAAATCGCAGGCCTTCTCCACCTCCTACGGCAAGGCGCACGTCCTCTACCCGGAGGCGGACGCCGAGCGCTGCACGGCGGCGCTGCTGCTGGAGGTGGACGCCGTGGCGCTGGTCAGGCGGGGCAAGGGCAAGGGGCGGGGCGGCGCGCCCGACGCGGCGCTCGCGCAGTACGTCAACGACCGGCCGTACGCCGCCTCCTCGCTGCTCGCGGTCGCGCTCAGCAGCGTGTTCTCGAGTGCCATGCGGGGTGTGTGCGACGCACGGCCGGGGCTTGTGGCGCAGCCGCTGCCCCTGCGGATCGAGGTGCCCGCGCTTCCGGCCCGCGGCGGACCCGAACTCGTACGACGGCTCTTCGAACCGCTCGGCTGGGCGGTGACCGCCGAGCCGGTGCCGCTGGACGTGCGGTTCCCCGAGTGGGGTGACTCGCGGTACGTGCGGCTCGTCCTGGAGTCGGAGACGCTGACCCTCGCCGAGGCCCTGCGGCATCTGTACGTCCTGCTGCCGGTCCTCGACGACGCCAAGCACTACTGGGTCGCCTCCGACGAGGTCGACAAGCTGCTGCGGGCCGGTGAGGGCTGGCTGCCGGACCACCCGGAGCAGAAGGTGATCACCAGCCGGTATCTGTCGCGCCGCTGGTCGCTGACCCGGCAGGCGATGGAGCGGCTGGAGCTGGTGCGCCTGGCGGAGGCCGACGACAGCGAGGTCGAGGACATCGACAACGCCGTCGAGGCGGAGGGGGAGACGGAGGAGAAGCCGACCCCGCTCGCCGTGCAGCGGCGGGACGCGATCATCACCGCGCTGAAGGCGTCCGGTGCCGCGCGCGTGCTCGACCTCGGGTGCGGGCAGGGGCAGTTGGTGCAGGCGCTCCTCAAGGACCCGGCGTTCACCGAGATCGTCGGTGTGGACGTGTCGATGCGGGCGCTGACCATCGCCGGGCGGCGGCTGAAGCTGGACCGGATGGGGGAGCGGCAGGCCTCACGCGTGAAGCTCTTCCAGAGCTCCCTCGCCTACACCGACAAGCGACTGGCGGGCTACGACGCCGCCGTGCTCAGCGAGGTCATCGAGCACCTCGACCTGCCGCGGCTGCCCGCCCTGGAGTACGCGGTGTTCGGCTCCGCCCGACCCCGGACGGTCCTGGTGACCACCCCGAACGTCGAGTACAACGTCCGCTGGGAGTCCCTCCCGGCCGGGCACGTCCGGCACGGCGACCACCGCTTCGAGTGGACCCGCGAGGAGTTCCGGGCGTGGGCGCGGGCGGTGGCCGAACGGCACGGGTACGGCGTGGAGTTCGTGCCCGTCGGCCTCGACGACCCGGAGGTGGGGCCACCCACCCAGATGGCCGTCTTCGAGATGGGCAAGGCCGAGACGGGCGCAGCCACGGAGAAGAACGACGTGAACGAGAAGGAGGCGAAGGCCGCATGAGCGAGAACACCATCCGGGCAACCGAGGGACGTCTCCTGCCCGTCACCGACCTCTCCCTCGTCGTGCTCGTCGGCGCCTCCGGCTCCGGCAAGTCCACCTTCGCCCGCCGGCACTTCAAGCCCACCGAGGTCATCTCCTCCGACTTCTGCCGCGGCCTGGTCTCCGACGACGAGAACGACCAGAGCGCGACCCGGGACGCCTTCGACGTCCTGCACTACATCGCGGGCAAGCGCCTGGCCGCCGGCCGTCGTACCGTCGTCGACGCCACCAACGTGCAGCAGGACGCCCGCAAGCAGCTGATCCAGCTGGCGAAGCAGTACGACGTGCTGCCCATCGCCATCGTGCTCGACGTTCCGGAGCCGGTGTGCGCCGAGCGCAACGCGGCCCGTAGCGACCGGGCCGACATGCCGCGCCGCGTCATCCAGCGGCACACCCGCGAGCTGCGCCGCTCGCTCAGGCACCTGGAGCGCGAGGGCTTCCGCAAGGTGCACGTCCTGCGCGGTGTGGAGGACGTCGAGAACGCCACCGTCGTCACCGAGAAGCGCTTCAACGACCTGACCCACCTCACCGGCCCCTTCGACATCGTCGGCGACATCCACGGCTGTGCCTTTGAACTGGAGTCGCTGCTCGGCAAGCTGGGCTACGTCGACGGTGTGCACCCCGACGGCCGGACCGCCGTCTTCGTCGGCGACCTCGTCGACCGCGGTCCGGACAGCCCGGGCGTCCTGCGGCGCGTCATGGCGATGGTCAAGTCCGGCAACGCGCTGTGCGTGCCGGGCAACCACGATAACAAGTACGGCCGCTACCTCAAGGGACGAGGCGTCCAGCACACCCACGGACTCGCCGAGACCATCGAGCAGATGGAGGGCGAGAGCGAGGAGTTCGTGGCGGAGGTACGGCAGTTCATCGACGGGCTCGTCAGCCACTACGTCCTCGACGGCGGCCGGCTGGTGGTCTGCCACGCCGGTCTGCCGGAGAAGTACCACGGCCGTACGTCGGGGCGGGTGCGCTCGCACGCGCTGTACGGCGACACCACCGGGGAGACCGACGAGTTCGGGCTGCCGGTGCGCTACCCGTGGGCCGAGGACTACCGGGGGCGTGCGGCGGTGGTGTACGGCCACACCCCCGTCCCGGAGGCCACCTGGCTGAACAACACCATCTGCCTGGACACCGGTGCCGTCTTCGGCGGCAAGCTGACCGCACTGCGCTGGCCGGAGCGGGAACTGGTCGACGTACCGGCCGAGCGGGTCTGGTACGAGCCGGCCAGGCCGCTGCGGACGGAGGCACCGGGCGGGCACGACGGACGGCCGCTCGACCTCGACGACGTGCACGGCCGCAGGGTCGTGGAGACCCGGCACTCCGGCCGGGTGTCGGTCCGTGAGGAGAACGCGGCCGCCGCCCTGGAGGTCATGAGCCGCTTCGCCGTCGACCCGCGCCTGCTGCCGTACCTCCCGCCGACCATGGCGCCCACGGCGACGAGCCACATCGAGGGCTACCTGGAGCACCCGGCGGAGGCCTTCGCGCAGTACGCGGCGGACGGTGTCGAGCGGGTCGTGTGCGAGGAGAAGCACATGGGCTCGCGGGCCGTGGCGCTGGTGTGCCGGGACGCGGAGGTCGCACGCACGCGGTTCGGGGTCGACGGGCCCACCGGCTCGCTGTACACCCGCACCGGGCGCCCCTTCTTCGACGACGAGTCGGTGACGGAGACGATCCTGGACCGGCTCCGGGCCGCGGTCACCGAGGCCGGCCTGTGGGCTGACCTGGAGACGGACTGGCTGCTGCTCGACGCCGAGCTGATGCCATGGTCGCTGAAGGCGCAGGGCCTGCTGCGTTCGCAGTACGCGGCGGTCGGCGCCGCCTCCGGGGCGGTGTTCCCGGGTGCGCTGGCCGCGCTGGAGGGCGCCGCGGCGCGCGGCGTCGACGTGTCGGACCTGCTGGCCCGGCAGCGTGAACGGGCCGCCGACGCCGCCTCGTTCACCGAGGCGTACCGCCGGTACTGCTGGACCACGGACGGCCTGGACGGCGTACGCCTGGCACCGTTCCAGGTCCTCGCTGTCCAGGGCCGCAGCCTCGCCGCCCTTCCGCATGACGAGCAGCTCGCACTGCTGGACCGGCTGGTGGAGCACGACGGCACGGGTCTCCTGCAGACCACCCGGCGGCTGTACGTCGACACCGGTGACCCGGAGTCGGTGCGGGCCGGTGTCGACTGGTGGCTGGAGATGACCGGCCGGGGCGGCGAGGGCATGGTCGTCAAGCCGCTGGGCGCGGTGGTGCGGAGCGGTGAGGGGCGGTTGGTCCAGCCCGGGATCAAGTGCCGGGGACGCGAGTACCTGCGGATCATCTACGGTCCGGAGTACACGCGGCCGGACAACCTGGCCCGGCTGCGGCAGCGGTTCCTCAACCACAAGCGGTCCCTCGCCATCCGCGAGTACGCGCTCGGTCTGGAGGCCCTGGACCGGCTGGCCGAGGGGGAGCCGCTGTGGCGGGTGCACGAGGCGGTGTTCGGGGTGCTGGCGCTGGAGTCGGAGCCGGTCGACCCCCGGCTGTGACGGCCGGCCGCCGTTCGCCGCACGGTCAGCCGACGAGCCGCAGCCGCTCCCGGCACACGCCCACCCGCAGGGTCTGACCCCAGGTCAGCTCCACCGCGTCCGTGTCCATCCCGTCCCCGAACGCGACCAGCCGCTCGGACTCGACGGTGAGGTGGAGGCGGTGTGCGGCGGAGAGTTCCCCGGCCACCAGTGACGTACCGGTGGCCGGGGAGGGCCAGGCCTCCCGTACGAACCACAGCAGGCGTTCCTCGGTCGGGGCGGGCAGCCGCTGCCGCCCGCCCCGCTCCTGCCACACCGACCGGATCCATCCGGTCGCCCCCGTCCCGGTGCCGATCAGCACCCCGGACGAGGCCTGGGCCTCGACGACACCCCCGTCGTCCTCCAGGCCCAGGCGGTATCGGGCCGTCTGGTGGCCGACGGCGCCCAGGTAGATCTCGTTCAGGGCCACCAGCCGCTGGGTGTCGTCGGCGACGGCCTCCACCATGATGAGCTCGTCGCAGCGGACCCCTCCCGACTGTGTGGCCGCGAGCAGCCGGCCGGTGTCCTCGGGGCGATGGCGGACCAGGACGCCCGGGTTGCGGCCGGGGTCGGTGTCGATGCCGAGCACCGGCTGGCCGGCCAGGTACTTGGCCACGTTCGCGACCAGCCCGTCCTGGCCGACCACGACGACCACGTCCTCCGGCGCGAACAGGAAACGGTCCAGGTCGGCCCGCTCCACCCGGGTCTGACGCCAGGTCAGCGGGATCGCCGAGGCAACCCGCGTCAGCGCCTCGCGCGTGCGGCGGTGGCGTTCGGCGACCTCCGTGATGTCGCGCCCCCGGGAGGAGAGGAAGAAGGCGGCCTGGCCGTGGGTGCCGTGCCGGGCCACCAACTCCTCGTATTCCGTGGTGCGATGGACGAGGACGACCCGCGGGGCGAGGCTCACGTCCGCTCCCGTGCCCCGAGCCTGGCGAGCAGTCCGGTCAGCACGTCCGGCGACAGCGTCACGCTGTCGATCCGCGGCAGGTTCTCCGCCAGCCGTGTCCCGGTCAGGGCGTGCAGCGTCGCCACGTCCACCTCGGCGTGCACCCGCAGCCATGCCGCCTGGGCCTGTGCCCGGGCTTCACCGACCTCGCGCGCGCCCTCGGCTTCCGCTCCGGCCAGCCGTACGGACCGCTTGGCCTCCGCCTCCGCGAGCCGCACCGTCCGTGCCGCCTCCGCCTCGGCCCGTACGGCGTCGGCGGCCGCGTGCTCCTCGGCCTCCCGGCGCGCGTTCGTGCCCCGCTGGTCGACCAACTGCTCCTCGCGGCGGGCGAGTTCGATCTGGCTGGCGAGTTCGTTCTCGGCGATGGCACGCTCCCGCTCGACGGCGACCGCACGCCGCTCGTACGTCGCCCGGTCCGCCTCCTGCTGGATCTGCTCACGGGCCGGAGTGCGCAGCGCCCGCTCCACCTCCGGTTCCGGACGCAGCGCCACGACGCGTACGGCGACCACCTCGATGCCGGTCGCCGGGAGCCGGGGCTCGCCGGCCAGACCAGCCGCGATCCGCTCCCGCACCGCCGTGACGCCGTCGACGAGGGCCGCCGACAGCGGCGTACGGGACAGGACGTCCAGCGCGTGCTGCTGGGCCGTCTCCGTCAGCAGCGTCCCCAGCTGCTCCAGCGGGGTGCCCCGCCACGCGCCCGTGTCCGGGTCGACGGAGAAGTCCAGGCGGGTCGAGGCCAGTGCCGGGTCGCTGACGCGGTAGGTGACCGTCGCCTGGACGGCCACGTCCTGGAAGTCGGACGTACGGGCATGGAAGGTCATCGCCAACTCGCGGTCGTCGACCGGCACTTCGGAGAGCGCGGCGGTCAGTGCCCGGTACCAGAAGCTGAGTCCCGGGCCGTCGTGCAGCAGCTTTCCGCCGCGGTGGTGGCGGATGTGCGCCGTGGGCGCGCCGCGCAGATGGCGCCAGCCGAGGCGCCGGGTGATGTCGGCCATGGGATCCCCTCCACGATTTCTCGTCATGTGGACGATAATCGCGAGCCCGGGTTGTCGTCAAGAGGACGAGAACGAGAGGAGGTCAAGGCGGGCAAGCAGGGGGTGAAGACGGCCCCCGATGGTCAGGATGGAGTCATGGGATTCCATGTCGACTCCGAGGCCGGGCGGCTGCGCCGCGTCATCCTTCACCGGCCCGACCTCGAGCTCAAAAGGCTCACCCCCAGCAACAAGGACGCCCTGCTCTTCGACGACGTGCTGTGGGTGCGCCGGGCGCGCGCCGAGCACGACGGGTTCGCCGACGTCCTGCGTGACCGCGGGGTCACCGTCCACCTCTTCGGCGACCTGCTCACCGAGGCACTGGAGATCCCGGTGGCCCGGAAGCTCGTCCTGGACCGGGTCTTCGACGAGAAGGAGTACGGGGTGCTCGCCACGGACCACCTCCGTGCCGCCTTCGAGAGCCTGCCCTCCGCCGAGCTGGCCGAGGCCCTCGTCGGCGGCATGACCAAACGGGAGTTCCTGGAGGTGCACCCCGAGCCGACCTCCGTGCGCTTCCATGTCATGGAGCTCGACGACTTCCTCCTCGCCCCCCTGCCCAACCACCTCTTCACCCGTGACACCTCCGCCTGGATCTACGACGGTGTCTCCGTCAACGCCATGCGCTGGCCGGCGCGACAGCGCGAGACGGTCCACTTCGAGGCGATCTACCGACACCACCCGCTCTTCCGTGACGAAACGTTCCACGTCTGGTCCGAGGGGCAGGCCGACTACCCCTCCACCATCGAAGGCGGGGACGTCCTGGTGATCGGCAACGGCGCCGTCCTCATCGGGATGAGCGAACGGACCACGCCGCAGGCCGTCGAGATGCTCGCCCACAAGCTGTTCGCCGCCGGGTCCGCGCAGACGATCGTGGCCCTCGACATGCCCAAGCGGCGCGCCCTGATGCACCTCGACACCGTGATGACGATGGTCGACGGCGACGTCTTCACCCAGTACGCCGGGCTCGGCATGCTCCGCTCCTACACCATCGAACCCGGCGCCGGCGACAAGGAGCTGAAGGTCACCGACCATCCGCCCGAGCACATGCACCGCGCCATCGCCGCCGCCCTGGGGCTCAGCGAGATCCGCGTCCTGACCGCGACCCAGGACGTCCACGCCGCCGAGCGCGAGCAGTGGGACGACGGCTGCAACGTGCTGGCCGTCGAGCCGGGTGTCGTCGTCGCCTATGAGCGCAACTCCACCACCAACACCCATCTGCGCAAGCAGGGCGTCGAGGTCATCGAGATCCCGGGGAGCGAGCTGGGGCGGGGAAGAGGGGGGCCGCGCTGTATGAGCTGCCCGGTCGAGCGGGAGGCCGTATAGAAATTCTAATGGTCGTATAGACTTCCAGTGTCCCTGTTCTCGTCCCACCCTGGAGCGCCCCCATGGCGACTGTCCCGAGCGCCCTCGCCGGCCGCCACTTCCTCAAGGAGATCGACTTCACCGAGCAGGAGTTCCTCGGGCTGGTCGAACTGGCCGCCGAGCTGAAGGCCGCCAAGAAGGCCGGGGCCGAGACGCAGTACCTGCGGGGCAGGAACATCGCGCTGATCTTCGAGAAGACCTCGACGCGCACGCGCTGCGCGTTCGAGGTCGCGGCCGCCGACCAGGGCGCCTCCACGACGTACCTCGACCCCTCCGGCTCGCAGATCGGCCACAAGGAGTCCGTGAAGGACACCGCGCGCGTGCTGGGGCGGATGTATGACGGGATCGAGTACCGCGGGGACAGCCAGGCGAAGGTGGAGGAGCTGGCCGCGTACGCCGACGTGCCCGTCTACAACGGCCTGACCGACGACTGGCACCCCACCCAGATGCTGGCCGACGTGCTGACGATGACGGAGCACAGCGAGAGGCCGCTCAAGGAGATCGTCTTCGCCTACCTGGGCGACGCCCGTTTCAACATGGGCAACTCCTACCTCGTCACCGGTGCGCTGCTCGGCATGGACGTGCGTATCGTCGCGCCGGAGGAGTACTGGCCCGGTGACGAGGTCGTGGCCCGGGCCCGCAAGCTCGCGGAGGTCAGCGGCGCCGTCATCACGCTCACCGAGGACGTGGCCGAGGGCGTCCGGGGCGCCGACTTCGTCGCCACCGACGTCTGGGTGTCCATGGGGGAGCCCAAGGAGGTCTGGGACGAGCGGATCGCGGCGCTCGGCTCCTACGCGGTGACCATGGACGTCCTGCGCGCCACCGGCAACCCGGACGTCAAGTTCCTGCACTGTCTGCCCGCCTTCCATGACCTCGGGACGAAGGTCGGGCGCGAGATCTTCGAGAGTCATGGGCTGGAGTCGCTCGAGGTGACGGACGAGGTTTTCGAGTCGGAGCACTCGGTGGTCTTCGATGAGGCGGAGAACCGGATGCACACGATCAAGGCCGTGTTGGTGGCGACGCTGGGCTAGGACTGCGCCGTAGGCGTGACGGCTGCCTGCCGACTGCCGGTCCGATGTGGCTGGTCGCGCCCGCGCGGCGGTAGCCGCAAATGCACTACGGCCCCGCGCCCCTGGGGCGTTACAGCGGCCGGCGTTGAACCGGTACGGTCGGCAAGCGGAACCAGACCGCCTTGCCCGAGTCCGTCGGTCGGTGGCCGCAGGACGAGCTCAGGGCGCGGATCAGGAGGAGACCGCGGCCGTGCTCCTGCCAGGGGTCGGGATCCTTGCCGCTCGGCTTGGTCAGATCGCCCGGCGGGGACGGGTCCGGGTCGTGGACCTCGACCTGGCAGCCGGAGGGCAGCAGCTCCAGCACGAGTTCTATCGGGCCGGCGCCCGCGGTGTGCTCCACGGCGTTCGCGACCAGTTCCGCCGTGAGCAGCTCCGCGGTGTCGCTGTCGGCGGTGTGCTCCAGCTCGGCCAGCGCCGTACGGACCAGAGCGCGCGCCACGGGCACGGCGGCGGCCGTGTGCGGAAGCGCGATACGCCAGGAGGCGGAGGCTGAGGGGCGATCTTGCAAGGCGGGTCCGTTCATGAGCAGGCTGTCCTGCTTTCAACCTTATGAATGGTACGGCGCCACCCCGCAGAGGCTTCCGAAGGGCACCGTTCGGGACCTTCGGCCCCGACTGAAGGGCGGCTTACCCGGGTGAACGGCCGGCCTCGCGCGGCTGATCCCACCGTTACGCGGGTGTCGACGAGCCGTGACGGATGTGACGGGGCCAGGTCACACCCGAATGGGTTATCGCGCAGTCGTGACGACAGTCAAAGTTGGGTGATAGCTTCGAGGGGTAGAGCTCAGTGATGCAGTGCCCGCCGTCCGCCCGAGGAGGCCGCACGTCATGAGTCCCTTCACCGGCTCCGCCGCCCGCACCTCCGACTGGAAGCATCTGCGGGTCGAGCACGCCGACGGGGTCGCCACCGTCACCCTCGCCCGACCCGAGAAACTCAACGCGCTCACCTTCGGCGCCTACGCCGACCTGCGCGATCTGCTCGCCGAGCTGTCCCGGGAGCGGGCGGTGCGGGCCCTGGTGCTGGCCGGCGAGGGCCGCGGCTTCTGCTCCGGCGGCGACGTCGACGAGATCATCGGCGCGACCCTGTCCATGGACACCGCCCAGCTCCTCGACTTCAACCGGATGACCGGGCAGGTCGTCCGGGCGGTACGGGAGTGCCCGTTCCCGGTGATCGCGGCGGTGCACGGGGTGGCGGCGGGCGCGGGTGCCGTACTGGCACTCGCCGCCGACTTCCGGGTCGCCGACCCCACCGCCCGCTTCGCCTTCCTCTTCACCCGGGTCGGCCTGTCGGGCGGCGACATGGGCGCGGCGTATCTGCTGCCGAGGGTCGTGGGCCTCGGCCACGCCACCCGCCTGCTCATGCTGGGCGAACCGGTACGCGCCCCCGAGGCGGAGCGGATCGGCCTGATCAGCGAGATGACGGACGAGGGGAAGGTCGACGAGGCCGCGCAGGCCCTCGCCCGCCGCCTGGCCGAGGGCCCGGCCCTGGCGTACGCCCAGACCAAGGCGTTGCTGACGGCCGAGCTGGACATGCCGCTCGCGGCGGCGGTGGAGATGGACGCCTCGACGCAGGCCCTCCTGATGAACGGCGAGGACTACGCGGAGTTCCACGCGGCCTTCAGGGAGAAGCGCCCGCCGAAGTGGCAGGGGAGGTAGGGCATGCTCTCACCCGAGGGGACCGGGACGCCGCAAGGGGCGCGGAGCGGTGCTGAATCTGCGGCTACCGCCGCGCGGGCGCGACCGGCCCCCACAACCCCGCAGCCGCCAACGGATACCGGCCACCCCCTACGAGTAGCGATCATCGGCGGCGGCCCCGGCGGCCTCTATGCCGCAGCCCTGCTCAAACGCCTCGCCCACGACCGCGAGATCACCGTCTGGGAACGCAACGCCCCCGACGACACCTTCGGCTTCGGAGTAGTCCTCTCCGACGAAACCCTGGGCGGCATCGAACACGCCGACCCCGTCGTCTACGCGGCCCTGCAGCAACACTTCACCCGCTGGGACGACATCGACATCGTCCACCGCAACACCCGCCAGACCTCCGGAGGACACGGCTTCGCCGCCCTCGGCAGAAAACGCCTCCTGGAAATCCTCCACACCCGCTGCCACGAACTCGGCGTAGACCTCCGCTTCCGCACCGAAGCACCACCCCCGGACCGCCTGGCAGAGGCATACGACCTGGTCATCGCCGCTGACGGTGTGCACAGCACCACCCGCGAGGCCTACGCCCATGTGTTCCGCCCACATGTGGCCACCCACCACTGCCGCTACATCTGGCTGGCCGCGGACTTCGCCTTCGACGCCTTCCGCTTCGAGATCGCCGCGACCGAACACGGCGTGATGCAGCTGCACGGCTACCCGTACGCGGCCGACGCCTCCACCGTGATCGTCGAGATGCGCGAAGAGGTCTGGCAGGCCGCCGGGTTCGCGGAGCTCGACGAACAGGAGTCCGTCGAGCGCTGCGCCAAGATCTTCGCGGAAGCGCTCGGCGGACGGCCGCTCAAGTCCAACAAGTCGGCGTGGACGACGTTCCGCACGATCGTCAACGAGCGCTGGTCGCACGGCAACGTCGTGCTGCTCGGCGACGCCGCACACACCGCCCACTTCTCCATCGGCTCCGGCACCAAACTGGCCGTCGAGGACGCCCTCGCGCTCGCGGCCTGCCTGGAGGAGCAGCCCGACGTCGCCGGAGCCCTGAGCGCGTACGAGGCGGAGCGCAAGCCGGTTGTCGCCTCCACGCAGCGTGCCGCCCGCGCCAGCCTGGAGTGGTTCGAGAACCTCGGCCTCTACCTCGACCAGCCGTCCCGCCAGTTCGCCTTCAACCTCCTCACCCGCAGCCGCCGCGTCACCCATGACAACCTGCGCCTGCGTGACGCCCACTTCACCGAGGCCGTGGAGCGGGACTTCGGCTGCCCGCCAGGAACGCCCCCGATGTTCACTCCGTTCCGGCTGCGCGGCCTGACACTGCGCAACCGGGTCGTCGTGTCCCCGATGGACATGTACTCGGCGACGGACGGCGTCCCCGGCGACTTCCACCTCGTCCACCTCGGCGCCCGCGCCCTCGGCGGCGCCGGACTGGTGATGACCGAGATGGTGTGCGTCAGCCCGGAAGGGCGGATCACCCCCGGCTGCGCCGGTCTCTACACCGGCAAGCAGGGCGAGTCCTGGCGGCGGATCGTCCAGTTCGTGCACGCCCAGGCACCCGGCACCGCGATCGGCGTGCAGCTCGGCCACAGCGGCCGCAAGGGCTCGACCAAGCTGATGTGGGAGGGCATCGACGAGCCGCTGGAGGACGGCAACTGGCCGCTCGTCGCCGCGTCCCCGATCCCCTACAAGCCGTACAGCCAGACCCCGCGCGAGCTGACCCGCTCCCAACTCACCGACATCCGTGAGCAGTTCACGGCCGCTGCCTGGCGCGCCGCCCGCGCCGGGTTCGACCTCCTCGAACTCCACTGCGCGCACGGCTATCTGCTCTCCGGCTTCCTCTCCCCGCTGACCAACCGCCGCACCGACGCCTACGGAGGCTCGCTGGAGAAACGACTCCGCTTCCCGCTCGAGGTCTTCGACGCCGTACGGGCCGTGTGGCCGGAGGAACGGCCCATGACCGTCCGGATCTCCGCCACCGACTGGGCCGAGGGCGGTACGACCGCCGAGGACGCCGTCGAGATCGCCCGTGCCTTCGCCGCGCACGGCGCCGACGCCGTCGACGTGTCGACCGGGCAGGTCGTGGCCGACGAGCGGCCGGAGTACGGGCGGTCGTACCAGACGCCGTACGCCGACCGGATCCGGCACGCCACCGGCCTCCCGGTGATCGCCGTCGGCGCCATCTCCTCCTGGGACGACGTCAACTCCCTGATCCTGGCGGGCCGTACGGACTTGTGCGCCCTCGCCCGCCCGCACCTCTACGACCCGCACTGGACGCTGCACGCCGCGGCCGAGCAGGGCTACGACGGTCCGGGCGTGGTGTGGCCGGCCCCGTACCGGGCGGGCAGCCGCCGCCCGCAGACGGGGCGCACGGATGCGGCACGGCCCCGGCTCACGCTGGGGCGGTGAGGAGGGGGGGGCTGCCCCGAGGCGCTCAGGACGAGTAGCCCCAGACCCTGCACACCGGGCGGAGTGCTTCGGCGACCTCGTCGTCCTTCGGCAGCTCGCGCCCCGGCTGTACGGTGCCGGTGCGGATGTTCTCGCGCCAGTCGCCGAGCCCTCTGATCAGCTCGCCGCTCTTCTTCCTGCCGTAGTCGAGCATGGCCGGCTCGTACTCCAGCCCCAGGAACGCGCACAGCCGCCGCATCTCCCGCTCGGGGTCGTCGGTGATGTCCTCGTACCGCACGGTGTGGCCCCGGGCGTCGCCGTCGCGAGATTCCTCGACCGCCTTCACATACGTCAGCACCTCGGCCACGGCCTTGTCGTACGGCCGCTTGACGGGGTCGCTCTCGTGCCAGGACCGCGCTATCGACTCGGGGTGGCGCAGCAGGAAGACGAACCGGGCGTCGGGCCAGCAGTCCCGAACCCGCCGGAACATGAAGGCGTTGCCGGGAGTCTTCTCCACGATGAAGTCCTTGCCGGACTTCACCAGCTCCCGGTGCATGACCCGGTCCCACAGCAGGTGCTCCAGGTCGCCGCGGTGCAGCCCGAGGGCGCTCATGGCCCGCTCGGAGACCCACGGCCCGCAGTCCACCCCGATCTTGCCGAGGTGCAGCTCGTGCAGGGCATGCAGCCGTGAGTGGGCGCCCAGCATCATCCGCAACAGGGTGGAGCCGGAGCGGACCGAGGAGATGATGAAGACCGGCTGCCGCAGCAGTCGGTCCGTCGGCAGGTCCCCGGCCGACGGACACCGGTACGTCGCCGGCTTCGGCTCGGCGGTCGCCACCGCGGGTCTCGGCCCTGCGGGCTTGGTGGCCCTCCGTACCTGAAGGCCGGTGGTGGAGGTGAGCGCCCGGTTCAAGTTCCGCATGAGAGTCATGCGGCAGCACTCTAGGGGGCAACTCTGAGAAGAGGATGGGAGAAAGGTAGAGGTTGCCTGTCTGGCAGAATTGTGACTCACATCACTCGGGGGAGCTGGGTTCGGGCACGCCCGCGAAGCGGGCTCCCGCGTCGCGCAGCCGCAGCTGCAGCGCCCGGAACACGGCCGCCGAGCGGGCGCCGGGCCAGTCCCCGGGCAGCAGACGCGCCGGCAGCCCGGGGTCGGCGTACGGCAGGTGGCGCCAGGAATCGAGGGCCAGCAGGTAGTCGCGGTAGGCGTCCTCCTCGGGGGTGTCCGCCCGCTGCTCCCAGTCGCGCAGCACACGCGCGTGGCGGTCGAGGAACGCGTCGTGCTCCTTGGCGATCGCGGCCAGGTCCCACCAGCGGGCGACGGCCTGCGCGGTCGGCGCGAAGCCGAGATGCTCGCCGCGAAAGAAGTCGACGTACTCCTCGAGGCGCAGCCGCTGGAGCGTGTGCCGGGCCTCCTCGTAGAGCCGCGCCGGCGCGATCCACACCCCCGGGGCGGCCGTCCCGAAGCCCAGGCCGGCCAGCCGGGAGCGCAGCACGTGCCGCTTCTGCCGCTCCGACTCCGGCACCGAGAACACCGCGAGCACCCAGCGCTCGTCCTCGGGCGGCGCGGTGGCGTAGATGCGCCGGTCGCCGTCGTCGAGCAACTGCCGGGCGTCCGGCGACAGGTCGTACCCCGCCGCGCCCTGCGCCGTACGGGCCGGCAGCAGCAGTCCGCGTCGCTTCAGGCGCGACACCGACGACCGTACGGACGGAGCGTCCACACCGACCGCGGCGAGCAGTCTGATCAGCTCGGCGACCGGCACCGGGCCGGGCATGTGGCGGCCGTAGGCGCCGTAGAGCGTGACGATGAGAGACCGTGGTGCATGCTGGTCGGACACGTTGATCATCTTAGTTCGTGCGGATCACTGCTGGTCGCCCCGCTGGTGGCCGGCGTCGCGCAGCCGGAAGCGCTGGAGTTTGCCGGTCGCGGTGCGCGGCAGCGCCTCCAGGAAGACGATCTCCCGCGGGCACTTGTACGGCGCCAGCTCGGCCTTGACGAACGCCCGCAGTGCCTCCACGTCCCGTCGCGCACCCTCCCTGAGCACCGTGTATGCCACCACGACCTGCCCACGAGCCTCGTCGGGCCGTCCCACCACCGCCGTCTCCAGCACATCGGGGTGGCGCAGCAGGGCCTCCTCGACCTCGGGGCCCGCGATGTTGTAGCCGGCCGAGATGATCATGTCGTCCGCGCGGGCGACATAGCGGAAGTAGCCGTCACTCTCCCGGACGTAGGTGTCACCGGTGATGTTCCAGCCGTCGCGGACGTACTCGCGCTGCCGGGGGTCGGCGAGATAGCGGCAGCCGACCGGCCCGCGCACGGCGAGCAGCCCGGGCTCGCCGTCGGGTACCTCCCGGCCCTCGTGGTCCACCACGCGCGCGTGCCAGCCCGGTACCGGCCGCCCTGTCGTCCCCGGCCGGATGTGTTCGTCCGCCGCCGAGATGAAGATGTGCAGCAGCTCGGTGGCGCCGATGCCGTTGATGATGCGCAGCCCGGTCCGCTCGTGCCAGGCCCGCCAGGTGGCGGCGGGCAGGTTCTCGCCCGCCGAGACACAGCGGCGCAGCGAGGAGATGTCGTGCGAGTCGAGCTCGTCGAGCATCGCGCGGTACGCCGTCGGAGCGGTGAACAGCACGGACACCCGGTGCTCGCCGATCGCGGGCAACAGCTGCTTGGGGCCGGCCTGTTCGAGGAGCAGGGCGCTGGCGCCGGCCCGCATCGGGAAGATGACGAGGCCGCCGAGGCCGAAGGTGAAGCCGAGCGGGGGACTGCCGGTGAAGACATCGCCCACATGTGGTTGGAGCACATGTTCCGAGAAGGTGTCGGCTATCGCGAGCACATCCCGGTGAAAGTGCATACAGCCCTTGGGTCGTCCCGTGGTCCCCGAGGTGAAGGCGATGAGGGCGACGTCGTCGGCCGCCGTGTCGGCGGCGGGGTGCGGGCCGTCGGGCGCGGGGCGGCGCAGGAGGTCGTCGGGCGCGTCGCCGCCGTACGTGGCGAGGCGCAGGCCGGGTATCTCGGCCTTGGTCAGGTCGTCGACGGCCCGGATGTCGCACACCGCGTGCCGCACCCGGGCGATCTCGCAGATGGTCCGCAGCTCGTGCGGCCGCTGCTGGGCCAGCACGGTGACGGCGACCGCGCCCGCCTTCAGCACCGCCAGCCAGCAGGCGGCCAGCCAGGGCGTGGTCGGGCCGCGCAGCAGCACCCGGTTGCCCGGGACGACGCCGAGGTGGGTGGTGAGCACATGTGCGAGCCGGTCGACGCGGGTGCGCAGTGTGCCGTACGTCCATGTGTCGCCGGACGGTGTGTGGAACGCGGGGCGCTCGTCGGGCGGGCCGTCGAGCAATTCGGCGGCGGAGTTGAGCCGATCGGGGTAGCGCAGCCCCGGCAGGTCGAAGTGGAGCTCGGGCCACTGGTCGGGAGGTGGCAGATGCTCGCGGGCGAAGGTGTCGACGTGGGCGGAGCGGTGCAGACCTGCCATGGCGGTTCGCCCCCTTGCCGTGTGGGCTGCCGTGTGGGCTTGGTGCTTCTTGGCGTTCTGGTGGGCTCGCACAGGGAGCGTATCGTGTTGGTGACGACAGTCAATGGTGCGCGATATCGTCGAGGAGGTCCGTCGAGAGGGCCCGTCGCGGACGGCCCCGCAGGGAGGTCGGCAATGCCCGCATTCTCACTCGATCCATCGCAAACCGCATGGTGTGCCGAACTGCGCGCCCTGGCCGCCGAACGGCTGCGCCCGCTCGCGCAGAAGGGCGAGCCCGGACACGTCAACCGCCCCCTCGTCGCCGAGCTCGGCCAACTGGGCCTGCTGAAGCGGCTGTTCACCTCGGGCGCGGTCGACCTGTGCCTGATGCGGGAGTCCCTCGCGTACGCCTGCACGGAGGCCGAGACCGCGCTGGCCCTCCAGGGCCTGGGCGCGTATCCCGTGCACGCGTACGGCACGCCCGCCCAGCGGGAGCGCCGGCTGCCCGGCGTGGTGGAGGGCGAGGCGGTGGCGGCCTTCGCGCTGAGCGAGCCCGGGGCTGGGTCGGACGCGGCGGCCCTGGAACTCGCCGCCGAGCCCGACGGCCCCGCCCGCTGGCGGCTCACCGGCGAGAAGTGCTGGATCTCCAACGCCCCCGAGGCCGACTTCTACACCGTGTTCGCCCGCACCACCCCCGGCGCCGGCGCCCGCGGTGTCACCGCCTTCCTGGTCCCCGCGGACCGTCCCGGCCTCACCGGCGCGGGCCTCGACATGCTGTCCCCGCACCCCATCGGCAGCCTCACCTTCGATGCCGTCCCGGTCACCGCCGACGACGTGCTGGGCGAGCCCGACCGCGGTTTCCGGGTCGCGATGGGCACCCTCAACCTCTTCCGGCCCAGCGTCGGCGCCTTCGCCGTCGGCATGGCCCAGGCCGCCCTGGACGCCACCGTCGCGCACACCGCCCGACGGGACGCGTTCGGCGGCAAGTTGAAGGACCTGCAGACAGTCGCCCACCAGGTCGCCGAGATGGCCCTGCGCACGGAGGCGGCCCGTCTCATGGTGTACGCGGCGGCGACGGCGTACGACGAGGAGGCACCGGACGTGCCCCGGCGGGCCGCGATGGCGAAGCTGCTCGCGACGGAGACCGCGCAGTACGTCGTCGACAGGGCCGTCCAGCTGCACGGCGCCCGCGCCCTGCGCCGCGGCCATCTGCTCGAACACCTCTACCGCGAGGTGCGCGCCCCGCGCGTCTACGAGGGCGCCAGCGAGGTGCAACGCGGCATCATCGCAAAGGAGTTGTACGCGAGCATGGAGGCCGGCCAGTGAGTACCGAGCGCGTCAACCCGCCCGATCTGTCCCCGCCCACCGGCTTCTCCCACGCGGTCGTCGCCACCGGCTCACGGGTCGTCTTCCTGGCCGGGCAGACCGCGCTCGACGCCGACGGCAAGGTGGTCGGGGAGACGCTGCCGGAGCAGTTCGAGCAGGCGCTCGCGAACCTGTTGGCCGCGCTGGCGGCGGCCGGCGGCACACCGGCCGATCTCGCGCGGGTCACGGTCTACGCCACGGACGTCGCGGCGTACCGCGCCCAGGTCGCGGAACTCGGCCGCGTCTGGCGTCAGTTGGCGGGCCGCGACTATCCGGCGATGGCGGTCGTCGAGGTCGTACGGCTCTGGGACGAACGGGCGATGGTGGAGCTCGACGGCTTCGCGGTACTGCCGTAGATCGTGCTCACGCGGCCATGGCGAGCCGCTCGGCCGGCACCCGGTGCGGGGCGACGACGCGGCCGTCGGGCAGCAGCTCACCGCTGTCGTCGAAGACGATCGCCCCGTCGCACAGCAGGCTCCAGCCCTGCTCGGGGTGGGCGGCCACCACATGGGCGCCGTGGCGGTCGGAGGAAGGACACGAAGGCTGGTGGGAACACATGGCGCACCTCCACATCGGGCGGACGATCCATGTGGGCCGTCCATATGGGTAGACCATCCTCCCCTCTCGAACTCATCGGAACGGCCCGCCGTGAACCGTGACAACACGCGGACAACTCTCTGACCGATCCACGAAGGTCGGGGCGGACTCGCCACCGAAGGGGTGACGATCACGCCCATAAGCACACCGGCCGGGTACCAGTGGAGGCCCCCACTCCACCCACCGGGAGGTCATCCCATGCCCCTGCGCCCCGCTCTCGCCACCGCCACCGGCGCCGCTCTGCTCCTGCTGGCCGCCGCGCCCTCGGCCCTCGCCGACTCCGACGTGACCGCCGATCCCAAGGAGACCGTGACGGTCGACAAGACGGTCCGGATGGCCACGGACGGCACCGTCACGGTCACCGGCACCTACCGCTGCGCCGACAGCAAGGGCCCCGTCTTCGTGAGCGCCTCCGTCGGCCAGAAGTCCTCCACCACCCGGTACGCCATCGGCGGCACCCTCGCCGTGTGCGACGGCAAGAAGCACCGCTGGGAGAACAAGAGCGGGACCTCCTCGGCCACCCTCAAGCACGGCAAGGCGGACGTCGAGGCCACCGTCGTGGAGCTCCGCCCCGCGGACGACCTGGGCGGCCTGCCCCTGCCCCACTTCCACGCGACGTCGAAGAAGGAGATCACCCTGACGAAGGCGTGACGGCGACCCGACGGCCGGGCATCTCACGGCACGCGCCGCGCCTCCCTCGCATCCCGCCCCGCACCACGCGGTACATCGCGCCCCTCCCCGACCGGAGGGGCGCGACGCCGTACCGCGCGGTCAGGACGGCACGGCCTCCGCGCGGCCGAGCAGGTCCAGCGCGATGTCGGTGATCATGTCCTCCTGGCCGCCCACCATGCCCCGGCGGCCCACCTCGACGAGGATGCTGCGGGTGTCCAGGCCGTAGCGGGCCGCCGCCGTCTCCGCGTGCCGCAGGAAGCTGGAGTACACGCCCGCGTAGCCGAGGCTGAGGGTCTCGCGGTCCACCCGGACCTCGCGGTCCTGGAGCGGACGCACGAGGTCGTCGGCCGCGTCCATCAGGGGGAACAGGTCACACATGTGGTCCCAGCCCATGAGGTCGGCGACCGCCACGAACGCCTCCAGGGGACAGTTGCCGGCCCCGGCGCCCTGTCCGGCGAGGGAGGCGTCCACCCGTACCGCGCCGCACTCCACGGCGACCACGGTGTTGGCGACGCCCAGGGCGAGGTTGTGGTGGGCGTGGATGCCGAGTTCGGTCTCCGGGTCGAGGACGTCGCGGTAGGCGCGGAAGCGGTCGCGGACGCCGTCCATGGTGAGGCGGCCGCCGGAGTCGGTGACGTAGACGCAGTGGGCGCCGTAGGACTCCATCAGCTTGGCCTGGCGGGCCAGTTCGGCAGGCTCGGCCATGTGGGACATCATCAGGAACCCGGCGACGTCCATACCCAGGTCGCGGGCCGCGGATATGTGCTGGGCGGCTATGTCGGCCTCGGTGCAGTGGGTGGCGACGCGTACCGAGCGGACACCCAGGGCGTGCGCCTGCCTGAGGTCGTGCAGGGTGCCGATGCCGGGGAGGAGCAGGGTGGTGGGCACCGCGTGCTGCGCGGCGTCCACCACGGCCTCGATCCACTCCCAGTCGGTGTGGGCGCCGATGCCGTAGTTGATGCTGGAGCCCGCCAGGCCGTCGCCGTGGGCGATCTCGATGGCGGCCACGCCCGCGGCGTCCAGCGCGGCGGCGATGGCGCGGGCCTGGTCCACGGTGTAGCGGTGCCGGACGGCGTGCATGCCGTCTCGCAGGGTCACGTCCTGGACGTACAGACGGGTCATCGGGAGGCCACCTCCGTGGCGCGGTGGCGGGCGGCCATGCGCTCCGCGGTGCGCAGCGCGGCCGAGGTCATGATGTCGAGGTTCCCGGCGTACGCCGGGAGGTAGTGCGCGGCACCCTCGACCTCCAGGAAGACGGACACCTTCAGGGCCTCGCCCGTGCCCGGGGCGAGGGCGCGCAGCGGGTCGTCGGACGCCACCTTCTCGAACTGCACCTTCTGCTTGAGCCGGTAGCCGGGGACGTACGCCTGCACCCGCCCGACCATCTCCTCCACCGACGCGGCGACCGCCTCGGTCGCGCAGTCGGAGACCAGGCAGTGCACGGTGTCCCGCATGATCAGCGGGGGCTCGGCCGGGTTGAGGACGATGATCGCCTTGCCGCGCGCGGCGCCGCCGACGCGCTCGATGGCGGAGGAGGTGGTCTCGGTGAACTCGTCGATGTTGGCGCGGGTGCCGGGGCCGGCCGAGCGGGAGGCGATGGACGCGACGATCTCGCCGTAGTGGACGGGCGTGACGGCGCCCACGGCGGCGACGATCGGGATGGTGGCCTGACCGCCGCAGGTGACCATGTTGACGTTCGGGGCGTCGAGATGGGCGTCGCCGTTGACCGGCGGCACGACGTACGGGCCGAGGGCGGCCGGGGTGAGGTCGACCAGGGTGCGGCCGAGCGGGCGCAGCACCTCGTCGTGGTGGCGGTGGGCGCCGGCCGAGGTGGCGTCGAAGACGATCTCCACATCGGCGAACTCGTCCAGCGCGACGAGCCCTTCGACGCCCTCGTGGGTCGTGGCGACCTTCAGCCGGCGGGCCCGCGCCAGACCGTCGGAGGCGGGGTCGATTCCGGCCAGCGCGGCGATCTCCAGCGACTCCGACAGCCGCAGGACCTTGATCATGAGGTCGGTTCCGATGTTGCCGGAGCCGATGATGGCGACCTTCGTGCTCACAGCACGTCCCCTTCCGTCAGCCGGCTCGCTTCCTGCGCGAATCCGACCCGTACGGACCCCAGCGCGGAGATGTGTGCCTCGAACACATCCCCCGGCGCGGCGGACACCATGGGGCCCAGCGCGCCGGTCAGCACCAGGTCGCCCGCGCGCAGCGGATCGCCCCGCTCGGCGAGCGCGGAGGCCAGCCACACGGCCGCGTTCAGAGGGCTGCCGAGACAGGCGGCGCCGGAGCCCTCGGAGACGGTCTCGCCGCCCCGCTTCATGGCCATCGTCACCGTCCGCAGGTCGACGGCGGTGAGCGGTACGGGGGTCGCGCCCAGGACGTACAGACCGCAGGAGGCGTTGTCGGCGACGGTGTCGACCAGGGAGATGTCCCAGCCCGCGATACGGCTGTCCACGATCTCCAGCGCCGGCAGCGCGAAGTCGACCGCGCGCAGGACGTCGACGACCGTGCACTCCCGCTCCGGCAGGTCCCGCCCGAGCACGAGCGCGACTTCGGCCTCCACCTTCGGCTGGAGCAGCCGGCCGGCCGCCACCTCGCCGCCGTCCGGCACGGCCATGTCGGCGAACAGCGCGCCGAAGTCGGGCCGGTCCACGCCGAGTTGGCGCTGTACGGCCACGGAGGTCAGGCCGATCTTGTGGCCGACGGCACGGCGGCCGGCGGCCAGAGCGCGCCGGACGCCCAGCTGCTGTACGGCGTACGCGGTCTCCAGGTCCCCGCCGTCGTCGAACAGGTCACGCACGGGAGGGCAGGCGGTCCCGGTGCGGGCGGCGTCCGCCAGCAGGTCGGCGGCCTTGACCACGGCCGGTGGGGCGGCGTCGGGGTGGACGCCGTCGAGTGCGGTCGACACGGGATACCTCCGAGGAAGGCGAAGCGGCGGGGCTGACATCGATCGGTACATCGATATAGACAGGACCTTCGCCAAGCGACAAACTTTGTTCCGTGACACGGAACGGCGCAGGCGGCAACATGCTGGAAAAGGCCGCGAGCATTCTGGAGTGCTTCAGTCCGAGCGGTGGTCCGTACCGTCTGTCGGAACTTTCGGAGCACACCGGTCTGCCGAAGCCCACGGTGCACCGGCTGGCGGCGGACCTCGTCCGGCTGGGATGGCTGGAGCGCTCGGACAACCGGTACCGGCTCGGGGCGAAGCTGTTCGAGCTCGGCTCGCTGGTGCCGCACCGGCTCGATCTGCGCGAGGCGGCCCTGCCGTTCCTCCAGGACCTGTTCGAGGCCACCCGGGAGACCGTCCACCTCGGGGTGCGGGAGGGCATGGAGGTGGTCTACCTCGAACGCATCCACGGTCACGAGGCCCTCCAGCTGCCCTCCCGTATCGGCGGCAGCCTGCCGCTGACCTGCACCGGCGTAGGCAAGGCCCTGCTGGCGTTCTCGGGCGCCGAGCTGACCGAGGAGGTGCTGTCCCGGCCGCTGCCGAGCCTCACGCCCCATTCGATCACCGACCCGAACCGGCTGCGCATGGCCCTGGAGAAGATCCGGGTCTCCGGCCTCGCCTACGAGGAACAGGAGGCAGCCCTCGGCGTGGCCTGTATCGCGGCCCCCGTCTTCGCCGGCGGCAGCACGGTCGCCGCCCTCTCCGTGGCGGTGCCCCGCTCCCGTTTCAGCCCCGCCCAGCTGGCACCCGCCGTACGGACGGCGGCACTGGGGCTGTCCCGGGTCCTGCGCGGGGCCGGGTGACGCCGGCGCGGGCGGCGTAACGTCGTCAGTGTGGAGCCCACGGCCCGCGGTCTTCTGTCGCGTGCGGCGCACGAGCTCGGCTCGCGAGCGGACGAACTCAGAGCCGAGCTGGAACAGTGCCTGCGGCGTGAGCTCCCCGCGCTGTGGGAGGACCCGGAGGTGGCCCGGACGGCCTCGGACAACGTCGCCGAGCACCTCGGCGCCGCACTGTTCGGCATCGAACACGCCATCGACCCGGAGCTGATCGAGCCCCCGCCCGCCGACGTGGAACGTGCCCGGACACTGGCCCGGCACGGCACCCCCCTGAGCACCATGCTGCGTGCCTTCCGGCTGGCCCAGGGGCTCGTCATCGACCGGCTGATCGTGGAGCTGCCCCGGCTCAGCGACGATCCCGAACAGGTCTGCGCGGCGGCACGCGAGCTCATCGCCGTGTCGACCACCTACGTGGACCGGGTGTCGGAGCAGGGCGTCGTCGCCTTCCAGGAGGAACGGGACCGGCGGCTGCGCCGGCGCTCGGCGATGGTGAACGAGGCGGGCATGCGCATCGGCACCACCCTGGACATCGCCCGCACCGCCCAGGAACTGGCGGAGCTCGCCACCGAACACTTCGCCGACCTGGTCACCGTCGATCTGCTCGACTCCGTGCTCCGGGGGGAGGACGGCGCGGGGGAGGGGCCGCATGTGCTGCGCCGGATGGCGTGGGGGGTGGGGAGTG
>CBFGZZ010000093.1:0-25800 GCA_965653385.1 uncultured Streptomyces sp. | reverse complement strand
CCCGTCCAGGTCTGCTGCGCGAACAGCGTGTGGGCGCGGGCCTGCAGGTCGCCGCGATCAGCAGCAGTCCGGCGAGGCCCGCGATGCCGAGGGGGGCCATCTGCAGCACGCCGCCGAACCCGTTCTGGGCGATGCTGCCCTGGTTCCACTGGTAGAGGCCCTCCGTCTGCTGGGGGAACAGCAGGAGCAGGCCCTCGGTGACGGCGGTGAGGCCGAGGGTGAGGGCGCTGCCCGCGAGGACGAGCCGCACGGTGCCGGCGCCGAGCCCGGACAGCCCGAGCACGACGGCCGCCGCTGCGAGGCCGCCGGTGAACGCGACGCCGGAGGAGGCCAGCAGCGGCAGCGAGACGCCGGTGGCGGCGGCCAGACCGAGGGCCAGGTAGGAGCCGGCGTTGACGGCCAGGGTGTCGGGCGAGGCGATGACGTTGCGGCTGACCGCCTGCAGGGCGGCGCCGGCCATGCCGAGCACGGCGCCGACGAGAAGGCCGGCGGTCACCCTCGGCAGCCGGGAGGCGATGACGACGGACGCGTCGCCCGGGTCGGCCCGGCCCGTGAGCGCCTTGAACACCTCCGGGGCGCCGACCGCGGCTGTTCCCTGCGTGATGTCCACGACCGCGAGGGCCGTGACGAGCAGGATCAGAGCGGCCGTCACCGCGGCCGCGCCCGTGCGGGACGTGGCCGCCGACGGACGGGTGGCGGGGGGTGTCGCGGTGACGGCCATGGTGTTACTTCGTCAGCGCGGCGACGAGGGAGTCGACGTACTGGTTCATCGACTCGGGACCGCCGAACATCCAGATGCCGTCGGGCAGCCGGTGGACGTTGCCCTTCTTCACGAACGGCAGCGACGTCCACACCTTGTCCTTGGCCAGGGCGCCGTTCTCGGTGAACGGGGTGCTGCTCTTGTCGCCGTCGTTGGCGATGTAGGCGAACTGCACGTCGCCGAGCTTGGTGAGGCCTTCCACGTCGGTGGTGCCCAGGCCGTAGTCCTTGTCGCCCTCGACCGTCCAGGCGTTCTTCAGGCCGAGTTCCTCGTTGACCGCGCCGATGAGCGAGCCGCTGGTGAAGGGCCTGATCGAGACCTGGTTGGAGACGACGTACCCGTCGGCGAAGGCGTACTTCGCACCGCCGAGACCGGCGTCGGCGAGGGCCTTCCTGCCCTCGGCGATCTTCGCGTCGAAGTCCTTCTTGAGCTTCTCGGCCTGCTCGGTGGTGCCGGTGGCCTTGGCGAGGAGGTCGACGTTCTCCTTCATCTGGCCGATCGGGTCGGAGGCGTCGGCGGAACGCACCTCCACGACCGGGGCGACCTTGCGCATCTGCTTCACGGCGGCCGGCGGCAGGTCGGTGCTGGCGACGATGAGGTCCGGCTTCAGGGACGCGATGGTGTCCATGCTCGGCTCGCCACGGGTGCCGATGTCCTTGGGCTCGTTCTGCAGCGGGACGGCGGTGTCCCAGGTCTTGTAGCCCTTGACGTCGGCGACGCCGACCGGGTCCACGCCCAGCGATATCAGGAGCTCGACCTCGTGCCACTCGGTGCCGACGACGTTCTTGGCGGGGCCGTCGAGTTCGACCTTGGTGCCGGAGGCGTCGGTGAGGGTGATGGCCTCGCTGGTCTTCTTCGCGGCGGCGTCGTCGGTGGCGGGCTCGGTGGTCCCGCAGGCGGCCAGGGTGAGGGCCGCGACGGTGGCGGCCGCCGCGGTGGTGAGGAGGCGTCTCATGAGGGTGTGGTGAGCCTTTCGCTTCGCGAGTGGTGTCGGCCGATCGCGCGGGTGCGCAGCCGGCCGGTGAGGGGGTCGGTGTCGACCTCGATGCGGATGCCGTAGATGCCGGTCAGCCGCTGCGGCGTCAGTACGTCCTCGGGGCCGCCGTCGGCGATCACCCGCCCCTCGTGGAGCAGGACGATCCGGTCGGCCACGGCCGCGGCCTGGTCGAGGTCGTGCAGGACGGCGCCCACGGCGATCCCGTGGTCGTCCGCCAGGTCCCGTATGAGGTCCAGGAGTTCGACCTGGTAGCGCAGGTCGAGGTAGGTGGTCGGCTCGTCGAGCAGCAGCACGCCCGTCTCCTGGGCCAGACAGCCGGCCAGCCACACGCGCTGGAGCTGCCCGCCGGAGAGGTGCTCGGCACCGCGCTCGGCGAACTCCGCGACGCCCGTCATCGCGAGCGCACGGTCCACCGCCGCCCGGCCGCCCGGGTCTGCCCTGCCCCAGCGGCCCCGGTACGGATACCGGCCGAACTCGACGACGTCCCGTACCGTCAGCCCACTGGGCGTGGGGCGTCCCTGCGTCAGCAGGGCCACGCGGCGCGAGAACTCACGAGGGGTCAGCGCGAGGCCGTCGGTGTCGCCGTCGATGGTGAGCGTGGCGGTCCTGGGCCGCTGCAGCCGCGCGACGGTACGCAGCAGCGTCGACTTGCCACTGCCGTTCGGCCCCACCAGGACGGTCACTTCGCCGGGCCGCAGCGTCAGCGAGGTGTCATGTACGACATCGACACCGTCGTAGGCGACGGTGACACCCGTGGCCGACAGTTCATGGCCCTGGGGACGCCTGACCGCGGCACTCTCTTCACCTGAATGCACCAGGAGAGGTTAGCCTAACCTTATCCAGCAGCGGAAGCTGTCGCGACGGGCCACCGCAAGAGGGAAACCGGCCAAGAGACGGGGTGTTTGGTGCTGTGAGCGATTCCGCTCCGGAGGGATGCGTGAGACAGGCGGGCCTGTCGGGACGGACCGTCCTGTGGCGCGCGGTGCGAGGACAGCGGCGTGATGTCGCGCTCGGAGCGGTGCTGGGTATGGGCCATCAGACGGGTGAGGCACTGGTTCCCGTGCTCATCGGTGTGGCCGTCGACCGCGGTGTCGTGGCCGGTGACCTCTCAGGCCTGCTGTTGTCGCTGGTCGTCCTGGCCGTCGGCTACGTCGGTCTCTCCTTCAGCTTCCGCTACGGCGCCCGAGCCGGAGAACGGGCCTCCGTGACCGCCGCCCATCGCCTCAGAACCGAACTGATCGGCCGGGTGCTCGCCCCCGAAGGCGGCGCGGACGAAGGCCGGTTGCCGGGCGAGCTCGCCAACACCGCCACCGAGGACGCCCGGCGGGTCGGCGCCGTCACGATGGCCCTCGTCGTCGGCATCGCGGCCGCGACCGGTCTGGCGGTCGGCGCGGTCGTACTGCTGAGGGTGTCCGTACCGCTCGGGCTGCTCGTCCTGCTGGGCACGCCCCTGCTGCTGTGGCTGGTGCACCTGCTGAGCAAGCCGCTCGAGCGACGCAGCGAGACCGAGCAGGAGCGCGCGGCGCGGGCGTCCGGCGTCGCCGCCGACCTCGTGACGGGACTGCGCGTCCTCAAGGGCATCGGCGCCGAGCGGGCGGCCGTCGCCCGCTACCGGCGGGTCAGCCGGGATTCCCTGACCGCCACCCTGCGCGCGGCGCGCGCCGAGGCGTGGCAGAGCGGGGTCGTGACCATGCTCACCGGCGCGTTCCTGGCCCTGGTCGTGCTCGTGGGCGGACGGCTGGCCGCACGCGGCGACATCGGCCTCGGCGAACTCGTCACGTCCGTCGCGCTGGCCCTGTTCCTCATCGGCCCGCTCTCCGAGTTCTCCTGGGTCAACGCAGAGTTGGCCCAAGGACGCGCCTCCGCCGCCCGGATCGCCGAAGTCCTCGGCGCCGAGCACGCCGTAGCGCCCGGACCGCCGTCCGACGGTGCCGTGCTGCGCCGGGTGGAGGGACGGCTGCGGCTGCGCGGCCTGTCGTACGGGTCCCTGCGCGAGGTGGATCTCGACATCGCGCCCGGCGAGACGGTCGGTGTCCTCGCCACCGATCCCGCCGACGCGTCGGCGCTGCTGCGCTGTCTCGGCCGCCGCGCGGACCCGGACGCCGGGGCCGTCGAACTGGACGGCAAGGAACTGACCGCGCTGGGCCTGGCGGAGCTGCGGGCCGCGCTCCTCGTGGCCGAGCACGACGCGGACCTGTTCGAGGGCACGCTCCTCGACAACGTCACCGCCGCGGCCAGCGCCCGAACCGATGCTTCCGTGACGGCCGCGATCGCCGCGTCGGGCACGGACGAAATCGTAGGCACCCTGACCGACGGCCTCGACACGGCCGTCACCGCGCGCGGGCACTCCCTCTCCGGAGGTCAACGGCAACGCGTCGCCCTGGCCCGGGCGTTGGCCGCCGACGCGCCGGTCCTCGTCCTGCACGAGCCCACCACGGCCGTCGACGCCGTGACAGAGACACGGATCGCCGCCGGGATCCGGGACGTACGCGCGGGCCGTACGACCGTGCTGGTGACCGCCAGCCCCGCCCTCCTCGCCGTGACCGACCGGGTCGTCCTCCTCGACTGCGGCCGGGTCGCCGCGAGCGGCGGCCACCAGCAGCTGATCCACGACCGCGCGGACTACCGTACGGCGGTGCTCACATGACCCGGTCCCCCGCCGAGGCATCGTCCGACGGTGGCGTTCTCCTCCCCGTCGCCACCGCCGCCCGTACCCGCGCCGCCGTTGCCGAACTGCTGCGCCCGCAACGGTCCTTGGTCCTGACGGCGCTCGCGGTGATGGTCGGCTCCACAGCCGTCGGTCTGCTCGTTCAGCCGCTGCTGGGGCGAATCGTCGATCTGGCCGCCGACCGCGCGTCCGTCGACGCCATCACCACCACGGCGGCGCTGCTCGTGGCCGTCGCCGTGGCGCAGGGCGTCACCGCCGGGTTCGGTCTGTCGCTGGTCTCCCGGCTGGGCGAGACGACGCTGGCCCGGTTGCGCGAGAGGTTCGTCGAGCGGGCTCTCGACCTGCCGCTGGAGCGGATCGAGAAGGCCGGGGCCGGTGATCTGACCGCCCGGGTCACAGCCGACGTGTCCCTGATCGCCGAAGCGGTGCGAGGCGCCCTCCCGGAGCTGGCCCGTTCACTGCTGACCATCGTCCTCACGCTGGGAGCCATGGCCCTGCTCGACTGGCGGTTCCTGCTGGCCGCGCTGCTGGCGGTGCCGGTGCAGGCGGCCACCGCGCGCTGGTACGTCGCCCGGGCCGTACCGCTCTACGCCGAGCAGCGCGCGGCCGGCAGCGCCCAGCAGCAGCAACTGCTCGACACCGTCGCGGGCGGCTCCACGGTGCGGGCGTTCCGGCTGGAGCGGGAGCACACCGAACGGGTCGCCGAGCGGTCCCGGTCGGTGGTGGCGCTCAGGATGCGCGGGGTGCGGCTGGTCCTGGGTTTCTACAGCCGGCTGCACATCGCCGAGTACATCGGGCTGGCCGCCGTCCTGGTCACCGGCTACTGGCTGGTCCGCGAGGGCTCGGCGTCCATCGGCACGGCGACCGCGGCCGCCCTGTACTTCCACAGCCTGTTCGCCCCCGTCAACGCCGCCCTCGTCCTCCTCGACGACGCCCAGTCGGCCACGGCGGGCCTGGCCCGGCTCGTCGGCGTCACCGAGCATTCCCCGCCGCCGGGGCGGGCCCGCCCGGCAGACCCTGACCGGGTCGAGGTCACGGTGCGCGCCGTGAGCCACGCGTACCGCCCCGGGCACCCTGTCCTGCACGACATCGACCTGACGATCCGTCATGGCGAGCGGGTGGCGCTCGTAGGGGCGAGCGGGGCCGGCAAGACCACTCTGGCCAGACTCGTCGCCGGCATCCAGCCGCCCGCCGCCGGCACCGTCCTGATCGGGGGCGTCCCGCCGACCGAGCTGCGGCCGGTCGACGCCCGGCGCACGGTCGCGCTCATCACCCAGGAGACCCACGTCTTCGCGGGCCCGCTCGCCGACGACCTCCGCCTCGCCAAACCCGACGCCACCGACGACGAGCTGCGCGCCGCACTCGACCGCGTCGACGCCCTCGCCTGGGCCGAGGCACTGCCCGACGGACTCGGCACGGTGGTCGGCGACGGCGGCCACCGGCTCAGCGGTGAGCGGACGCAGGCCCTGGCGCTGGCCCGGCTGATCCTCGCCGATCCGCCGCTGGTGATCCTGGACGAGGCCACCGCCGAGGCGGGCAGCGCCGGAGCACGTGCCCTGGAGAAGGCGGTCGCCCGTGCCGTGGACGGCCGCACCGCACTGATCGTCGCGCACCGCCTCAGCCAGGCGGCCACGGCCGACCGCATCGTCGTCATGGACGCCGGGCGGATAGTCGAGACCGGCACTCACGACGAACTGCGCGCGGCCGAAGGGCCGTACGCGGCCCTCTGGAAGGCCTGGTCCGACACCCGCGGCACCGACACCGGCCCCTAGCTAGGCCCTGTCGGTCGAACTCGTCGCCCGCCGCAGCACCTTCCGAACCCGGATAACTTAGGTTAGCCTTACCTGTCCGTTTCGCTGTGTGGGAGAAGCCCTTATGACCGCAACGACGCCCTACTCCGACGCCTCGCCGGGCCCGTCCCGTCGTAGCCTGCTCGCACTGGGCGGCGCGCTCACCCTCGGCCCCTTGCTCGCCGCATGCGGCAACGACGACAAGGACACGCCCGGGGCATCGGCCAAGGCGGCAGCGAGCAGCGGACCGTGGTCCTTCAAGGACGACCGCGGCCGCACGGCCAGGACCGACAAGAAGCCCGAGACGATCGTCGCGTTCGTCAGCACCGCCGCCGCCCTGTACGACTACGGCATCGAGTGCAAGGGCGTCTTCGGCCCCAGCGAACCGGTGGACGGCAAGCCCAACCCGCAGGCCGGCGACATGAACGTGTCCGAGCTGACCAGCCTGGGCACCGCCTGGGGCCAGTTCAACGTCGAGAAGTACGCCGCCCTCCAGCCCGACCTGCTGATCAGCAACATGTTCCCGCCGCCGGGCCTGTGGTTCGTCCCTGAGGAGAGCACGAAGAAGGTCGAGGCCCTGGCTCCCACGGTCGGCATCAGCGTCGCCCGCACCTCCCTGCTCAACCCGCTCAAGCGGACCGCCGAACTCGCCGAGTCGCTCGGCGCGGACCTGAGCGCTAAGCAAGTAACGGACGCCAAGGCCCGATTCGAGAAGGCCATCGAGACCCTGCGCGGCGCGGCCGAGGCCAACGGCGGGCTGAAGGTCATGGCCATCACCGGCGACAAGGACAACTTCTACGTCGCCGTCCCGGATTCGTACTGCGACCTGAACTATTTCAAGGATCTGGGCGTGGAGTTCGTCGAGGGCAGGAAGTCCGACGAGTGGGGCTTCTGGGAGTTCCTCAGCTGGGAGAACGCCGACAAGTACCACGCCGACCTCATCATGGTCGACAACCGCTCCGCGTCCATGTCCCTGGAGCAGCTGAACCAGAAAGCCACCTGGCGTGAGCTGCCCGCGGTCAAGGCCGGCCAGACCACGCCCTGGTCGATGGAGGAGCGGTTCAGCTACGCGGGATGGGCCCCCGTCGTCGAACGCCTCGCCGCCGCCGTGGAGAAGTCGAAGAGGCTCAAGGCATAGCCCAGGAGGCGCATCCAGTGACCCGGTCCAAGCAGCCGCCCGAACTCGGCGACGTCCAGGAGACATTGCTCATCCCGCTCTACGCACGGGCGGTGGAGACCCGCAAGCGGAACGGCATGCTCAGCGACCCGCGCGCGGTGGAGATGGTCGACGCCATCGACTACGACTTCACCCGGTTCGACGGAGCCAAGAGCCTGCTCGGCGCGAACCTGCGGACCCTGCTGTTCGACGGCTGGGTCAGCGACTTCCTCCGGCAGCATCCCACGGGCACGGTCGTGGAGATCGGCACCGGTCTCAACACCCGGTTCGAACGGCTCGACAACGGCACCGCGCACTGGATCGACCTGGACCTGCCGGACGTCATCGAGCTGCGGCGCGCGTTCTTCGAGGACACCGACCGCAGGCGCATGCTCGCCGCCTCGGTCACCGATCCGGCCTGGACCGACGCGGTGCGGGAGGCCCCGGGGCCGTACTTCCTGGCCGCCGAGGCCGTGCTCATCTACCTGGAAGAGCATCAGGTCCGCTCGGTGTTCGACCTGATCGCCGAGCGGCTACCGGGCGCCCTGCTCGCTCTGGAGACCGCCGCCGGGCGCATGGTGGACCGTCAGGACAGCCACGACGTCCTGGCCGAGATGGCGGTCCGGATGCGCTGGCGCTGCGAGGACCCGGCGGCCCTGGAGCGCTGGCGCCCGGGCGTCCACCTGGCCGACTCCCGCACCTTCGCCCGCCTGCCCACCCCCGTGGCCCGCCGGCTGGACCCGGCCTCTCGCCTGATGCTGCGCGCCGCCTCGGTACTTCGCCGCCGCGACGTGCGGGCGTACCGCTTCAACCTCTTCCGGTTCGCCGCGGCGTGAAGACGTAGAGGTCGAGGATGTCGGGGCAGGGGGCGATGCCGGGGCCGCCGGCGCGGACCCAGGCGGCGATGTCCTCGGTGGCGTCCGGATCGTTGACGAGGCCGAGCCAGACCGGGCGGGCACCGGCGGCGCGTCCGGCCGCGGAGGGCTGGACAACGATCACGTTGGCGTGTTCGCACACGTCGAGGCAGTCCGAGACGCGCACGGGGGCGCGCTCGGCCAGATACCTGACCTGCCGGTCGTGATCGACTCTAGGCACTTTCCGGGTTCCGCAGCAGCAGTCCCGGCAGACGACGATGCGGCAGGGGGCGGGTGCGGCAGGGGTGTGCTCGGTACGTCGTTCTTCAGCTTGCCGTCGGGGCATCGCTCGTCGTGCTCCTCTTGCGGAGAGATTCCTGGCCGGCTGCGGGACGCAGGAAGCGGATCGTGGGGTGGCCCTGGATGTCGAGGTGCCCGCTTCGGTGCCGACTCCAGGGTGACCTCGGCACCGCGGTTGTCGATGGTGACCGGGTAACCGGCGGCAGTGGCCTTCTCCGTCTGCGCGCCGTCGCCGGAGGAGGAGCCACAGGCGGTGAGCAGCCGGGCGGGGGCGCGGAGCACGGGCATGCCTCGGGGGTCGGGGCTCGTTCGCGGAGCCTGGCCTACGGACTTCCCTCCGCGCGGGGGCGCGGAGGTGCCAGCAGGTCTTCGGACTCGGGATCGTCCGGTCGGGGCGCCTTCCCGGTCTCCCAGTGGCGTCGTGCCCCGCCCGTCCCCCTCACCGCTGCGCGTCAGTTCCGGGTTCGCACCGGATTCCCTGGCCTCGGATGTGGCTCGACTGGCTCTCGGAGGCTATCAAGGTCGCCGTACCGTCAGGTCGTGCGATCGGTCACGGGACGCACGGCGGCGAGCCGGGCCACCCTGAGCCTGGCCGACCGACCCCGGTGATGAGTTTTCGCGCCCGCACCCGTCACACCTACGAGACCCACGACGGGGCACGACGAGGCGGGAGGATGACGTGATGAGTGCGGACACACGGCTGGAGGAGCTGGGCGTGAGCGGTCTGGGCGAGGTCGACGAGTCGGAGTTCTCGGGGCTGGCGGAGCGGCACCGGCGGGAGTTGCACGTGCACTGCTACCGGATGCTCGGGTCCTTCGAGGACGCCGAGGACACCGTGCAGGAGACGCTGCTCCGTGCCTGGCGGCGGCGCGAGACCTTCGAGGGGCGGTCGACGTTCCGGGCCTGGCTGTACCGGATCGCCACCAACGCCTGCCTGGACCTGCTCGCCAAGAGCCGCCCGGAGCCCGCGGCCGGCGGCGAGGTGCTGTGGCTGCAGCCCTACCCGGACCGGCTGCTCGACGAGCTGCCGGCGGGCGACGCGGACGAGCCGGAGACCGTCGCCGTCGCGCGGGAGACCATCGAGCTGGCGTACCTGGTCGCGGTCCAGCACCTCGCGCCGCGCCCACGGGCCGTGCTGATCCTGCGGGACGTGGTCGGCTGGCCGGCGAAGGACGTCGCGGAGTGCCTCGGGGACTCCGTCAACTCCGTGAACAGCGCGCTGCAGCGGGCCCGTGCCGGCCTGCGGGAGCACCTGCCCGCCGAGCGGCAGGACTGGACCGGCGGCGAACAGGACGCCGGGACGCGTGAGCTGGTACGTCGCTACACGGACGCCAGCGTGGCCACGGACGTCGACCGGCTCGCCGCGCTGCTGCGGGACGACGTCCGCTGCTCGATGCCGCCCACGCCGGGCCTGTACGTCGGCCGCGACGCGGTGGTGCGGGACTGGATCGAGAGCGGCTTCGTGGGCATGAAGGGCCTGCGCACCGTCCCCACCTGCGTGAACCGGCAGCCCGCCGTCGCCTTCTACCTCTGGCAGCAGCGGGAGGGCGCCTACCTGCCGCTGACGATCGACGTCCTGCGCGTCACCGGCGGGGCGATCGCCGAGATCACCACGTTCCACGACGACCGGTTCCCGCGCCTCGGGCTGCCGGAGCGCCTGCCGGCAAACGGCACGGAGTAGAACCGGGGCGGACGCTCGCGCGGCGCCGTGGCGCACGTGTCGCGGTGATCGCGGCGCGTGCTGCGACGCGTTCGGCGTCGCGAATCCCGGAATGGGTGCTCGGGCGCACCGGCCTACCCGGGACGTGACTCCTCCGGAAAGACGCTGCCCGCCTCCGGTTGGTGGACTCCGCGGGGGCGATAGCCGAGCTCGTCCGACCGGCCCAGCAGATCAGCCAGGTACCAGACGATGGCCAGCCACATCTCGGTGCCCTGAAGCCCGGGTTCCGGACCGGGACCGGCCGTGCCGGTACCGAATCCGAAGCCCTGGCCGTCCCGCCACGCGGGCAGGACGGCTGTCAGCTGCCGCTCGGCCCAGGCGCGAATGTCCGCCGAACGATATCCCTCACCCCCGGTGCCCGTGGCGAGCTGTCGGGAGCACAGCCACAGCGGGTGGGCGACGTCCAGAACGTTGCAGGCGTTGGCCTTTCCGGCCCCGAAGTGACGGGCGTCGTGCGCGTGGGCCAGGACGGTGTCCACCACCCGTTCCGGATGCGGTACCTCCACTCCGAACTGGGCGAACGAGCCGCGCGTAAGCCGGTAGTAGCCGTTGACGACCTGGAGTCGGCCGGCCTGCGCGGAAGGGCTCCCCCACATGCCGGTCCACGGATCGGCCCGGGTGAGCAGCCAGCCGAACAACGCCTCCAGCGAGCCGGATGTGCCGCCCTCGCCGTGCCGCAGGTTCCAGCGGGCGGCCGTGGCCCAGGCGTCGATCCAGGCGCCGGCGGTCCACGCGCCGTCGCGCCAGGGCAGGTCACGCAGCCGTTCGAGGAGTTGACGTGCCGTCATGTCCCGTACGCCGCGGATCGGGTGGGGGAACGACGCGCCCAGCACGTCGAGGGCGTAGCCGACGGACAGGATGTGGTACAGCGCGGCCCCGCTGCCGGTCAGGCCGTCGCCGTCGTCGTCCTCGTTCGGGAGCGGCTCGCCGAATTCCGGCACCAGACCGCTGACCGGGTCCTGCGCCGCGCTCAACCGCTGGACATGCTCCTCGGCGGCCATCTGCGGCGGAGCGCAGCCGAGCAGCAGGTCGGCGATCTCCACGGCGTCGCAGTGCGCCCGCATCGTGGGCGCGGCCCCGGGCCGGTCGGCGTACCGGTCGCCGTCCCAGCACCGGGCGAGGATGTCGGCGGCCTGGACGCGGGCGGCGTCGGCGAACCGGGTCAGGTCGTTCCCGAGGTCTCCGGGTGGGCCCGCGTGACCCACGCTCCTGCCGCGCCGGTCACGGATCGGCCGGGCGGGGTTCCCGGCGGCCACGGTCCAGGCGGGCAGATCTCTGGTGACCACCGCCCCGGCGCCCACGACACAGTGGTCGCCGATGGTCACACCGTCCACCACGACCACGTGCGAGCCGATCCACACGTCGTCCCCCACCTTGATCCCCCGGCTGGTGAGGGGCTGCTGGAAGACCGGCCGGTCGAGGGCCATGGAGTGGTTGAAGCCGAGCATCGAGGTGTGCGCGCCGATTCGCACGCCGTCGCCCAGAGAGACCTTGCCCCGCACCGTGGTGAAGGGATTCAGCGTGCAGTCCGTCCCGGTGGTCAACTCGCCGGTGACGTAGGCGTGCGCGGCGATGTACGAGTCGTCGCCGAGTCGCAGCCGGTCCGGGAACACGGCTGCGGAGTCGGCGACGTAACACCGCTCTCCGAACTCGGCGTCCCCGCCGACGGCCCGCTGCCGCTCCCGCTGGGCCAGGCGCTGCGCCTGGGTCGCCTCCCCGGCGAAGAGCCACGGACAGTGATCGAAGTGCCGTACCGACTGCCGCTCGCGATGATCCATGCGAGGAACGTTAAGCAGCGGGAGACCTGACTGGAAGAGGGTGCCGTCGGGGATCGCGCCGCGATGTCGGGCAGCCACGGCTGGGACCAGGTGACGAGGTCCGCGGACTCCCACAGCACCGGGTTGCGGCTGCGGTTGTTCCGGGTCCGGGGCGTCACGTACGGGACCACTGGCGGCCGGCGGGCAGTGCCGCGCGGGTGCGAGGGGCGACACGCCTCGTCGAAGACCCTGCCGCTAGAGTCGACTTGAGGCCGGTGTCACCAGGGGGGCTGATGACGACAGCGGATGCGGTGCCGATCGTCTTCGTTCACGGGACGCGCTTCAGCGCCGGCCAGTGGAGCATGCAGGTTGCCGCGCTCCGCGACGAATTCCCGGTGGCCGCCGTCGACCTGCCCGGCCACGGCGAGCGCGCCGCTCAGCCCTGGAGCCTGAGCAGCGCGACCGAGGTCATCGCTTCCGCGGTGGACTCGCTCGACAGCGGGCCAGCTCTGGTCGTCGGACACTCGCTCGGCGGATATGCCTCGCTGGAGTTCGCGCGGCGCTGTCCGGAACGACTGCGCGGGATGATCCTCGCTGGCGCCAGCGCCTCCACCCGCGGCCTCTGGGCGGCGCCCTATCGGTGGGTCGCCACGCTGGTACCTCGTATCCCGGCCGATCGCCTGACCCGGTGGAACGACCGATTGCTGAGGCGGCTCTACCCACGGGAAGTGGTGGAAGCGACCATCCGCTCCGGCTATGCCTTCCATACGCTGCCCGCAGCCTGGGCCGACGTGCTCGGACGCTTCGACGCGGGGGCGATGCGCCATGTGAAGGCTCCGGTTCTGATCCTGAACGGCGAGAAGGACACCGTCTTCCGTGCCGGGGAGGCCGACTTCGCCCGGGCGCATCCGTGCGCTCGCGTCGAGTTGATCCCGAGGGCACGGCACCTCGCGAACTTCGACGACCCGGATGCCTTTACCGATGCCGTCCGCCGCTTTGCCCACCGGCTCCCCGCCCCCGGCTGAGCACCTCACATCCGGGACCTCAGTACGTCGACCTCACAGCCCGGCGCGAAGGGGTCGAAGCCGTGCTCGATCAGCCAGCGGACCGCCAGCAGGCTGCGCAACGACCACCAGGCGCGGATGACGTCCAGGTCGACGTCGGTGCCGTAGCCGGCGACGACGTGGCAGAGCTGTCCCTCGTGTCCGAGCGTCAAGGTGGCGAGGTCGAACAGGGCGTCGCCCTGACCCGCCTCGGACCAGTCGATGATGCCCGTGATCCGGCCACCGTCGACGAACACGTGAGCGATCTGCAGGTCGCCGTGTGTGAACGCCGGAGTCCACGGCCGCAGCGCGGCGTCGGCGATCTGGCGGTTGCGTGCGACCAGGTCGGCGGGCAGGACGCCGTTGGCCACGAGCAACTCGCACTCGCCGTCGAGATCCGCCGCCAACTCGTCGAGACCCCGGCCGGCCCGGCCGGGTCGGGGCGGCAACGGCGCGTCGTGCAACTCCCGGACGGCGGCACCCGCCGCGGCCCACGCCGCCGGCGACGCGGTCGACGGCTCGCCGAGGCGGCCGAGCGTCGCCCCGGGGACCGCGGCGAGTGCCAGCACCGGCGGCTTGCGCCAGAGGATCTCCGGGGTGGGGACCGGCGCCAGAGCCATCGACTCGACCTCGACGTCGATACGTCCCTGATCGGCGTCCACCTTCAGGAACACGTCGCCGACGCGCAGGGTCGCCCGCTCGGAGTGGGCAACGACGACCTTGACCTCATCCATGGGCCCGGTGCTCGGTCAGCCGACCGGGTGGCCCGGCTCGATGGTCCGGGCGTCATGGAGGCGCAGCAGCGGCCCTTCGTACGTCTCGTCGTCGCCCCATTCGACCGGGTGGAGGACGAAGCCGATGTGGTCGCCGCCGCCGACGCGGGTGACGATCCGGCCGACGAACCAGGCCGGGGCGTCCTGGAGGACGACGGCCCCGCCGTGTCCCTCCCGCCACCGGACGTGCCGGAACTTGTCCTCCCGGTCGCCGGTGCGTCCGCCGAACAGGTCGGCCAGGGCGTGCTGTTCGCGGGCCAGCAGGTGCACGGCCAGGACCTGTGCGGACCGGGCCACCCGGAAGGTGTGGTTGGCCTCCGAGAGCCACACCACCCACCGCACCGGATCGATGGAGCACTGTGAGGCGAACCCGACCAGACAGCCTGCCCGTTCACCGCCGGCCGCCGCCGTGACCACACACATGTCGGGGTTCACCCGTCGGAGGAACTCGTCCATGCCCGCCACCATGCCGAAGTCGCTCCCGTCGTCCGTGGCCTTCGCCCCTGCCCCTCACCGTGACTCGCCTGTCGGCATCAGCTCACCACGGAGGGCGGGTCCGTGCCAACCAGCGGCTCCCCTGCAGGAGCAGGATCATTCCTCCTGGCGCGATTGGGCCAGGCCCCCGTACCGGTGGGCGACTCCGCCGGGAAGGAGGTATTCCGCCAGCAGGTTTCCGGTGCGGCGGGACGGCAACCCCATGTCGTGCAGGAGTTCATCCGCGCAGTGGATGTCGTAGGGGCCGAAGTCGTAGCCGCCGGAGCCCGGCAGCACCTGTTCCTGCCAGGCCAGGCGGGCGTCGACGGCGTCCCGCATCTCCCGTTCGCTCGGGGCCGTGCGCAGCGTCGCCCGGAAGTGGCGGGCGAGCCAGTGCGCGGTGAGTTCCATGCCCATGATGTTGTTGAAGACCTGCCGGAAACCGACGAATCCCAGCCGGTCGGCGCCGGGGGGCACTATGCCCCGGTAGAGCCGTAGCCGACCGGCGGAATCGTGTACGCGGACGCTCGGGTCCAGGAACGGGAAGACCTTGCGGTGCCCTGTGGCGAACACGATGACGTCCGCGGCGACTTCCTCGCCGGTCGCCAGTCGCAGCCCCTGGTCGGTGTACGCCTCGACCGCGCTGACCTCGGCGGCGATCAGGCCGCGGCGCACGGCACGGACGTAGCCGCGTGGCATCACTCCCGCGTGGGCCAGGTGGAAGGGCAGGGCGCGATCGGGCCGCAGGTGCTTCGGGAGCCGGTGAAGGCCGGTGGAGAACAGCAGGTCGCGGGTGATGAGCCACCACAGGGCCCGCTTGACCCGCTCGTCGAGGCGGTCGATCGGGCGGACGCACCCCGGATCGTGGTAGCGGGGCAGGAGTGCCTCGCCGAACCGGGTGAACAGGATCCACTTGTAGCCGACCGATCCGAGCAGGAGCCGCTCGGGGATCATCCAGTTCACCCTGCGCTGCACGAGGGTGGCCGAGGTCGCCTCGCGCGCGGCGCGGGTGACGAGGTCCAGCGCGGACTTGCCGCCGCCCACGACGACCACACGCCGGCCGGTGAAGGTCCCGGCCCGTACCTCGTTGGAGTGCAGCACGGTCCCGTGGAACGCCGTGCGGCCGGGTAACTCGGGCAGACGGGGGTGGTGATGGGCCCCGCTGGCGACGACGACGTGGTCGAACTCCTCGCGACGGACCTTCGCCGTCTCGTCTCCGGCGGGACGTGAGTCGACCGACCAGCCGGCGGCACCCGGCCGCCCGGGCCCCTCCACCGGCCGGACGGAGACCACCTCGGTGCCGGGCCGGACGCGGGCCAGCACGCCGAAGGTCTCGGCGTAGTGCTCCAGATAGCGCTGCGTGTCCACCGCGTCGGCGAAGTGCAGGCGGTTGGGCAGGTCCGCGAACTCGAACAGGCGGCGCGCGGCCTGGTTGGCCAGCCCGTCGTAGCAGCCTCCCGCCGACCAGACTCCGCCGACCTGCCGGTACTTGTCGAGGACGGTGACGTCGAAGCCGTTCTCCAGCAGCACCTTGGCGGTGACGATTCCCCCGGGGCCGGCCCCGATCACACACACTCGCATCAGCGGTCACTCTCCTTGGGAGATCGGCGCGGCCGGCTCGTTCATCATCCCGGTCGCGGCCCCCCGTGCCCAGTACGCGACCGCAGTTGCGCCGGCCGCCCTTCACGGGCGTCGACCGAGTTGGCTCTCCGGACCGGTCCGGGGCGACACGGCGGCCGAGAACGCCGGCAGGGCGGCGTACGCCGACGCGAGGTCGAGGTACGCCGCCCCGGGGCGGGAGGGGTCGCGGGTCGTGGCGTGGCGCGAGCTCACTGCCCCGGCTCGTGGTTGAACCGTGCCTTGGACCAGAAGTAGCCCAGCAGGGTCAGGGCCAGGCACCAGCCGATGGTGAGCAGCGCGTTCTTCGTGCCGATCTCGCTGCCCATCAGCAGTCCGCGCAGGGTCTCGATGGCGGGCGAGAACGGCTGGTACTCGGCGATCGGCTGGAACCAGCCCGGCATGGCGTCCACGGGTACGAACGCGCTGGACAGCAACGGCAGCACCATCAGGGGCAGTGCGAGGTTGCTGGCGCCTTCGGCGTTGGGGCTGACCAGTCCCATGCCGACGGCGATCCAGATCAGCGCGACGCTGACCAGTGTCAGCAGTCCGGCCGCCGCGAGCCACTCCAGCGGTGTCGCGTCGGGCCGGAAGCCGATGGCCAGCCCGACGCCCAGCACCACCACCAGCGCCATCAGGGTCTGGATCACGCTCCCGAGGACATGGCCGATCAGCACGGAGGGACGGGAGATGGCCATGGTGCGGAACCGGGCGATGATGCCCTCGGTCATGTCGGAGGCCACGGACACCGCGGTGCCGATGGCTGTCCCGCCGATGGTCATGAGCAGGATTCCGGGGACGATGTAGGCGATGTACTCGCCGCGGTCGGCGGAGCCGCCGGTGATACCGGCGCTCATCACGTTGCCGAAGATGTAGACGAAGAGCAGCAGCAGGATGACCGGGGTGAGCAGGAGGTTCAGGGTGAGGGAGGGGTAGCGGCGGGCGTGCAGGAGGTTGCGCCGCAGCATGGTGAGGTTGTCGCGCAGGGCGTGGGTGGCGTGGGCGGCGGGGGTGGCGGGGGCGCTCATCGGACGGTCTCCTTGGTGGGAGCGGTGGGGGCGGTGGCGGTGTTCGCGGTCAGGGCGAAGAACACGTCGTCCAGGTCGGGGGTGTGCACGGACAGCTCGTCGGCCTCGACTCCGGCCGAGTCGAGCCAGTCGAGGATGGAGCGCAGCTCGCGCTGGCTGCCGCCGCTCGGGATCTGGAGCGTGAGGGCGTCGTCGTCGCGGGTGGTCTCGCGCAGTGCGGTGGCCGCCCGTTCGTAGGCCACCGGGTCGGAGAAGCGCAGTCGCACATGGCCGCCGGGAACGAGCCGCTTGAGTTCCTCGGCGGTGCCCTGGGCGACCAGCCTGCCGCCGTCGAGCACCGCGATGCGGTCGGCGAGTTGGTCGGCCTCCTCCAGGTACTGCGTGGTGAGGAAGACGGTGACTCCGTCGGAGACCAGCTCGCGGATGATCTGCCACATGTTGTGCCGGGAACGCGGGTCGAGACCGGTGGTGGGTTCGTCGAGGAAGATGATCCGGGGGCCGCCGACCAGGGTCATGGCGATGTCGAGGCGGCGCTTCATGCCGCCGGAGTAGGTGGAGGCGGGCTTCCGGGCGGCGGCGGTGAGGTCGAAGCGCTCCAGCAGCTGGGCGGTGACCTGCCGTCCCTCGCGCTTGGCGAGGTGGTGCAGGTCCGCCATGAGCAGCATGTTCTCCTCGCCGGTGATCAGTCCGTCCACCGCGGAGAACTGACCGGTGACCCCGATGGCGGCCCGCACCGCCTGGGCCTCGGCGCTGAGATCGTGCCCGGCGATCCGCGCCTGTCCCCCGTCTGCGGAGATCAGCGTGGACAGGATGTTGACCGCGGTGGTCTTGCCGGCGCCGTTCGGCCCGAGAAGGGAGAAGATCGTGCCCGCGGGTACCTGGATGTCGATGCCGTCCAGGACGGTCTTGTCCCCGTAGGCCTTGCGCAGCCCCGTGGCCGCGATCGCGAGTTCGTGGTCCGTCGTCGTCATGCCGCAGAGCGTGCGGCACGGACGGTTCAGAACGGTTTCAAGCCGCTTTCAGCCGCCCGGTGTCGCCGAACGGCCCTGAAACCCGCGGTCAGCCGTCCGCCTTGATCTGCTTCATGGTGAGGTGGGACTCGAGCCGAAGGACGGCCCGCAGGCCGCTGAGCCGGCCGGTGAGGAAGGCCTCGTAGGCGGCGTGGTCCGCCACGGCGACGCGGATGAAATAGTCCGGGCGGCCGTACATCCGCCGGAACTCGATGACCGCGACGAGCTGCACTTCAGCCCGCTCGGCGGCCTCATCGTCCACGCCGTCGAACGCCACCTGGCCGCCCGACCGGCCACCCCTGGCCGGGCCGCGCCCGCAGCCCTGTACCTCGAAGTCCTGGGCATTCGCCTACGTCGCCTTTACACGCGCTACGCTAACGTTCTGAACGAAACCGTTTCGTTCCGTTCGAGGGAGATGACAGACATGGTCTCCGTACTCGTGGTCAACGACCAGTCACTGCAGCGCCTCGCCCTGCGCATGCTCCTGGAACCCGAGCCCGACCTGAGCGTCGTCGGGGAGGCGTCGAGCGGGGCCGAGGCGGTGCGCATGAGCGCCACGCTCCGTCCCGACGTCGTCCTGATGGGCAGTCAGCCTTCCGGCGCGGACGACGACATCACCACCGTCCGGCGCCTCGCACGACCCCGACACGGCCCCCGGCCCCTCCAGCCGGCCGAGGCGGACACGCACGCGCCCCGCGTCCTCGTACTCACCCACGCGGGCCACGAGAGCCACGCCTACGCCGCCCTGCGCGCCGGTGCCGACGGGTTCCTGCTCGAAGACTCCGCCCCCGACGAACTCGCCTCGGCCGTCCGCATCATCGCCGCGGGAGACGCCGTCATCACCCCGGACCTGACCCGGACACTCATCGACACCGTCCGCGAACAACGCACCAGCCGCACCCTCCCTGGCGGATCCGGCCTCACCACCCTCACCGGACGCGAGCGCGATGTCCTCACCGCGGTTGCCTCCGGCTGGTCCAACGCCGAGATCGCCGAGCGGCTGGCCATCGCCCCGACCACCGTCAAGACACACGTCAGCAACATCCTCGCCAAGATCGGCGCCCGCGCCCGTGTCCAGGCGGTGACGTTCGCGTACGAGTCGGGGCTCGTCCAGCCCGCCGCCTGACGGCGTCCGAGGTTGCGGGGACCGCCGCCGCGACCCACTCCTCCCCCGGGCCAACTGGCCTCCTGTGCTACACCATCCGGTGGCTTATGGCCGACGTAGTGTTATTCATATCAGCCGATTTCCTATTCATTCCACTGTCCGGCTCTTGGTGCTGACCAGCCGTCACGAGGCCCTGAACCAAGTCGAGGAGAGTGGAAACAATGACGACATCGCCTAGATGGCGATCAGTTCTGGCGCCAGCCGCCATGGCTGCCGCGCTCGCCGCAGCCGCACTGGCGAGCACGGGCACCGCCCACGCCCAGGACGACACCACCCCGCACCCGCCGTACCCGGCCAAGCCCGCCCACCCGGCACACGGGACCAAGCCCGCATACCCGGTACACCCGGTCAAGCCCGAGCACCCGGTGCATCCCGTCAAGCCCGAGTATCCGGTACACCCGGTCAAGCCGGACCACCCGGTGCACCCCGTCAAGCCGGACTATCCCGTGCACCCCGTCAAGCCCGAATACCCGGTGCACCCAGTCAAGCCCGAGCACCCGGTCAAGCCGGTCAAGCCGGAATACCCCACTAAGCCGGTCAAGCCCGCTTACCCGGTCAAGCCGGTCAAGCCCGCCTACCCGGTCAAGCCCGTCAAGCCTGCCTACCCGGAGAAGCCTGCCTACCCGGTCAAGCCAGTCAAACCCGCTTATCCAGAAAAGCCTGCCTACCCGGTCAAGCCGGTCAAGCCCGCTTACCCGGAGAAGCCTGCCTACCCGGTCAAGCCGGTCAAGCCCGCCTACCCCGAGAAGCCCGCCTACCCGGTCAAGCCGGTCAAGCCCGCCTACCCGGAAAAGCCCGCCTACCCGGTCAAGCCGGTCAAGCCCGCTTACCCGGTCAAGCCCGCGTACCCGGAAAAGCCCGCCCACCCGGTCAAGCCGGCCTACCCGGAAAAGCCCGCCTACCCCGCCAAGCCCATCAAGCCCGCGCACCCGGTCAAGCCGGCGTACCCAGTCAAGCCCGCGCACCCGGTCAAGCCGGCGTACCCCATCAAGCCGGCCCACCCCGTCAAGCCGGCGTACCCGGTCAAGCCGGACTACCCCAAGCACCCGAGCAAGCCCAAGCACTCGGGTCACGAGAAGAAGCAGCACGGGTGGTGACGACGCAGGGACACTGATCTCGGCCCCATGGGAGAGGTCGCACGTCATGGAAGCCGGGCCCGGACATCCGGGCCCGGTTTGCCAGGTCGGGCAGGGCCCCGACCGCAGCAGGTCGTCGGGCCGATGGGGATTCCGATCGCCCGGATGTGCCGGCGGACCGCCCGGGGACACAAGGCCGACAGGCAGCCCGCGCCCGTATCTCGTACCTCGCCCCCTGGAGCCGCGTGGGGAGCCACCAGGCGTTCATGAACGGCGAGCCGGCACCGAGCTCTCAGGCGATCTCCTGCTCCGCCCAGATGATCTTGCCGGCCGGCGTATAGCGGGCGCCCCAGCGGTGGGACAACTGGGCCACCAGGAACAGGCCCCGGCCGCCCTCGTCCATGCTGCGGGCGTGGCGGAGCCGGGGCGCGGTGCTGCTGGCGTCGGCGACCTCGCAGGTGAGGCGGGAGTCGCGGATGAGGCGTAGGCGGATGGGGGGTTCGGCGTAGCGGATCGCGTTGGTGACCAGTTCGCTGACGATCAGTTCGGTCGTCATGGCGAGTTCGGTGTAGCCCCAGGACTCGACCTGGCGGGTCGCCCGGCCCCGGAGGTCGGCGACGGCGGCCGGGTCGACGGGCACCTCCCAGGAGACGACGTGTTCGGCGCCCAGCGCGTGGGTGCGCGTGAGGAGCAGGGCGATGTCGTCGGGCTGTGGGGCGGGCACGAGTTGGCGTACCGCGGAGGAGCACAGGGTGTCGAGGTCGGAGTCCCGCCGGGACAGCAGGTCGCCGAGCCGGGACATGCCGCGCTCCATGTCGCGGTCGGCGGCGGCGACGAGGCCGTCGGTGTAGAGGCCGAGGAGGCTGTTCTCGGCGAGTTCGATCTCGCCGGCCTCGAAGGCCATCCCGCCCAGCCCGAGCGGCGGTCCGGCCGGGGGTTCGGGGAAGGAGACCTGCCCGTCGGGCGCGACGACGACCGGCGGCGGGTGGCCGGCCCGGGCCATCGTGCAGCGTCTGGTGACCGGGTCGTAGACGGCGTAGAGGCAGGTCGCGCCGAGGAAGCCGGTCCGGCCCTGGCGGGCCGCCTCGGTCGCCTCCTCGTCGGTCTGCTCCTCGCTGAGGCGGAGCACCAGGTCGTCGAGGTGGGCCAGCAGTTCGTCGGGCGGCATCTCCATGTCGGCGAGGGTCTGTACGGCGGTGCGCAGCCGGCCCATGGTCGCCGCCGCCGTGATGCCGTGGCCGACGACGTCTCCGACGACCAGGCCCACCCGGGCGCCGGACAGCGGGATCACGTCGAACCAGTCGCCGCCGACCCCGCCGGACGGGTCCGCGGGCAGATAGGAGGAGGCCACCTCCAGGGCCGTACCGCCCGTGAGGGCCTGGGGCAGCAGACTGCGCTGGAGGGTGACCGCCGCGGTGTGCTCGCGGGTGTAGCGGCGGGCGTTGTCGACGCACAGCGCGGCGCGGGCGACCAGCTCCTGGGCGACGAGGACGTCGTCGGGCTGGAAGGAGACGGGGTTGCGGGAGCGGATGAACGTCGCCAGGCCGAGGGCGGTGTTGCGGGCCCGCATCGGTACGGAGATGAGGGAGTGCAGTCCGAACTCGCGGATGCTGGCGGACCGCGCGGGCTGTTCGGCGGTCCACAGCGCGTCGGAGGGGTCGAGGACCGGGATGAGGATCGGGCCGCCGTCGATGAGCAGGTTCGCGCCGTGCGGCGGCGGGACGAAGTCCACCCGCTCCCCGATCCGCGCCACCGCCTCCGGGCAGCCCTCGCGCACCGAACTCATCCCGGCCCGGCGCATCACCGGCTTGGCGGGCGCCGGCCCGGCGTCGGGCAGCCACGCCCCGTGTCCCTCGGAGCTGAGCACCGGCTCCAGCAGGTCCACGACGACGAAGTCGGCGAACCGGGGCACGGCGAAGTCGGCGAGTTCCTGCGCCGTCCACAGCACGTCCAGCGTCGTGCCGATCCGGGTCCCGGCCTCGCTGACCAGTGACAGCAGCTGGCGGGCGTTCCATCGTTCGGTGACGTCCAGGACCATGTAGCAGACCCCGGTGATCGAGTTGTCGGGGTCCACCAGAGGGAAGAAGGACGTCGAGTAGGCGTGCTGGCGGTGCGGGTCGGCCCAGCTCCAGCCGACGTACTCGTAGTCGGTGACCGGCAGCCCGGTCTCCAGGACCTTGCCCATCAGGCCCTCGATGGTGTCGGCCTGCAGCCCGGGCAGCAGTTCGCTCAGCCGTCGGCCGAGGCGCTGCTCACGGGGGACGCCGCCGAAGCGTTCCAGGGTGTCGTTGAGCCAGACGTAGCGCAGCTGGGTGTCCATGACGGCCATGCCGACCGGTGAGCGGGTCAGGAACCCGTCGAGGACGGACTGGCCGACCGCCCACTGCTGCCGTCGCTCCCGCGCGGAGATCAGGAAGCACTCGTCCACGCCGATCCGGAAGGACGCCGAGACCCGCAGGTCCACGTCGATCCGGCGGCCGTCGCGGTGCCGTACGGCGATGAGGCCGCTCCATCCCATGCCGGCCCGGCAGCGTTCGGCGACACCTGCCACCCGGACGGGGTCGCCCGGCATGGCCAGCAGGTCGGAGGCGGACGTGCCGACGGTCTCGGACGCCGTGCGGCCGAGGAGTTCCTCCGCGGACCGCGTCCAGCCGAGGACGACACCGCGTCCGGACACGACGGCCGCCGCGTCGGTGGACGCGTCGAAGAGCGCGCCCGGTCCTGCGGACGTGGGCGCCTCAGGTCGTTCTCGCGCAGCATCCATGGGTCCTCACGCAGCGTCCATGGGTCCCGTCCTCACAGGACCATGTTCCTGCTTGTCCGCCGGATGTGCACGGGCCGGTGCCCGGCGGGCGGGCGGTGGCGGTCGGAGGGAGCATGGAGGTGCCGGTCGGCCCAGGCGTGGTACCCGGTCGTGGTCGAGGTCGGCGGGCCCGGCCGGCCCGGCGCAGGAGGAGCTGCGATGACAGCTGGATCCTTCGAGTCCGAGGCAGGCGGGTACGACCCGGAGCCGCCCCGCCCGACCGGCCTGCTCGACGTGCTGAGCGTGGCGGCGGTGGTGGTCGACGCGGGTGGGCGCGTGGTGTTCTGGACCCCGCAGGCCGAGGAGCTCTTCGGCTACACCGCGCAGGAGGCGCTCGGCACGCACGCGGCGCGGCTGTTCATCCACCCCGACCAGCTGCCGGCCGTGGTGCAGTTGTTCACCGAGGTGCTGGAGACGGGACGGAGCTGGGCCGGCACCTTCCCGGTGCGGCACAAGGACGGCAGCACCCGGCTGACGGAGTTCCGCAACATGCGGCTGCTGGACGACCTCGGTGACGTCTACGCGCTGGGTATCGCCGCCGACCACTCCCTGCTCCAGCGCGTCGAGACCGATCTGGCGCTGTGCGAGCGGCTGATCAACCAGTCCCCGATCGGCTTCGCCCTGCTCGACCCGGACCTGCGCTATCTGCTGGTCAACCCGGCGCTGGAGCGGATCGACGCCACCCCTGCCGAGGAACACGTCGGGCGCCGGCTGCGGGAGACGCTGCCGCTGCCGGACATCGACACCATCGAGTCCGCGCTGCGTCAGGTGCTCACGACCGGCACACCGCTGCTGGACCAGTACCACGTGGGTCGTCCGCCGGCCGACCCCGACAACGAGCACGCCTGGTCGCTGTCCTTCTACCGGCTGGAGGATCCCGGCGGGCGGGTCCTGGGCGCGGCCATCTCGTTCGTCGACGTCACCGAGCGGCATCGCGCGTCCGCGGAGGCGGATCGGGCCCGGCGCCGGCTGGCCCTGATCGCGGACGCCTCCACCCGGGTCGGCACCACGCTGGAGGTGGAGCGGACGGCGCACGAGCTGGCGGAGGTCGCCACGCCGGAGCTGGCCGACGTGGTCGCCGTGGACGTGCTGGACTCCGCGCTGGCCTGCCGCCGTATGCGCAATCCGGACAACGGGCCGGAGCTGTTCCGCGCCCTGGCCCTCAAGTCGGCCTACCCGAGCGTGGCGCTGCGTGCCGCCGACCCGCCCGGTGACCTCGCCGCGTACGACGGCGACCGGCTGGTCACCCTGTGCGTGCACACGGCCCGGCCGGTGCTGGTGCGCCATGTCGGCGAGCGGGATCTGCCGCGTATCGCCCGGGACGAGGAGGCCACGTCGCTGCTGGCGCGGGCGGGCGTGCACTCGTATCTGGCCGTGCCGTTGATCGCGCACGGCGAGGTGCTCGGCGCCCTCGACCTCAAGCGGACCCGTAATCCGGCGCCGTTCGACGAGGACGACGTCGTCCTGGCCGCCGAGCTGGCCAGCCGGGCCGCGGTGGCCATCGACAACGCCCGCTGGTTCCAGAGTGTGCGCAACACCGCGCTCACCCTCCAGCGCAGCCTGCTCCCCGACCATCCTCCGCATCACACCGGTCTGGAACTCGCCTCCCGCTACCAGCCCGCGCAGGCCACCAGCGAGGTCGGCGGCGACTGGTACGACGTGATCCCGCTGGACGACGACGAGACCGCCCTGGTCGTCGGCGACGTCATGGGCAACGGCATCGACGCCGCCGCCACCATGGGCCGGCTGCGCACCGCCACCTGCGCGTACGCCGACCTCAACCTCGATCCCGGCGCCGTGCTCCAGCACCTGGACAAGATCACCTGCGATCTGGAGCACTACATCGTCACCTGTCTGTACGCGGTGTACGACCCGCGCACCCAGCGCTGCCACATCGCCAACGCCGGACACATGCCGCCCGCGCTGGCCCGCCCCGGCCGGGCGCCGCGGCTGCTCGACCTGCCGGCCGGGGGCCCGCTCGGTGTCGGTGGCATCTCCTTCGAGACCACCACGATCGAGCTGGGCCCCGGCGATCTGCTGGTCCTCTACACCGACGGCCTCGTCGAGACCCGGCACCATCCCATCGACGACCGCCTCGACGTCCTCCTCGGCTTCCTCGACGAACCCCGCAGGCCGCTGGAGGAGACCTGCGACCTCCTCCTGTACGGCCTGCGCCATCCCGACGACCACGACGACGTGGCGCTGCTCGTGGCGCGGGTGCGGTAGCCCTGTCCGGCCGGCGGAACCAGGCCGGCTGCGCGGAACGGCATTTGATCAACACAGGTGAGCAGGGCGATGGCGGTGCCCCGCGCCCTTACGGCGGTGCGGGAGGGGGCGCGGCGGCCCCCGCGACGCCGGCCTGATCCGCCGGCCAGGCCCCGGCCCGCGCGGTTCCGTCTTGCCCGGGCCGCGCGCCCGGCGCAGGCTGTTCCTATGGGTGCGGACAGTGGCCCCACGCTCATCGGCTCCGTCCAGCGGGCGTTCCGTCTGCTGGAGGCCATGAGCGCGCACCAGAACGGCGCGCCGGCCAAGCAACTGGCGCGGGAGACCGGTCTGCCCCTGGCCACGACGTACCACCTGCTGCGGACGCTGGTCCACGACGGATACGTGCGCAAGCTCGACGACGGCGGGTTCATCCTGGGCGACCGGCTGGAGACGCTCCACAGCTCGGGGCGGGCCCAGTCGCTGATCAGCCGGGTCCGGCCCACGCTCGCCGCGCTGCGGGACGAGTTGTCGTCCGCCGCGTACCTCACGTTCTACGAGGAGGGGGAGATCCGGGTCGCCGAGATCGTCGACGGTCCGCGCGCGC
>CBFGZZ010000092.1:0-25828 GCA_965653385.1 uncultured Streptomyces sp. | reverse complement strand
CGTGACCCGTGACCCGTGACCGCGACTGTGCCCCATGCCGACGTCAACTCCCGCCCTGGCATGGGCTAATGGATCACGCAGACCCCCCTAGCGCACAGAGCCCACAGGCAACAAGCACCGCGTGATGTGACGGGTGTCACCGCATGAGTTTCCGGAAGTGCGGTACTTACACCCTGCCTACAACTGGTCAATTTAATATGTGCAATTGCACCAGCTTCTAGGCATCCTCCGGCACACACTCAGTGACGCCCAGGGGTCGGTCCACAGGAGATTCGACAGCCCTCCCCAGACTCCGACAAGGCCGCCCACAGGTCGTCCGGTCGGCACACATTCCGCGCACAAAAAGATCGCGCTGGACTCGGCGGAGTCCAGCGCGATCTACGACGCACCCTTGTTGCGTGCCTGAAGAGCTCTGACGGCTCGGGCGTGGGCTCTGTTGGGGCAGAACCCGCGTCGCTTGGAGCTAGGGTTCGGGCGCCGCGGCGAGTTGGGGGAACTGCCGTTTCGCCCGGTTATGGAGTTGTTCAGGCCTCGCTGCGCTGCTGCGGGATGCCCGCGAGCAGCGCGCGGACCTCAGCCTCGCGGTAGCGGCGGTGTCCGCCGAGCGTACGGATGGAAGTAAGCTTCCCGGCCTTCGCCCACCGCGTGACCGTCTTGGGGTCGACGCGGAACATGGTGGCGACCTCAGCCGGGGTCAGCAGCGGCTCGGCATCAGGGGTGCGAGCGGTCATGAGCGGCCTCCTCGGGAGAACCGAACCTTCTCGGTTCTTTCCTCTAAATTCTGCACCTTGACCCGCGTTGCCCGAAATGGCGGACGCGAGTCGAGTCGGTTATAGGACGAACGGCTTGTCCTCGGCACTACAACTACACCATCTGTCCAGCCGCGTCGGCCAAACCGATGGAATTGCCCTCCCAGGTGTTCATCAGCGACGGAAGCCGATGGACCATGCCATAGCGGACAGTCACGCCACTGTGACGATCAGTCACAGTGGCGTGCAGGAGTCTCAAGACCCCCCAAAGCGTGCAATGTCGAGAGAGAGTCCTCCCCGGACTCCTTGTCCTATTTTGGCACGAGGAGGGGTTAGGGGCGCAAGAGCCGCGTACGTGCGGTCCGTCACGCTTACGCGCGTTGAAGCAGCCTTGACGCATACGCCCGTATCGGGTCCTACGTCCCTTGTTGACGAGACATCAGGAACCCCAGAGCGAGCACGAAACCCCAAAACGGGCGTCTCGTCAAACGCCAGTTCGTTACGTCACACAGTGCGTCAGATCACACGGGTCGGCGTGCCTTGGGTCACACGGGTCGGCGTGTCCCGGGTCACACCAGGCCGCTCAGTTCGCCGAACGCCGGTCCCGCACCGACCGCCACCGCTCCACCAGCCGCCCGTAGGCCTCCCCGGCGGCCTCCCCGTCGCCCCGCCTGAGCGCGTCGATGCCGTGGGTCACATCGGCGGCCGAGTGGTCGTCCTCCAGCTCGCCGGCGGGCAGGGTGTGCACCAGGCCGCCGTAGTCCAGCTCGACCAGGGACCGCGGGTGGAACTCCTCCAGCCAGCGCCCGACGTCCAGCAGGCCGTCGATGAGCGGCCCCTCGTCGATGGCGTCCTTCAGGGCCCGCAGAGCCCGCGCCACGCGCCGCCGCGCCTCCACCATGGGCGTGCGGTAGCGCAGCATCGGGGGAATCTCGCCCGAGCCCTTGTCGAACCGCCGCTCCTCGTCGGACACCAGCACGAACCAGTGCAGCGGCACCTGCCACGTCGAGGTGCGGATCCACGGCCGGGCGTCGGGGTTGCGGGCCAGCCAGCGCTCGTAGTCCTGGGCCGCCTGACGCCGTACGACCTCCGGCAGCACCGCGTCCAGGACCGGCTTGGGCAGTTCGTCGCCCAGCTCGCCGAGCGCCTGCCAGCCGCGCAGCCGGGTGCGCCACGGGCACACGCACAGCACCCCTTCGACCTCCAGCACGAAGGCGTCGCCGCTCTCGTGGACCGGCACCGGGACGGGCGGGGTGGGCAGCAAGTCGGCCAGGGACCGGCGCAGTTCGTCCTGGTACGACGGGCGGTCGGCGCGGCGGGCGTACCGGGCCCAGTGGTCGCGCTCCGGTTCCGGGAAGGCGGCCAGTGGCTCGTACACGCGCAGATAGGTCGCATACGGGACGATCACCGAGGACACCTTGGGCACGCCTGCTCTCTCCCCCGCCCTCTGCCAGGAAAACCCGCGGAACCCGCTCACAAACGTGCGGGAAAACTATGCAAATCGTCGCACGGCCGTACTCCGCGAGTAGGTGATCCTGAGCACTGCGGGATGGACGGGCGCCAACGGGTCTAATCTCATGCTCACAGCCCCCGCCACCCGTACGGGAGCTCCGCTCCAATCGCCGCCAGTACTCAGGAGTCACCACAGTGACCGACGTAACACACGGCGTCCTGCACACCCTGTTCCACTCGGACCAGGGGGGTCATGAGCAAGTCGTGCTCTGTCAGGACCGCGCCAGCGGCCTCAAGGCCGTCATCGCCATCCACTCCACCGCCCTGGGCCCCGCCCTCGGCGGTACGCGCTTCTACCCGTACGCCACCGAGGACGAGGCCGTCGCCGACGCGCTGAACCTCGCGCGCGGGATGTCGTACAAGAACGCCATGGCCGGACTCGATCACGGCGGCGGCAAGGCCGTGATCATCGGGGACCCGGAGAAGATCAAGTCCGAGGAGCTGCTGCTGGCCTACGGCCGGTTCGTGGCCTCCCTGGGCGGCCGCTACGTCACCGCGTGCGACGTCGGTACCTACGTCGCCGACATGGACGTCGTGGCGCGCGAGTGCCGCTGGACGACCGGGCGCTCCCCCGAGAACGGCGGCGCGGGCGACTCCTCCGTGCTCACCGCCTACGGCGTCTACCAGGGCATGCGCGCCTCCGCCCAGCACCAGTGGGGCGACCCGTCGCTGCGCGGCCGCACCGTCGGTATCGCGGGCGTCGGCAAGGTCGGCCACCACCTGGTGGAGCACCTGCGGGCGGAGGGCGCGGAGGTCGTCATCACGGACGTGCGCGAGGAGGCCGTCGGCCGGATCCTCGCGGCGCACCCGACGGGCGTACGGGCCGTCGCCGACACCGCGACCCTGATCCGCGTCGAGAACCTCGACATCTACGCCCCGTGCGCGCTCGGCGGCGCCCTGAACGACGACACCGTGCCGGTGCTCACCGCGAAGGTGGTGTGCGGCGCGGCCAACAACCAGCTCGCCCACCCGGGCGTCGAGAAGGACCTCGCGGACCGCGGGATCCTCTACGCGCCCGACTACGTGGTGAACGCCGGCGGTGTGATCCAGGTCGCCGACGAGCTGCACGGCTTCGACTTCGACCGGTGCAAGGCGAAGGCCGCGAAGATCTACGACACCACGCTGGCCATATTCGCACGTGCGAAGACGGACGGGATTCCGCCGGCCGCCGCGGCCGACCGGATCGCCGAGCAGCGGATGGCGGAGGCGCGCGGGGCGCACTGATCCGGGCGCGCTGTCTGCTGAAGATCACCCCAAACAGGGGTTTGGCCGGTACCCGCCGGTGGGCAGTTGGAGAGAACTCTCACTTCTACCGGCGGGTCGACCGCCGATAAGTGGTTAAAATCGCGGTTGACCAGCGAGGACAGGGCACCTCGAAGGTCCTGTGCACACGCGCGTGCTGCGGGCGACGTACCGTATGGGCGCGGGCTCAGGTACCGTGGAAGCCCTACGGACCGGCCTCTCCGCGGAGAGTCCGTTCCGGATCATGAACGCGTGTCGAGACTCTGGGGCCGTCGAGCCCCGTCACCGAGGGGGTCGAGCCATGGGGCGCGGCCGGGCCAAGGCCAAGCAGACGAAGGTCGCCCGCCAGCTGAAGTACAACAGCGGTGGGACGGACCTCTCACGCCTGGCCGAGGAGCTGGGCGCATCGACGTCGAACCAGTCGCCGAACGGCGATCGCTTCGAGGACGATGAGCAGGACGACGACGACCTGTACTCGAAATACGCCGACCTCTATGAGGACGACGACGAGGATCAGGACGAGGACCCCTCGGAGCAGCGTCGCGGAGCTTGACTTTGCATTGAGCACTCACCCGGTCGGTGACCTCGGTCACCGACCGGGTTCTGTGCTGCCTGCAAGGCTTCAGCTCGCGTAGTCACCGATCAGGGCCGCGCCGGTCTCGTGGTCGCCCCTGTCCGTGATCTCGCCCGCGACCCAGGCGTCCACGCCGCGGTCGCCCAGGGTCGCCAGGGCCGCGTCCGTGGACTCCTCCGGGACGATCGCGATCATGCCGACGCCCATGTTCAGGGTCTTCTCCAGCTCCAGGCGCTCGACAGAGCCGGTCCTGCCGACGAGGTCGAAGATCGGGGCCGGGGTCCAGGTGGTGCGGTCGACGATCGCGTGCAGGCCGTCCGGGATCACCCGGGCCAGGTTGGCGGCCAGACCGCCGCCCGTGACATGGCTGTAGGCGTGTACGTCCGTGGTGCGGGTGAGGGCCAGACAGTCCAGCGAGTAGATCTTCGTCGGCTCCAGCAGCTCCTCGCCGAGGGTGCGGCCGAGCTCGTCGATCCGGCTCTCCAGGGCGAGGCCGGCCTGGTTCAGCAGGACGTGGCGGACCAGCGAGTACCCGTTGGAGTGAAGGCCGGACGCCGCCATGGCGATCACCGCGTCACCCTTACGGATGCGATCCGGGCCCAGCAGCCGGTCGGCCTCCACTACGCCCGTACCGGCGCCGGCGACGTCGAAGTCGTCCTCGCCCAGCAGACCCGGGTGCTCGGCCGTCTCGCCGCCGACCAGGGCGCAGCCGGCGAGCACACAGCCCTCGGCGATGCCCTTGACGATGGCGGCGACCCGCTCGGGGTGGACCTTGCCGACGCAGATGTAGTCGGTCATGAACAGCGGCTCGGCACCGCACACCACGATGTCGTCCATGACCATGGCGACCAGGTCGTGGCCGATGGTGTCGTAGACGCCCAGCTGGCGCGCGATGTCGACCTTGGTGCCGACGCCGTCGGTGGCGGAGGCGAGGAGGGGACGCTCGTAGCGCTTGAGAGCGGAGGCGTCGAAGAGGCCGGCGAAACCGCCGAGGCCGCCGAGGACCTCGGGGCGCTGGGTCTTCTTCACCCACTCCTTCATCAGCTCGACGGCGCGGTCGCCCGCTTCGATGTCGACGCCCGCGGCTGCGTAGCTGGCACCAGTTGTCTCAGACATGGCAGTAGAGAACCTTCGTGTCGTACGGCAGGTGTGACGGGCCCGCTACTACGGGCGGCGGATCGCGTCGGTGGCGGCCGTGGCGGCCGGGCCGGCGGCCAGCTCCGTCTCCAGGAGCTGCTTGCCGAGCAGCTCGGGGTCGGGGAGCTCCATCGGGTACTCGCCGTCGAAGCAGGCGCGGCACAGGTTCGGCTTGGCGATGGTGGTCGCCTCGATCATGCCGTCGATGGAGATGTAGGACAGGGAGTCGGCGCCCAGCGAGGTGCCGATCTCCTCGATCGACATGCCGTTGGCGATGAGCTCGGCGCGGGTCGCGAAGTCGATGCCGAAGAAGCAGGGCCACTTCACGGGCGGCGAGGAGATCCGGATGTGGACCTCGGCCGCTCCGGCCTCGCGGAGCATGCGGACCAGGGCGCGCTGGGTGTTGCCGCGCACGATCGAGTCGTCGACGACGACCAGCCGCTTGCCCTTGATGACTTCCTTCAGCGGGTTCAGCTTCAGGCGGATGCCGAGCTGGCGGATCGTCTGCGAGGGCTGGATGAACGTACGTCCGACATACGCGTTCTTCACCAGACCCGCACCGAACGGGATGCCGCTGGCTTCCGCGTAACCGATCGCCGCCGGGGTGCCGGACTCCGGGGTCGCTATGACCAGGTCGGCCTCGACCGGGGCTTCCTTGGCGAGCTTGCGGCCCATCTCCACGCGGGAGAGGTAGACGTTCCGGCCGGCGATGTCGGTGTCCGGGCGGGCCAGGTACACGTACTCGAAGACACAGCCCTTTGGCTTCGCTTCCGCGAATCGGGAGGTGCGCAGGCCGTTCTCGTCGATGGCGACGAACTCGCCCGGCTCCACCTCACGGACGAAGCTGGCGCCGCAGATGTCGAGGGCGGCGGACTCGGAGGCCACGACCCACCCGCGCTCCAGGCGGCCGAGGACCAACGGGCGGATGCCCTGCGGGTCGCGGGCGGCGTAGAGGGTGTGCTCGTCCATGAAGACGAGGCTGAAGGCGCCCTTGACCTGCGGGAGGACCTGGTGAGCGGCCTCCTCGATGGTCAGCGGCTTGCCGTCCTCGTCGACCTGGGCAGCAAGGAGTGCGGTCAGCAGGTCGGTGTCGTTGGTGGCCGCGACGCGCGGGGTGCGGCCGCCCTCCTGCTTGGGGAGGTCGGCGACCATCTCGGCGAGCTGGGCCGTGTTGACCAGGTTGCCGTTGTGGCCGAGCGCGATGGAGCCGTGCGCGGTGGCGCGGAACGTCGGCTGGGCGTTCTCCCACACGGAGGCGCCGGTGGTCGAGTAGCGGGCGTGTCCGACCGCGATATGACCCTGGAGCGAACCGAGCGAGGTCTCGTCGAAGACCTGGGAGACGAGGCCCATGTCCTTGAAGACGAGGATCTGGGAGCCGTTGCTGACCGCGATTCCCGCGGATTCCTGGCCCCGATGCTGGAGGGCGTAGAGCCCGAAGTACGTGAGCTTTGCGACCTCTTCACCCGGAGCCCAGACACCGAAGACGCCACACGCGTCCTGGGGGCCTTTCTCGCCGGGAAGTAGATCGTGATTGAGTCGACCGTCACCACGTGGCACGGCTCCGAGTGTAGGCGAGATCGACCACTGGTCCGAATTGGGGATACGCGACCGTAAAGGATCACTCGGCGGCGGTCGCGTTCACGCGTTCGCCGTTTGTGCTGGTCAGAGTGAGGTTGCGGTGATCGAGTCCGTACTTCACCGTGCCGTCGAAGAGACCCAGGAGGGTCTTCTCCGTATTCATGAGTGAGGTGTCGCACATCATTCGCGTGGTGGACGCGGTGCCGAGCGTGATACTGCCGTCGCGGACGGTTGCCTCGGCCTTCACTTTGTTGCAGCCGAGGCTGCCGCTGACCTGTCCGGTTTTCTCGTCGAAGGTGAGGTGCGCCTTGCCGTCGGCGTCCGGGCTGGTGATGTTCCACTTCGTGCCCTTGAGCGGGGCGGCCTCCTCCTTGCTGAGGGTGACGCGGTCGCCGTCGGCCGTGGTGAGGGTGAGCTTGTCGCCCTCGACCTCGGTGGTGAGGTCGCCGTCGGAGAGGGTGCGGGCGAGGGTCTGCTCGAAGCCGGCGGGGACGCCGTCGCAGGCCATCTCGGTCGCCCGCATCTTGTCGAAGGTGACGTGGCTGTCGGCGAAGGCGGCGTCGGCGCCGAACTTGTTGCAGCCGAGGTTGCCCTTGACCTCGCCGCTGTCGGCGATCCGCAGATAGGCGTCGGTCGGGGCGGCGCTCTTCTTGCCGTCGACGGTGACCGCGTCGACGGACCAGTAGGCGCCGGAGACGGAGGCCGAGGCCCCGGAGCCGACCGAGGCGCTGCCCGCGTCCTCGCTGCCGCAGGCGGCGGCGAACGGGATGAGGGTCAGCGCGGCGAAGGCGGCCAGTCGCTGCTTGTCCTTGCCGAGGGTGCCGAGTGTGTTCATGCCGGTGGGACGGGAGGGGCGCGGGACTGGTTCCGCGGGTTCCGCTTGCCCGCGGACGTATTGGTGTTCGCCAGGTGTCAGCCCATGAGCGGCAACAGCCCGCCCAGGTCGGCCCGCTCCCCGCTCGCGCTCACCTTGGCCTCCGCGACCGCGTCCCGCCACGTCACCCGCCCGGTCGCGAGCCGGATCCAGGTCAGCGGGTCGGTCTCGACGACGTTGGGCGGGGTGCCCCGGGTGTGCCTGGGCCCCTCGACGCACTGCACCACGGCGTACGGCGGGATCCGCACCTCGGTCGAACCGCCGGGTGCCTTCGCGGCGAGGGCGTCGGCGAGCAGCCGGGTGCAGGCGCCGAGAGCCTGGCGGTCGTACGGGATGTCGACGCCGGGGACGGCGACGTTGAGGTCGTCGGTGTGGACGACGAGCTCGACGGTGCGGGTGACGAGGTAGTCGGCGAGGGTCATCGCGCCGGTGCGGGCGGCGAGGACGCGGTCACCGGAGGCGTCCGCGAGCCGCTGGACGAGGCGCTCCTCGGTACGGGCGTAGAGGGCGCCCAGGTCGGGGTTGGCGGCGGCGAGGTCACGGGTGCCCTCGGCGATGTCCCCGGCACGGGCGGCCGTGGCGAACGGCCAGTCCACGAGGGCGAGGTCCGCCTTCGCCGACTCGTCGCGGTCGAGGTTGCGGCTGACGGTCTCCACGGCCATGGTCACGTGTACGGCCAGTTCCCGCACGGTCCAGTCCCCGAGCCGGGTGGGCCGGGCGAGTTGCTCGGGGGTGAGGGTGCGCACGGCCTGCCGTACGTTCCCGAACTGGGCGAGGATCGCGGTGCGGATCTTGGCGGGGTCGTAGGTGCGGGTGCGCTTCTTGGCCGGGGGCATGGGGGCAGCCTATGCGGGCTGCGATGCCGTCGTGGGTGCCTCGAACGCCTCGTGGTTGCGGGGAACGCCGATGCCGCGCCAGGTGAAGGGGACGCCTCGTGCGCTGTCCGGGTCGGGGCCGTCCATCAGCTGGAAGTGGAGGTGGGGCTCGGTGGAGTTGCCCGAGTTTCCGCAGCGGGCCAGCGGCTGTCCGGCGGTCACCCGGTCGCCCTCTCGGACGGTGAGCGAGCCGCGCCGCAGGTGGGCGTAGAGCGCGTAGGTGCCGTCGCCGAGGTCGAGGACGACGTGGTTGCCCACGATCCGCTTGGCGCCGAGCAGGTCGCGTACGGACGCCTCCACGAGCATCAGGTACAGCAGGGCGAGCGGCGAGGTGCGGCTCAGGTGGTCGCGCTGGACGTCGGTGGCCCGTACGACGGTGGCGTCGGCGACCGCGAGGAGCGGGGCGCCGAAGGCCGGGAAGGCGCTGTTGCGGCGGGTGATCGGCCAGAACCCGCTGAACCCGGGGCGGGCGCCCGGCTCGGGTTCGGCGACGACGTCGATGGCGAACGTCTGGCCGTAGGCGTGCGTGCCGTGGCTCGGCGTACGGTCGGCCGGGCTGTTGAGCGCGGTCCAGCGGCCGGTGACGGGCGGGTCGACCTCGACGGGTTCGCGGGCCGCGCGCGGGCTGTCCGGGGTGCCGCCCCAGCGGTTGGCCACGATGACGAGGGCGTAGGCCAGGACGATCGGCAGGAAGTTCCACCACCACGGATACCCGAGGTCCAGTGCGAAGTGCGCGATGATCAGGCCGAGAAAGGTCAGCTGCAGCCCTCGGTAGGTGAGGGTGGCCAGTTTGCGTGCGGACATCGTTCCCCCTTGCTCACGTGCTTCTTTCGCTCGTGCGTTCTTCGCCCTGCCCTCGTCGCTTCTCGTCGCTTCTCGTGGCGTCCTCGTCGCGTCGTCTTCGGGTCCTCGTCGCGTCCTCGTTCGTGTCAGGGCCGGGCCGCCGACAGCGCCACCAGCAGCGGTACGACCCGCCCCGGCGGCACCTCGTAGCGACCCCGGCCGGTCGTGTGCAGCCAGCCCGCGCCGGTCAGTTGACGCAGGTGGTGGTAGATCTGGCCGGTCGTGCCGATCTCGTCCAGTTCGGCGAGTTCCGCCGCGGTGCGCCGGCCGCCGACGACCTCGCGCAGCAGCCGCAGCCGGACCGGATGCCCGAGCGCCGCGAACGACTCGGCGGCCTCGGTCCAGTCGTCGTCCAGCAGGCCCTCGGTCAGTGCACCGTGCTGCCACTCGTACTGCTCCCCGGTCGGCAGCCGTACGGCACCGGTGAACAGCACGCCTCCGTCGGCCGCTTCGAGCTCGGCCAGCTGGTCCTTAAACCCTTGCAGGGCCCAGAAGTCGCCCTCGCCGATGCGGGGCGCGGAGTTCTGCGCGTTCTCCAGTGCCGCCAGCCGGCGCTCCAGGTCGGCGACGCGTTGTTCGAGGCTCACACCCAGAGATTACGGAGATACGTAATTCGTGCAACCGTCGGACGGGTGCACGCCGAAGCCCCCGCCCGGCGGACCGGACGGGGGCTTCTGAGCCGTGGAACCGCTGTCTACTTCAGCAGCGCCGGGATCGTCTCCTCGTGCGCCACGCGCAGTTCCTCCAGGGAGAGCGCGAACTCGCCCTGGAGCTCCACCGAGTCGCCGTCGACGACACCGACACGCGTGACCGGCAGGCCCCGCGCACCGCACATGTCGTTGAAGCGGACCTCCTCGGAGCGCGGGACGGCCACGATCGCGCGGCCGGCCGACTCGGAGAAGAGGAAGGTGAAGGCGTCGAGCCCGTCCGGTACGACCAGCCGCGCACCCTTGCCGCCGAGCAGCGCCGACTCGACGACCGCCTGGATCAGACCGCCGTCGGACAGGTCGTGCGCGGAGTCGATCATGCCGTCGCGGGAGGCGGAGATCAGGATCTCGGCGAGCAGGCGCTCGCGCTCCAGATCCACCTGCGGGGGCAGCCCGCCGAGGTGGTCGTGGACGACCTGGGACCAGGCCGAGCCGCTGAACTCCTCACGCGTGTCGCCGAGGAGGTAGAGCAGCTGGCCCTCCTCCTGGAAGGCGACCGGAGTGCGCCGGGCCACGTCGTCGATGACGCCGAGGACCGCGACGACCGGGGTCGGGTGGATGGCCGCCTCGCCCGTCTGGTTGTAGAGCGAGACGTTGCCGCCGGTCACCGGGGTGCCCAGCTGCTGGCAGGCGTCCGCCAGACCGCGCACGGCCTCCGCGAACTGCCACATCACGGCCGGGTCCTCGGGCGAGCCGAAGTTCAGGCAGTCGGAGACCGCGAGCGGCTTGGCGCCGGTGGTGGCGACGTTTCGGTACGCCTCCGCCAGCGCCAGCTGGGCGCCGTGGTACGGGTCGAGCTTGGCGTACCGGCCGTTGCCGTCCGTCGCGATGGCGACACCGAGGCCGGTGGCCTCGTCGATGCGGATCATGCCGGAGTCCTCGGGCTGGGCGAGGACGGTGTTGCCCTGCACGAAGTGGTCGTACTGCGAGGTGATCCACTTCTTGGAGGCCTGGTTCGGCGAACCGACCAGCTTCAGGACCTGGTCCTTCAGCTCGTCCGAGGTCGCGGGCCGGGGCAGCTTGTTCGCGTCGTCGGCCTGGAGCTCGTCCTGCCAGGACGGGCGGGCGTACGGGCGCTCGTAGACCGGGCCCTCGTGCGCGACCGTGCGCGGGTCGACGTCGACGATCTTGCCGCCGTGCCAGTAGATCTCCAGCCGGTCGCCGTCGGTGACCTCACCGATGACGGTGGCGATGACGTCCCACTTCTCGCAGATCTCCAGGAAGCGGTCGACCTTCTCCGGCTCGACGACCGCGCACATGCGTTCCTGCGACTCGCTCATGAGGATTTCCTCGGGCGAGAGCGTCGAGTCACGCAGCGGTACGTCGTCCAGGGTCACGCGCATACCACCGGAGCCGTTGGACGCGAGCTCGGAGGTGGCGCAGGACAGGCCGGCCGCGCCGAGGTCCTGGATGCCGACGACCAGCTTCTCGGCGAACGCCTCCAGGGTGCACTCGATGAGGAGCTTCTCCTGGAAGGGGTCACCGACCTGGACGGCGGGACGCTTCGACGGCTTGGCGTCGTCGAAGGTCTCGGAGGCGAGGATCGACGCGCCGCCGATGCCGTCACCACCCGTGCGGGCCCCGTACAGGATGACCTTGTTGCCGGCGCCGGACGCCTTCGCGAGGTGGATGTCCTCGTGCCGCATGACGCCGATGGCACCGGCGTTGACCAGCGGGTTTCCCTGATAGCAGGCGTCGAAGACGACCTCGCCGCCGATGTTGGGCAGGCCCAGGCAGTTTCCGTAGCCGCCGATGCCGGCGACGACACCGGGCAGCACCCGCTTGGTGTCGGGGTGGTCGGCGGCACCGAACCGCAGCGGGTCCACGACCGCCACCGGCCGCGCGCCCATCGCGATGATGTCGCGCACGATGCCGCCGACGCCGGTCGCCGCGCCCTGGTAGGGCTCGACGTACGACGGGTGGTTGTGCGACTCGACCTTGAAGGTCACGGCGTAACCCTGGCCGACGTCCACCACGCCGGCGTTCTCGCCGATGCCGACGAGCATCGCGTCGGACTCGGGGGCCTTCTCGCCGAACTGGCGGAGGTGGACCTTGGAGGACTTGTACGAGCAGTGCTCGGACCACATGACCGAGTACATGGCGAGCTCGGCGCCGGTCGGGCGGCGGCCGAGGATCTCCACGACCCGCTCGTACTCGTCCTTCTTCAGACCGAGTTCGGCCCAGGGCAGCTCGACGTCGGGGGTCGCGGCCGCGTGCTCGACCGTGTCCAGAGGCGTCCGGCTCATACGTTGACCAGCTTCTTGAGGATCGAGGTGAAGAAGGGGAGGCCGTCGGTGCGGCCGGTGCCGATGAGCGGCTCCACGGCGTGCTCCGGGTGCGGCATCAGGCCCACGACGTTCCCGGCCTCGTTGGTGATGCCGGCGATGTCGTTGAGCGAGCCGTTGGGGTTGAAGTCGAGGTACCGGAAGGCGACCCGGCCCTCGGCCTCCAGCTTGTCCAGCGTGTACTGGTCGGCGACGTACCGCCCGTCCATGTTCTTGAGCGGGATGTGGATCTCCTGACCGGCGCTGTAGTCGCTGGTCCAGGAGGTCTCCGCGTTCTCCACCCGCAGCTTCTGGTCGCGGCAGATGAAGTGCAGGTGGTCGTTGCCGAGCATCCCGCCGGGCAGGAGGTGGGCCTCGGTGAGGATCTGGAAGCCGTTGCAGATACCGAGGACCGGCAGGCCGGCCTTCGCCTGTTCGATGACGGTCTCCATCACCGGCGAGAAGCGCGCGATGGCTCCGGCGCGCAGATAGTCGCCATAGGAGAAACCGCCGCACAGCACCACGGCGTCGACCTGCTTGAGGTCCTTGTCCTTGTGCCAGAGAGCGACCGGTTCGGCGCCCGCCAGACGGATCGCGCGCTGGGTGTCCCGGTCGTCGAGACTTCCCGGGAAAGTGACGACGCCAATACGAGCGGTCACTTCGCGGCCTCCGCGACTTCTTCCACCTTGACGGTGAAGTCCTCGATCACGGTGTTGGCGAGGAAGGATTCCGCAAGATCGTGGATGCGGGCGAGCGCGGCGTCGTCGACCGGCCCGTCAACTTCCAGTTCGAAACGCTTTCCCTGACGTACGTCGGAGATACCTTCGAAACCCAGCCGCGGCAGTGCGCGCTGCACCGCCTGGCCCTGGGGGTCGAGGATCTCCGGCTTGAGCATGACGTCGACTACGACGCGTGCCACTGGCACTCCCGGTGTGTGGTGCTGAGCAGGTTCCTTCAGACTACCCGCACAAAATTTCTACGCGAGTAGAGTTGTAGGAAGCTACGTGATGGCCATCACGATCCGGTACCGGACAGGGGTGTTCACGAAAAGTTACGAGAAAGATCCCCGATCAGCCGCGGATAGCTATTGCGCTCGGGACACGCGGACAGATTTAGTCGGGCTTCACATTGCATTGCCGAGCACTGTACAAATGAATTGGCAAATAGCCGAGACTCGGCACGTCGTCGCAGCTGAGCTGCATGAGGTGCCGGACGAAGGGACCGATATTCGTGGCGCAGAAGGTCGTGGTCACTCTCTTTGACGACATCGACGGCTCAGAAGCGGCGGAAACGATCGCCTTCGGACTCGACGGCAAGTCGTACGAGATCGACCTGAATGAAGCCAATGCCAAGAAACTGCGTAAGGCGCTCGCGCCCTACGTGGAAGCCGGCCGGAAGCGGTCGAAGTCAGGCAAGGCGTACAAGCAGACCGAGGTCGCCCCCGACCCGGCGGCCGTCCGGGCCTGGGCCCAGGCCAACAAGATGGAGGTGCCGGCCCGCGGCCGCATCCCCAAGAAGGTCTACGAGGCGTTCGCCTCGGCGCGGTGACACAAGCCGGAGGAGGTTGTCCTCAGGGCCCGTCAGCAGGCCTTGAGGGCAGCCGACTTGGGCGGTGCGACAACCGACTTGCGCTACCCCCCTGCTGATCAGCTAATGTCTGGAGCACGCCGCCGGGCGGGACGGAAGAGTCCAGCTCGCCGAGCATGCGGGTGTAGTTCAGTAGTAGAACATCCCCCTTCCAGGGGGAAGGCGCAGTGTGCAATTCCTGTCACCCGCTCTGCACCGTCGTACCAACCACCTGGGGGTCCCCCCTCTGGGAGAGGATCAGGTAGGCTGGTGCTCGCACCGATCGGTGAGAGCCGGTCGGAGGCAATGCGGACGTAGCTCAGTTGGTAGAGCGCAACCTTGCCAAGGTTGAGGTCGCGAGTTCGAGCCTCGTCGTCCGCTCGGGAATGAGACCCCGGTCCTGATGGACCGGGGTCTTTTCGTGTATCCGCGACTCCGCACCAGCGGCGTCCCTGACATTTGTCATGCGGAGTGGTGACAGCGCGCACTGCTGCCGGCCTTGTTTCGCCGGGACGCTGGAGCCATGAACGGAAACGAACACGAACACGTGATTGAGGTCACTGACCTGCGGCGTGTGTACGGGGGCGGGTTCGAGGCGGTGCGCGGAATCAGCTTCTCCGTGAACCGCGGGGAGATCTTCGCGCTGCTCGGCACCAATGGCGCGGGCAAGACGTCGACGGTCGAACTACTGGAGGGGCTCGCCCGGCCCGCCGGGGGGCGAGTGCGGGTGCTCGGGCACGATCCCTACGCCGAGCGGGCCGCCGTACGGCCGCGGACCGGGGTGATGCTTCAGGAGGGCGGCTTTCCGTCCGAGCTGACCGTCGCCGAGACCGCGCGGATGTGGGCCGGGTGTGTGAGCGGGGCACGGCCGCCGCTGGAGGTGCTGGAGCTCGTCGGACTGGCCGGGAAGACCGGCGTCCGGGTGAAGCAGCTCTCCGGCGGGGAGCGACGGCGGCTGGACCTGGCGCTCGCGCTGCTCGGGGACCCCGAGGTGCTGTTCCTGGACGAGCCGACGACCGGGCTCGACGCCGAAGGGCGCCGGGACACCTGGGAGTTGGTGCGCCGGCTGCGGGACGCCGGTACGACCGTGCTGCTGACCACGCACTACCTGGAGGAGGCCGAGGGCCTCGCCGAGCGGCTGGCCATCCTGCACGAGGGGCGTATCGCGGCGGCCGGGACACCGGCCGAGGTGACCGCGGCCCAGCCGTCGCGGATCTCCTTCGAACTGCCGCAGGGCTACTTCGTGGGAGATCTGCCGCCGCTCGACGACATGGGCGTGTGCGGCCACGAGGTCGACGGGCGTGTCGTACGGCTGCGCACTCACGAGTTGCAGCGGACCGCGACCCGGCTGCTGGTGTGGGCCGAAGGGGCCGCCGTGGAGCTGCGGCGACTGGACGTGCGGCCGGCGTCGCTGGAGGAGGCGTTCCTGGGGATCGCGCGGGAGGCGGCCCAGGCGAACGGGACGATGACGAAGGAGTACGCGGCATGAGCACGGCGACGACCGCCCCGGTGGGGCGCATGGCGGCGCTGGCACGGGCCGAGCTGACCTTGCTCGGTCGCAGCAGGGGCACGCTGTTCGCGGCGCTGTTCGTGCCCCTGATCCTGCCCTTCAGCGCACGGGAGGCGGCCAAGCAGATGGACCTGGCCGAGGTGGGCCTGACCCTCGGCACGGTCCTCCTGCCCGCCTCCATCGGCTTCTCGCTGCTCTACGCGGTGTACGTGACGCTCGTCAGCGTCTACACCGCCAGGCGCGAGGAACTCGTCCTCAAGCGGCTGCGCACCGGCGAGCTGCGGGACAACGAGATCCTCGCCGGGGCCGCGTTCCCGGCCGTGGCCACCGGCCTCGCCCAGTGTGTGGTGCTGACGGCCGGCTGCGCCGTCCTGCTCGACGTGGGCGCGCCCCGCGCTCCACATCTCGCCGTGCTGGGCCTGCTGTTGGGGTTCCTGCTGTGCGCCTCGCTCGCCGCGGTGACCGCCTCCTTCACCCGGAGCGTCGAGAGTGCGCAGGTCACGACACTGCCCGTGGTGTTCCTCTCCATGATCTTCTCCGGGATGTTCGTGCCCCTGGAGATCCTCCCCGACCGGGTGGCGTCGCTGTGCGAACTGCTGCCGCTGACCCCGGTGATCACTCTCGTGCGGGGTGGTCTGACCGGGGAGCTGTCGGCGTACGAGGCCCTGGGCGCCGTGGCCACCGCGCTGGCCTGGACGGTCCTGGGCGTGTTTGCTGTACGGCGGTGGTTCCGATGGGAACCTCGGCGTTGAGGTAGGGGGAGCGGGCGCATGCGCGGGCCGGGTACATGGTGGCGGGGGAAGAGCACTCCGGCGAAGGTGGAGACGTACACCCGGGGGTCGTTCCACTTCTTCGCGGTGGTGGAGGTCGCCGGGGCCGGAGTGCCGCTCATCGGCCGGATCGGGGGCGCGGCGGCCGCCTGGCTGCTGCTCCTGGTGTGCGCGCATGCGGCGATCTGCATGCTGACCGTGTCGCGCACGGTGGACTGGTTGCGCGGCCGGCGGGCGCAGCCGCTGCGGCTGATGTGCGCGCTCGGCGCGGCCACCGCCGTGGTCGCCGTCACGGCTCTCGCCGTCTCCGAGTACGGCTCGCAGGGCGACGGCGCCGACTCGGCGGCGGGCAGTGTCTTCGGGGTCACCATGATCTTCGGGGTGGGCATCATCACCCTCGGAGTGCGGCGGCGCAGGCACGTGTACGCCGTCGTCGCGGGCTTCGCGGCCGGTACGGGGACCGTCGTGCTCGCGATCACCCGGTCCCCGCTCGGCGCGCTGGTCACCGCACTGATCGTGCTGGCCAGCTGCGGATTCCTCGCCTTCACCGCGGTCTTCTCCGTCTGGCTGCTCAAGGCCGTCTACGAACTCGACGAGGCCCGCGAGACCAGGGCCCGGCTCGCCGTCGCCGAGGAGCGGCTGCGGTTCGGACGGGATCTGCACGACGTGATGGGGCGGAATCTGGCGGTCATCGCGCTGAAGAGCGAGCTCGCCGTTCAGTTGGCCCGGCGCGGGCGGCCCGAGGCCGTGGAGCAGATGATCGAGGTGCAGCGGATCGCGCAGGAGTCTCAGCGCGAGGTGCGCGATGTCGTACGGGGATATCGGGAGGCCGACCTGGGAGTCGAACTCGCCGGTGCGCAAGGGGTGTTGACCGCGGCCGGGATCGAGTGCCGGGTGACCGGGGAGGCGGCCGGGCTGCCCGCCGAGGTGCAGTCGGCGCTGGCCTGGGTGGTACGGGAGGCCACCACCAATGTGCTGCGGCACGGGGATGCCGAGCGGTGCGCTGTGGGAGTACGGGTGAGGGATGGACACGTGGTGCTGACGGTGGAGAACGACGGGGCTGCCGGGGCCTCCGACGGGGGTGGAGGCCCCGGCGAGAGCCCGGTTTCCGGCGAGCGTGGCGGCTCCGGGCTCGCCGGGCTGCGGGAGCGGCTGGCCGCGGTGGACGGCACCCTGGAGGCCGGCCGTGCCCGGGAGGGAGTGTTCCGGCTGGTGGCTCAGGTGCCGTTGGCGGGAGCGGGAGCGGGCGTGCGGGAGGCCGCCGTATGAGCGACCGTACGACCCGGCCCGTGCGGCTGCTGCTCGCCGACGACGAGCATCTGATCCGGGGAGCGCTCGCCACGCTGCTGTCCCTGGAGGACGATCTCGTGATCGTCGCCGAGGCGGCCAGCGGGCCGGAGGCGCTGGCGATGGCACGGGCCCACGAACCCGATGTCGCCGTACTGGATCTTCAGATGCCCGGGGCGGACGGTGTGAAGGTCGCCACATCCCTGCGGGCCGAACTGCCCGGCTGCCGGGTGATGATCGTGACCAGCCATGGGCGGCCCGGGCATCTGAAGCGGGCTCTTGAGGCGGGGGTGCGCGGGTTCGTCCCGAAGACCGTCAGCGCTCAGCGGCTCGCCGAGATCATCCGGACCGTGCACGCCGGAAACCGCTACGTCGACCCGGAGTTGGCCGCCGACGCCATCGCCGCCGGGGATTCGCCGCTGACCTCGCGGGAGGCCGAGGTGCTGGAACTCGCCGCCGACGGGGCACCCGTCGCGGAGATCGCGGAGCGGGCCGCGCTGTCGCAGGGGACCGTACGGAACTACCTGTCGTCCGCGGTCTCGAAGCTCGGCGCGGAGAACCGCCACGCGGCGGTGCGGCTCGCACGGGAGCGGGGTTGGGTATAGTGGGTCTCGCGCCACGGCGCATGCGAACGTAGCTCAGTTGGTAGAGCGCAACCTTGCCAAGGTTGAGGTCGCGAGTTCGAACCTCGTCGTTCGCTCCAGATCAAGGCCCCGGTCATCGACCGGGGCCTTTGTCATGGGGCCCGTAGGTCAGCTCCAGCTCGTGCCCGTCAGACGCTCGTACGCCTCCACGTACTTCGCCCGGGTCGCGTCCACGACCTCCTGCGGCAGCGGCGGCGGGGGCTGCTCGCTCTTGCGGTCCCAGCCGGAGGCCGGCGAGGTCAGCCAGTCACGCACGAACTGCTTGTCGTACGACGGCTGCGCGCGGCCCGGCTGCCACTGGTCGGCCGGCCAGAAGCGGGAGGAGTCCGGGGTGAGGACCTCGTCGGCGATGACCAGGGTCTCCCCGTCGAAGCCGAACTCGAACTTGGTGTCCGCGAGGATGATGCCGCGCTCGCGGGCGATGTCCCGGCCCCGGGCGTAGACGGCGAGGGTCGCCTGGCGCAGCCGGGCGGCGGTGTCGGGGCCGACCTGGCGGGCGACCTCCTCGTAGGAGACGTTCTCGTCGTGCTCACCGACCGCGGCCTTGGTGGCCGGGGTGAAGATCGGGGCGGGCAGCTCGCTGCCGTCGACGAGGCCCTCGGGGAGGGCGAGGCCGCAGACGGTGCGGGACTCGTTGTACTCGACCAGGCCGGAGCCGGTGAGGTAGCCGCGGGCCACGGCCTCCACGGGGACCATCTTCAGCGACTTGCAGACGAGGGTGCGGCCCGCCCAGTCGGCGGGGGCGCCGGCGGGGACCTCGGTGCTCAGGACGTGGTTGGGGACCAGGTCGGCGAGCTGGTCGAACCACCACAGGGAGAGCTGAGTGAGGATGCGGCCCTTGTCGGGGATCTCGGTCGGCAGCACCCAGTCGTAGGCGGACATACGGTCACTGGCGACCATCACGAGGTCGCCCGCCTCGTTCTGGTACAGCTCGCGCACCTTGCCGGTGTGCAGGTGCACCAGGCCCGGAACCTGAATCGGCTCGGGCTTTTCTACGAATCCGGACACGGTTCCTCCCCGTGGTTCTGTCCAACAGCGTCGATTGTCCCGTATGGGCCGCTGACCTTGGACTGGGGGTGTGCTGGGTGAGGGACTGGGGCTGTGCTGGGTGGCTCAGTCACGTTTGCAGATGCGGTCCAGGAGGTTGGCCGTGGCGCGCTGGACGCGGGCGTCGACGTGGCCCGGGCGGTCCAGTGCCGGGGACCAGGCGAAGGTGCCGGACGCGAAGACCAGGGCGCCGGAGGGGGCGCGGTAGAGGGAGGTCTCCTGGTGGCGGAGGGTGCCCTCCTTGTCCGGGTACGGGGAGTGCGCGAGCAGAATGCGTTCCTCGTGGTCCGGGAGCGGGGTGCGCGGGAAGTAGCGGTCGGCCTCGCCCGCGACCAGGCCCTCGATCTCGTCGCCCTCCTCGGCGCCGGTCGCCTCCCACAGCCAGTGGTCGGCGTTGCGGACGATCAGGGGGTGCGGCTCGGGGACCTGGCCCGCGTACTGGATGCCGATCACCTCCTGCTCGGGGCGGTCGATCTCGCGCCAGAGCACCGGTCGGCCCGGGCCCCGGCGCTTGCGGCAGGTCATCAGGCGGTCGGGGACGCCGGACGGGGACGGACCCAACTCGACCTGCCAGTACATGGAGTTGGCGGAGAGGAAGACCAGGGACGTGCCGTTCTCGCGGGCGAGCTCGACCGTGCGGCGCATGTTCGACGACCAGTACTCGTCGTGGCCGGGGAAGACCAGGCCGCGGTAGCGGGTGGGGTCGACATGGCCGCCGTGCAGGTCGCGGGCGTCGGCGTAGGCGATGTCGTAGCCGTAGCGCTCGGCCCAGCGGATGAAGTCGTAGGCGTGGCCGACGTGCAGCGGGAGGCCCGCGCCCGCGTAGGGGCGGTCGAAGGAGACGGTCGTGGCGGCGTCGTTCTCGCCGAGCAGGCGGCCGTCGTCGTCCCACGCGTGGTAGAGGCTGGCGCCGGTGCGGCCGTCCTCCGGGTAGAGGTTGTACGCCTGCCAAGTGACGTCGGGGAGGAGCAGGAGCAGGTCGGCGGGGTGGTTGTCGCGGACCGTGAAGGGGATGTGGGAGCGGTAGCCGTCGGCGGTGGTGAGGACGGCCACGTACGCGCCGATGGTCCAGTACGAGGGGATCTGCAGGCGCCAGGACAGCCACCAGTGGTGGCAGGAGACGGTGCGGTCGGCGGTGAGCGGGGGCGGCTGGACGATGCCGGAGAGACGGGGGCTGGTGGTGATCTTCGCGGCGCCGTCACCGCCGTAGTGGCCGATCCGGTAGACGTCGACGGCGAATTCCTGGGGCGGGTCGACGGTGATGTGGAAGTCGACGGCCTCGCCGGGGGCGACCGCACCGGTGGAGGTGAAGCCCTTGATCTGGCGGTGGACGTCGTCGGCTGAGCGGGGGCCTCCGGCCGTGCGCGGGCCGGGGATCCTGGGGGTGCCGGCCGTCGGGGGGTGGGCCTGCCCGTCGACGTACCAGGGGACCACCTGGCCGGTGTCGTCGAAGTACGTCACGTTGCCCCGCAGCCAGGGGACGGGGCCCTGACCGAAGGGGTCCGTCACGGCGTGCGCGAGTGCCCCCGACTCCCAGCGGCGGATCTGCTCCGACCCCATGGCCCTACCCCTCCCTCGTTCCCCCGTGGCCGTGCGTCCGTGGTGGTGCGTCGTGCCTCGTGCGACATGGGCGTTTGTGTACCTGTCGTATGTCGCAAGCCCTTGCCATGTGCGCTATCGATCCCAGCACATCACATTGCGCACGCATCCTGTCACTATTCGTTGCGAATTGGCCGAAAGTGGAACCAGGGGTTCCGGCCGCATATGGCACGCGGGGCGGGCTGTGACGGCCGGAAGGGCGGCCGTCAGACCAGGCGTACCGGCTTCTCCGGGCGTATCCCCGACTCCACCAGCCAGGCGCGCAGGGGCGCCGGGTCGCCGTCCTCGATCAGGCTCAGGACTCTGGGGGCGAGGTCGGCCGCCCGTGTGCCGTTGATGAGAAGCGTGGGCCCGTCGAGCCAGTCCAGCCCCGGGGTCGCCCCGGCGGTGTCCATCGCGGCGCAGCACACCATCGCCGTCACGTGGTCGGTGAGCAGCTCGCGCGAGGTACGGGGTGGCTGGAGCGGGAAGAGGGGGAGCGTGCCGATGTCCAGGAGAGTGGTGTCGGGGGCGAGGGACGCGTTCCGCTCCACGGGGGACGCGGCTTCCTCGCGGGCCAACTCGGCGGTGAGGCCGGCGGCGAGGGCGGAGCTTCGCTCGGTCTCCTGATCGTCGTCGCCGGGGTGGTCCTCGGCCATGGCGGCGTAGGGAGCCTTCGGGGGCTTGGGGGGCTTCGGGTCCCCGAGGGACCGGACGGGTTCCGGGGCCTCCGGGGACCGGACGGATTCCGGGGGTTGCTGGGGCTCGACGGGGCTTGTGGGTGGGGCCTCGGCGGGGGGCGCGGTAATCGCTTGCCCGTCGGTGGGGGGCGTGCCGGGGGCCGCCTGAGGCAGGCTGGTGTGCGCCCCGGGAGGCTGATCCGGATGAGCGGAGGCCTCGGGGGTTCGGTCGGGGCCGGTTTGGAGGTCGGGGCTCTGAGGGGCTTGTGCCTCGGAAGGCCCGTCGGAGGCCGTGTGAGGGGCGGAACTCCGGTGGGCTTGCGCATCGGAGAGCCCGTCGGGGGCCGTGTGGCGCTCGGGGCTCCGGTGGGCTTGCGCATCGGAGGCACCGTCGGGGCCGGGGTGTGGGGCGGAGCTCCGGTGGGCCTCCGCCTCGGAGGGCCCGTCGGGGCCCGTGCGGGGAGCGGGGCCTCCGTGAGGGGCGGCCTGCTCTTGGCGGGACCAAGTGGGTGGGGTGTCCGGTGGGGTCGACAGGTGGTCCAGGACCCGGGAGAGGGTGGGGCCGTCGGAGTGGGCGGGTGTGCCCTGGGTGGTGCGGCGGACGCCGAGGGTGTCGAGGACTCGGTGGAGGCGGGCCGCGTCGGTGCGCCATTTGCGGTCGACGACCTCTTCCGGGTACTCCTGCCAGTCCACCGGAGACCAGTCAGGGCCGGGTTCGGCGGGGCCGCCGTGGAAGAGGCGGGCGGCGAGGAGCGAGGCGGCCTCGTCGATCGCGCCGGGCTCTTCGAGCAGGTCGCAGGCGGGGCGCTCGCCCAGCCGGGAGGCGAAGCCCTCGGCCAGGCGGTCCCGCCGGGACAGTTCGGTGAGCGCGGCGACGACACCCGCGTCCAGCCGGGACGGCCAGCGGCCCATCCGCCAGGCGGGCAGCGCGACCCGGGTCAGCAGCCGGTCCCAGCCCGCGTACGCCAGCCCGACCTGTTCCTGGGCGACGATCCGCAGACCGTAATCCACAGCCTGTGCACGCTCGGCGGCCGCGGCGGCCACCCCCCGTTCCATCTCGGCCGCGTGGTCCCGGCAGCTGCGCAGCAGCACGCGCGCGACCCAGCCGATGCCCGCGCACACCGCCCGCGACCCTGGGCAGCGGCCGCGCGTCGAGGCGACGGCCACGGCGGCGTCCAGGCCCCGGACGAAGCGCCGGGCCTGGGCTATGTCCGGGTGCGCCGACGGTCCCGTACCGGCGACGACCGGGGCGAGGACGGCGCGCAGCTCTCCTACGCGCATCCACCACAGGAACGGGGAGCCGATGACGAGAACAGGAGCGTCCGGCGTACGGCGATGGGTGCCGCCCCGGCTTCCGCCGTGCAGGCCGTTGAGCCCGTCCTCCATGCCGCCTTCGGCGGCGGGCGGGCCGTGGGACAGGTGCGTGCGGTCCTCCAGCCAGCTGTCGCAGTCCGGGGTGAGGGCTATCGCCGACGGGGCGGGGACATCGAGGCGGTCGGCGAGGTCGCGCACCATCCGGTACAGGTCCGGCGCCTGCCCCTCACCGATCGGGACCGTGGGACTGACGGCGGGCCGGGCCCGGGCGACCACCAGGGCGATGACAGCGGCGGCGAGCAGGACGAGAACGGCGACGGGGATGACGACCCAACGCGCGGCGTGCCAGCCCGGTCCGACGAGGTGACCGGTGGAGGCACCGGCGAGCAGCACCACGGCGAACGCCGCCGGCAGCACCGCGACGGCCAGCGCGCGGCTGCGCACCCGCAGCACCGCCATGGCCCGGGCGCGCGCTGCCTGCGCACCGACCTCCACACCCATACCGGTCACGCCGGACCTCACCCCCTCCGCGCTGCCCTGGCTGTCCGAACTGTCCTGGCTTTGCTCACTCCCCCACTGTGGCACCCACCACTGACATCGCAATGCCGGTGGGCCAAGTGCCGGAACGCTTGCGCCGCACCCTAGTTGGGGCTTCGGCCCACGTCAGCCGGATGGGGCATCGGTCACTCGATGGAATGGCTTTGGGGAAAGGTGGATGACGGACAGCGAGGATCAGGCCCTTGATCCGGACGGGTTTCGAGGACCTGGTCCCGGCATGCGTCAGGCCCCGAATCCTGAGACGGATTCGGGGCCTTCGGGGTTTATCCGGGGCCGGCACTCCCGGCACTCCGGCCGGTTACGAGCCTTCCGCCGCCTTCGCCGCGATGTCCGTACGGTGCTGGGAACCGTCGAGCTTGACGCGGGCGACGGCCCGGTACGCGCGGTCGCGGGCCTGGGTGAGGTCCTTGCCGGTCGCCGTGACGGACAGGACACGGCCGCCGGCGCTGACGATCGTGTCGCCGTCCTGCTTGGTACCGGCGTGCAGGACGTACGCGTGCGGGGCGTCCTCCGCGGCCACCTCGTCGAGGCCGGTGATGGGGTCGCCGGTGCGCGGAGTGCCCGGGTAGTTGTGGGAGGCGACGACCACGGTGACCGCGGCGTCGTCGCTCCAGCGCAGCCGCTCCAGGTCGGCGAGGTCACCCTTGGCCGCGGCGAGCAGGACACCGGCCAGCGGGGTCTTCAGGCGTGCCAGGACGACCTGGGTCTCCGGGTCGCCGAAACGGGCGTTGAACTCGATGACCCGTACGCCCCGCGAGGTGATCGCGAGACCGGCGTACAGCAGCCCCGAGAACGGGGTGCCACGGCGGCGCATCTCGTCGACGGTCGGCTGGAGGACCGTCTCCAGCACCTCCTCGACCAGCTTCGGGTCGGCCCACGGCAGCGGGGAGTACGCACCCATCCCGCCGGTGTTCGGGCCCTCGTCCCCGTCGAGCGCCCGCTTGAAGTCCTGCGCGGGCTGGAGCGGGAGGACCGTCTCGCCGTCGGTGATGGCGAAGAGGGAGACCTCGGGACCGTCGAGGAACTCCTCGATGACGACACGCTCACAGGAGTTGGCGTGCGCCCTGGCCGCGTCGAGGTCGGCGGTGACGACGACGCCCTTGCCGGCGGCGAGACCGTCGTCCTTGACGACGTACGGGGCGCCGAAGGCGTCGAGGGCCTCGTCGACCTCGGCGGGCATCGTGCAGACGTAGGAGCGGGCCGTCGGGACACCGGCCGCCGCCATCACGTCCTTGGCGAACGCCTTGGAGCCCTCGATCTGCGCGGCCTCCCCGGAGGGGCCGAAGACCGGGATACCCGCCGCGCGCACGGCGTCGGCGACCCCGGCGACGAGCGGCGCCTCCGGCCCTACGACCACGAGGTCGGCGCCGAGCCGTTCGGCGAGCGCGGTGACGGCCGCGCCGTCCAGGGCGTCGACCTGGTGCAGCTCGGCGACCTCGGCGATGCCGGCGTTGCCGGGGGCGCAGTGCAGCGCGGTGACGTCGGGATCGAGGGACAGGGAGCGGCACAGGGCGTGTTCGCGGGCGCCGCTACCGATGACGAGGACCTTCACGGGGGTCAGCCTAACGGGGTTTTCGTACAGGGTGATGAGGGGCCGGGGGTTCGTGACCTGTATGTTCCTCCAAGTCACGGCCCCCCGCTCCTCGCGCTACTCCCGCTACTCCCACTACTCGTTCGTGAACTCCTCCACCACCGTCGCCCCCAGCTCCCGCACGATCAGCTCGTAGCCGGACAGCGCCGACTCGTTGAGGTCGGGGTCGTCGTCCTCCGGGATGTCGTCCTCGATGGACACCGGAGGCGGCGGCTCCGGCGTGGCGGAGGGCCCGGGTGCCGGCGCGGGGATGGCGGACGGCGCGGGGGACGACGAAGGCGGGGTGGGTGTCGAGGGCGTCGGCTGGGGAGGGGCCGGGCGCTGGGCGGACGTACCGCCACCGCCGTAGCCGCTGTTGCCGCCACCGCCGTGACCGGCGCCGCCGCCTCCGCCGAAGCCGGAGGAGCCGCCGCCCGGTGGCGGGGGAGCCGAACCGCCGCCCGACGGATCGACGATCGCCTCGATCTTCCACTGGACGTTGAACTGCTCGGCCAGCGCCTGCCGCAGCACGTCCTCGCTGCCGCTGCTCGCGAAGTTGTCACGCGCGCCGGCGTTCACGAAGCCGAGTTGCAGGGTGGTGCCGTCGAAGCCTGCCACCTGGGCGTTCTGGCTGAGCAGGATCCAGGTGAAGCGGCGACGGTTCTTGACCGCCTCCAGGATGTTCGGCCAGAGCATGCGGGGGTCGAGGCCGCCGCTGGGGGGTGCGTAGGTCGGTGCGGCACCGGTGGGGGGAGCGGACGGGGGCGTCGCGGCCGGGGCCGGGGACGGGGGCGCGGGCGCGGGGGTGCCGCTGGACGGCGCGGGGGGCTGAGTGCCGCCGCCCGCGGGGGTTGCCGTGGGCCTGCCGCCGGGGCGTCGGCCACCGCCCGCGGGGGCTGCGGTGGGCGAGGCGCCCGGGGCGGGAGTGGATGTGGGCGCGGGCGCAGGG
>CBFGZZ010000091.1:0-26068 GCA_965653385.1 uncultured Streptomyces sp. | reverse complement strand
TCGTCTGGGGCAGCGGGCGGGGCGTGCGGGACCTGGCGTACATCAAGGTCGCCAGCGGTGTCGGCGCCGGTCTGGTGATCAGCGGCAAGATCTACCGGGGGCCCGGCGGCACGGCGGGAGAAATCGGGCATATTACCCTTGATGAATCCGGCCCGGTCTGCCGCTGCGGAAACCGGGGCTGCCTGGAGACCTTCGCGGCCGCGCGCTATGTGCTGCCGCTCCTCCAGTCCAGTCACGGCACGGATCTGACCATGGAGGGTGTCGTACGGCTGGCCAGGGACGGAGACCCGGGCTGTCGTCGGGTGATCGCCGACGTCGGCCGCCACATCGGCAGTGGAGTCGCGAACCTCTGCAATCTCCTGAACCCGAGCCGCGTGGTCCTCGGCGGTGATCTCGCCGAGGCCGGTGAGCTGGTCCTCGGGCCGATCCGGGAGTCCGTCGGCCGCTACGCCATCCCCAGCGCGGCGCGCCAACTGTCCGTTCTCCCCGGGGCACTTGGCGGTCGTGCGGAGGTGCTCGGAGCCCTCGCCCTCGCGCTCAGCGAGATGGGTGATTCAACCCTTTTGGACAGCACGCTGCATGCGGCCGCGCCTGCCTTCACTTAGAGAACGGATGGCACCGTTGCCAACCCGTTAAGGATTTACTTCTTGACGTCGCACGTGTGGCCGAGTTGACTTCCAGCCACCTCGGCCGCAACGACGCGGCCTCGTCAGGGAGGTTTCTGAAGTGAACACGCGTATGCGTCGTGCCGCTGTTGCCGTTGCCGCTGGTGCCATGGCCGTCTCGCTGGCTGCCTGTGGCAGCGCCGAGGAAGCGGGCGGCGGCAACGACTCCACTGCTTCCGCCGCCAAGGGCGACGACATCAAGGTCGGTCTCCTGCTCCCGGAGAACCAGACCGCTCGCTACGAGAAGTTCGACCGGCCGTTGATCGAGGAGAAGATCAAGGAGCTGACGAACGGCAAGGCGACGGTCGACTACAACAACGCCAAGCAGGACGCCAACCTGCAGGCGCAGCAGGTCGACACCATGATCACCAACAAGGTGGACGTCCTCATCCTGGACGCCGTCGACGCCAAGGCGATCAAGAACTCCGTCCAGAAGGCCGTGGACCAGGGCATCAAGGTCGTCGCCTACGACCGCCTGGCCGAGGGCCCGATTAGCGCCTACACGTCCTTCGACAACGTCTCGGTCGGCAAGACCCAGGGCGAGGCCCTGCTGACGGCGCTGGGCGACAAGGCCAAGGACGGCCAGATCGTCATGATGAACGGCTCCGTCACCGACCCGAACGCCGCCCAGTTCAAGGAGGGCGCGCACGCCGCCCTCGACGGCAAGGTGAAGGTCGGCAAGGAGTACGACACCAAGGAGTGGAAGCCGGAGAACGCCAACGCCAACATGGAGGCGGCGATCTCGGCGCTCGGCAAGGACAAGATCGTCGGCGTCTACTCCGCCAACGACGGCATGGCGGGTGGCATCATCACCGCCCTGAAGGCGGCCGGCATCAACGTCCCGGTCACCGGTCAGGACGCGGAACTCGCCGCTGTGCAGCGCATCGTCGCCGGTGAGCAGTACATGAGCGTCTACAAGCCGTACGCCCCCGAGGCCACCGCCGCCGCCGAGATGGCCGTCGCGCTCGCCCAGGGCAAGTCGCTCGACTCCGTCGCCAAGGACAAGGTCGACAGCGGCAGCGAGAAGGGCATCCCCTCCGTGCTGGTGCCGGTCACCTCGCTGACCAAGGACAACATCAACGACACCGTCATCAAGGACGGCGTCTACACGGCCGCCGAGATCTGCACCGGCAAGTACAAGGCCGCCTGCGACAAGCTCGGCATCAAGTAGCAGTCCCGGTCCCTTTCCAGGTGCGGGAATTCGTCCTTGGATTCCCGCACGGGACATGACTGCACAAGACTCCTCCGGCGCCCCGCGCATACGTCAGCCCCGCAAGCTCGGCGCGGGGCGCCGGACGGACCCCCTAACTCTTCTGCACTACCTTCCGCCGGGTCAGGCGGCGAAGGAGATGGTTCACGTGTCCGCTACGCCCGTGCTGGCGTTGCGCGGGGTCTCCAAGCGATTCGGTGCCGTCCAGGCGCTCACCGACGTCGAGCTTGAGGTCCACGCCGGTGAAGTGGTCGCCCTGGTGGGCGACAACGGCGCCGGAAAGTCCACGCTGGTCAAGACGATCGCCGGCGTGCATCCCATCGATGAGGGCGTCATCGAGTGGGAGGGCAAGGCCGTTTCGATCAACCGGCCGCACGACGCCCAGAGCCTGGGCATCGCGACGGTCTACCAGGACCTCGCCCTGTGCGACAACATCGACGTCGTCGGCAACCTGTACCTGGGCCGTGAGGTCCGCAAGTGGGGTGTCCTCGACGAGGTCGAGATGGAGCGCCGCTCGCGCGAGCTGCTCCAGACGCTGTCGATCCGCATCCCCAGCGTGCGCATCCCGATCGCCTCGCTCTCCGGCGGTCAGCGCCAGACCGTGGCCATCGCCCGTTCCATGCTCGGCGAGCCCAAGCTGGTCATCCTCGACGAGCCCACCGCCGCCCTCGGCGTCGAGCAGACCGCCCAGGTCCTCGACCTGGTCGAGCGGCTGCGCGAGCGCGGCCACGCCGTGATCCTCATCAGCCACAACATGGCCGACGTCAAGGCCGTGGCGGACAAGGTCGCCGTGCTGCGCCTCGGCCGCAACAACGGCGTCTTCGAGGTCAAGACGACCTCGCAGGAGGAGATCATCTCCGCCATCACCGGCGCCACCGACAACGCCGTGACCCGCCGTGCGGCGCGCACGAACGGGGAGGTTTCCAAGTGAGCATCGACAAGACCTCCACGACGCCGCAGGACGAGCACGAGGTCCTCAACACCGAGGCCGCCGCGGCCGCGGTGACCGCGGTCGACCCCCGCCTGCTGGTGCAGGAGCAGGGCCTGGCCGGCTATGTGACCGAGTTCCGGCGCAAGATCAAGGCCGGTGAACTCGGCTCCCTGCCGGTCATCCTCGGCCTGGTCGCCATCTGCGTCATCTTCCAGAGCCTGAACTCCGCGTTCCTGTCCGCGCAGAACATCAATGACATCACCGTCACGATGGTCGGCACGGGCATGATCTCCGTCGGTATCGTCTTCGTCCTGCTGCTCGGCGAGATCGACCTGTCCGTCGGCTCGGTCAGCGGCGCGTCCAGCGCCATCGCCGCCGTCCTCGCGGTCAACCAGGGCTGGCCCGAGTGGGCGGCCGTGCTCTTCGCCATCGCGGCCGGTGCCGTCATCGGCGCCGCGCACGGGTTCTTCTTCGCGGTGCTGGGCGCCCCCGCCTTCGCGGTGACGCTGGCCGGTCTGCTGTTCTGGCTCGGCTTCATGCTCCAGACGCTGGGTGAGAACGGCACGATCAACCTCGACAGCGACGGGCTGATCGGCAAGCTGACGACGTACTTCTTCACGGACGTGGCGGCCGCGTACGGCCTGGCGGCCGTGGTGACCGCGCTGTTCTTCGTCACGTCGTTCCTCGGCAACCGCCGCCGCGAGGCAGCGGGGATCCCGTTCCGGCCGCTGACCGACACGATCCTGCGGACGGTCCTGCTGGGCGTGGTCTCCTTCGCCGCGGCGATCATGTACAATCAGTACAAGGGCCTGCCGCTGGCCACGGTGATCTTCCTGGTGTTCCTGGTCGGCACGGACTTCCTGCTGCGCAGGACGTCGTACGGCCGCAAGGTCTTCGCGCTCGGCGGCAGTGTCGAGGCCTCGCGCCGGGCCGGTATCAACGTCACCGCGGTCCGGATCTCCGTGTTCGCCATCTCGGGTGGCTTCGCCGCGATCGGTGGCCTGTTCCTGGCCTCGAAGATCGCGTCGGCCAACCAGAGTGCCGGTACCGGTGACCTGCTGATGAACGCGATCGCCGCGGCGGTCATCGGTGGCACGTCGCTGTTCGGTGGGCGTGGGCGGACGTGGAACGCGCTGCTCGGTGTGCTGGTGATCGTGTCGATCCAGTACGGGCTCCAGCTGGAGTCGATCGCCGAGCCGGTGAAGTACATGATCACCGCGGGTGTGCTGTTGACCACGGTCGTGATCGACTCGATCACCCGTAAGACGCAGAAGACCGCCGGGCGCGCGTAGCGCGGAACGCCGTGGCGCCGCAGGGGCGTGGGTGAGATTGCGGGTGCCGGTCCGTTGTGGCTGGTCGCGCAGCTCCCCGCGCCCCTTTGCGGCGTTGGTGGCGCAGGGCGTTATTGGGTAGGGCCGTTTGCGTGACCATGGAGAGGTGGGCCGGGAACCTTCCGGCTGGGCGGAACATTAGACTCGACGAGCCCGGCAACAGCTCGAAAAGCTCTACTGCAAGGAGGCACGGGTGCCGCTGCTGACCCGCATCACGGGACCGCGCGATCTGGACCGGCTCAGCCCTGAGCAGCTGGACCAGCTGGCAGAGGAGATCCGCACCTTCCTCGTCGAGGCGGTTTCCAAGACCGGCGGCCACCTCGGCCCCAACCTCGGTGTCGTGGAGCTGACCATCGCCCTGCACCGGGTCTTCGACTCGCCCAGGGACAAGGTGCTGTGGGACACAGGGCACCAGTCCTACGTGCACAAGCTGCTCACCGGCCGCCAGGACTTCAGCAAGCTCAAGATGAAGGGCGGCCTGTCCGGCTATCCCTCGCAGGCCGAGTCCGAGCACGACGTCATCGAGAACAGCCACGCCTCGACCGTCCTCGGCTGGGCCGACGGCCTCGCGAAAGCCAACCAGCTGCGCAAACGCGACGACCACGTCGTCGCCGTCATCGGTGACGGCGCGCTGACCGGCGGCATGGCCTGGGAGGCGCTGAACAACATCGCCGAGGCCAAGGACCGCCCCCTCGTCATCGTCGTCAACGACAACGAGCGGTCGTACGCGCCCACCATCGGCGGTCTCGCCAACCACCTCGCGACGCTGCGGACGACGGACGGCTACGAGCGCTTCCTCACCCGGACGAAGGAGATCCTCGACCGCACGCCCGTCGTCGGCAGGCCCCTCTACGAGACCCTGCACGGGGCCAAGAAGGGCCTGAAGGACTTCATCGCGCCGCAGGGCATGTTCGAGGACCTCGGCCTGAAGTACGTCGGCCCGATCGACGGACACGACATCGAGGCCCTGGAGTCGGCCCTCGCGCGGGCCAAGCGGTTCGGCGGCCCGGTCATCGTGCACTGCCTCACCGAGAAGGGCCGCGGCTACCAGCCCGCCCTCCAGGACGAGGCCGACCGCTTCCACGGCATCGGCCCCATCCACCCCGACACCGGCCTGCCGATCAAGGCCTCCGGCGCCGACTGGACCTCCGTCTTCGGCGACGAGATGGTCGAGCTCGGCAAGGAGCGCGAGGACATCGTGGCGATCACCGCGGCGATGCTCCAGCCGGTCGGCCTGAAGAAGTTCGCGGACACCTTCCCGGACCGGATCTACGACGTCGGCATCGCCGAGCAGCACGGCGCCGTGTCCGCGGCGGGCCTCGCCACCGGCGGACTGCACCCCGTCTTCGCCGTCTACGCCACCTTCCTCAACCGCGCCTTCGACCAGGTCCTCATGGACGTGGCGCTGCACAAGTGCGGCGTCACCTTCGTCCTCGACCGGGCCGGCGTCACCGGCACCGACGGCGCCTCCCACAACGGCATGTGGGACATGTCGATCCTCCAGGTCGTCCCCGGCCTCAGGCTCGCCGCCCCGCGCGACGCCGACCAGGTCCGCGCCCAGCTGCGCGAGGCCGTGCAGGTCAAGGACGCCCCGACCGTCGTCCGCTTCTCCAAGGGCGCCGTCGGCCCCGCCGTGCCCGCCGTGGGCCGGGTGGGCGGCATGGACGTCCTGCGTGAGCCGGGCACCGACACGCCCGACGTGCTGCTCGTCTCCGTCGGCGCCCTCGCCCCCATGTGCCTGGAGATCGCCGCCCTGCTCGACAAGCAGGGCATCACCACGACAGTCGTCGACCCGCGCTGGGTCAAGCCCGTCGACGAGGCCATGGCCCCGCTCGCCGAGCGGCACCGCGTGGTCGTCACCGTCGAGGACAACTCCCGGGTCGGCGGCGTCGGCTCGGCGGTCGCCCAGGCCCTGCGCGACGCGGGCGTCGACCTCCCGCTGCGTGACTTCGGCATCCCGCCGCGCTTCCTCGACCACGCCTCCCGCGCCGAGGTCATGGCGGAGATCGGCCTCACCGCCCCGGACATCGCCCGCCAGGTCACCGGACTGGTGTCCAAGCTGGACGGCCGGTTCGACCGTACGGCGGCCGAGGTCGACTCGGTGGAGCCCGCCCGCGACTGACGTCCACTCACAGGGCCGCAGGGGCCGGTTTCACCACCGTGAAGGGTGGTGAAACCGGCCCATCTGTGTGAATCCACCCGCGTCGGGGCATGCGTACCACGCCCCCTCTCGATCATGTCGAGGACGACAAGCGTGGGAGGTATGACCGTGAGCAGCACACTCTTCCGGACGAAGAGAGTCGAGCAGTCCATCCTCGATACCGAGGAGCCAGAGCACGCGCTCAAGAAGTCCTTGTCCGCGCTGGATCTGACCGTCTTCGGCGTCGGCGTCATCATCGGCACCGGCATCTTCGTGCTCACCGGCACCGTCGCGAAGAACAACGCCGGGCCCGCGGTGGCCCTGGCGTTCGTCGCGGCCGGTGTCGCCTGCGCGCTGGCCGCCCTCTGTTATGCGGAGTTCGCCTCCACGGTCCCGGTCGCCGGGTCCGCGTACACCTTCTCGTACGCCTCGCTGGGCGAACTGCCCGCCTGGATCATCGGCTGGGACCTGGTCCTGGAGTTCGCGCTCGGGACGGCGGTGGTGGCCGTCGGCTGGTCCGGCTACATCCAGTCGCTGATGGACACCGCCGGCTGGGCGATGCCCGAGGCCCTGGGCAGCCGGGAGGGCGCCGACACCTTCGGCTTCGACATCCTCGCCGCCGTCCTCGTCCTCATCCTCACCTGCATCCTCGTCGTCGGCATGAAGCTGTCCGCGCGGATCACGTCCCTGGTCGTCGCCATCAAGGTGACCGTCGTCCTCGTCGTGATCATCGCGGGTGCGTTCCTGATCGACGGTGACAACTACGACCCGTTCATCCCGAAGACCCAGACGGTGGACGCCGGCAGCAGTCTCGACGCCCCGCTGATCCAGCTCATGTTCGGCTGGGCGCCCTCCAACTACGGCGTGATGGGCATCTTCACCGCCGCCTCGGTCGTGTTCTTCGCCTTCATCGGCTTCGACGTCGTGGCGACCGCCGCCGAGGAGACCAAGAACCCGCAACGCGACATGCCGCGCGGCATCATCGGTTCCCTCATCATCTGCACCACGCTCTACGTCGCCGTGTCGATCGTCGTCACCGGCATGCAGCACTACAGCCAGTTGTCCGTGGACGCCCCGCTCGCCGACGCCTTCAAGGCCACCGGGCATCCGTGGTTCGCGGGCTTCATCAGCTTCGGAGCGGCAGTCGGCCTGACGACGGTCTGCATGATCCTGCTCCTCGGCCAGACCCGCGTCTTCTTCGCGATGAGCCGGGACGGACTGCTGCCCCGGTTCTTCTCCCACGTCCACCCGCGGTTCAAGACCCCGCACCGCCCGACCATCCTGCTCGGCGTGGTCATCGCGATCCTCGCCGGCTTCACCCCGCTGAACGAACTCGCCGCCCTGGTGAACATCGGCACCCTGTTCGCCTTCGTGGTCGTCGCCATCGGCGTGATCATCCTCCGCAGGAGCCGCCCCGACCTGCACCGGGCCTTCCGCACCCCGTGGGTGCCGGTCATCCCGATCCTGTCGGTGTGCGCCTCGCTGTGGCTGATGATCAACCTGCCCGCCGAGACATGGGTCCGCTTCGGCATCTGGATGGCCGCCGGCTTCGTCGTGTACTTCCTCTACGGCCGCTCCCACAGCCGTCTCGGACGGCACGAGGAGACGACGGTGACCGAGGTGGAGAAGGGCGAGCCCGGGAGCAGCGCGTAACCGACCCCGACGCTCAGGGGCCGCGTACGGCAGCCGACTACGGCCGAACCGTACGCGGCCCCGCCACGTCCGCCCCCAACTCCGTCACCCTGCGCCGCAGTTCCCGATCCGCGGTCACCACCAGACAGGCCTGCCCGGCCGCCCGCTCCACCAGCTCGACCATGTGGTCGTCCCCGCTCCCGGCGGCGGACTCGACCCGCACGCCCGGCACGGACTCCACGCCCCGAGCCGCCCCCTCCACCACGAGCACGATCTCCACGGGCCCCGCACGCCCCGGCACCCCGTCCGCGGCCAGCCGGTCCCGCAGCCGCTCCGCGGCCCCCCGTCGGTCCCGCCACCAGCCGTCCGGCACCGACCCGACGACATTCGCGGCGTCGACGATCACGAGCAGGGGTGCGTCCTCATCCATGGGGGCAAGGGTCGCACGGCGGCCGGGGCCTACCTCCCCTCCTCGAAGCTCGCGAAGTACGCCGCGGCCATGTCCTCGTCCCCGTGCCCCTGCGCATCCGCGCGTTCGAACCGCTCCGCGCTCGCCGCGGCCACGTCCAGGCGGGCTCCGTACCGCTCGCCCGCCTCCACGATCAGCCGCGCGTCCTTCGCCGCCGTGCGCACCGCGAAGGCGGCCGGGGACAGCCCGTCGTTCAGCACCAGCCCGGTCTTGGCCCGCAGATACCCCATGTCCAGCGGGCCGCCGTCGATCACCTCGAAGAACCGCTGGGGATCCACGTCCAGGGCCTTGGACAGCGCCAGCACCTCACCGGCCGCGTTCGTCACCGCCAGCACCCAGCTGTTGGCGACCAGCTTCAGGCGGGTCGCGGTGCCCGCCCCGCCGTCCTCCCCGGTCCACACGGTGCGGGCACCCACGGCGTCGAAGACCGGCGTCACCGTCGGCCGACCCTCGATGGGCCCCGCCGCCAGCACGGTCAGCTGCCCGGCCTCGGCGGGCTGGCGGGTGCCGAGCATCGGGGCGTCGTAGAAGACGAGGCCGTGCTCGCGCGCGAAGTCGGCCAGGTCGGCGATGCCCTCGATACCGGCGGTCGTCGACTGCACCCACGCGGCACCCGAGCGCAGGGCGGGCGCCGCCTCGCGCATGACGTCCAGGGTCGCGGGACCGTCGTGCAGCATGGTCAGGACGATGTCGGCGCCCCGGACCGCCTCGGCCGGCGTGGCGGCGACGAAGGCGCCGTCGGCGGCCAGCGGCTCGGCCTTGGCCCGGGTGCGGTTCCAGACGCGGACGGTGTGCCCCGCCCTGGCGAGGTTGCGGGCCATCGCGGCGCCCATGATGCCGGTGCCCAGGACGCTCACGGTGAGCTTGTCGGTCATGACGTCGACTTCCTGTTCTCGTACGGACGTTGCCACCACTCATGTGACCAAGATCATGGTCACACGTGTGAGGCGGATTCCGTATGCCCTGCGTCAGCCGCCGACGAACGCACGTCGTGAGTGACTTCGGGCAGGGGGCGGCACGCGACACGTCGACCGCCTTGCATATGGTGATCCGGTGAACGGCGACTGGCTCATCCGCGGCCGCGACGGCCGCCTCAGCGTCTATCTGCCGACCGACGAGGCCGTTTTGTGCCGGGCGGAACTCGGCCCCGGCGGCCCCTGGGAGCCCCCGCGCAAGGTCGGCGGCGACCAGAAGCTGCGCCCCGGCCCCGCGGTCGGTCAGGGCGCGGACGCCTACGCCCATCTGGCCGCCTGGCGTCCCACCAAGGCCGGTGAGGCGGGCCTCGTCCACTCCACGCACTTCCGTCCCCGCCTGGCCGCCCTGGACTGGATCCCCATCGGCCACCCGGACCAGACGGGCGACCGCACCGGCACCCCCGCCGTCACGGTCGACGCGCAGGGGCGGGCCCATGTCTTCGTCCGGAACAGGGGCGGCGGCGTCAGCATGCGCGGCCAGAAGGAGACCGGCGGCTGGGGCCCCTGGCGTGACCTCAAGGGCCGTGACGTACAGGACGACTTGGCCGCCGTGACCGGCGAGTCCGGGCTCGTGGAGCTGTATGCCTCGGTCCCCGGCGCCCTGTTGCACTGGCAGCAGGAGAAGCCGGGCGCCGTCCCGGTCCTGGAGGAGGCGATGGAGACCCCGGTCCGCCCGGGCACCCTGCACGCCCTGGCCACCTCCGCGGAGCACACCACCCTCTTCTTCGCCGACGACTCCGGCGACCTGCGCGCCTGGCGCCCCGGCACCAAACCGGTCACCCTGCTGGCCTCAGCGGGCCCCGGCCCGGTCTCCGCGATCCGCTGCGAACTCGACGGCCACGACTGCACGTTGCTCGCCCAGCGCTCGGCGAGCGGCCGCGTGGCCTTCGCCGCGTATCCGACGGAGCAGGAGTCGGCGGGCGCGTGGTGGACCGAGTCCGGCCCGCAGTTGCCCGCCGACGCGGTGGTGGCGCTGGCGGTGGACGAGGACGAGCGGGTGGTGGCGGCCACGATGTCACCGTCGACGGGCCAACTGCTGATCACCGGGCGCAAGGAGGAACCGGGGCTGGCGCTGGAGGCGTGGCGGGGGGTCTGAGACGCCTGAGGGGGTGGGGGCTGGTTCTTGTAGGGCGGCCGCGGCTCGTCCGTGGTTGCTCGCGCCCACGCGGCGGAGCCGCACATCGACACAGCCCCGCGCCCCTCGGGGAACGCCGGTGCCCCGCACACCGACCAGGTATGCGGGGCACCGGCGTTCACAGCGGAGCGCTTACGCCGGGACCGAAGCCACGCCCGGCGCCAGGAACTTCTTGCCGTTCACGCGCTCGGAGACACCCTCGCGGTCCAGGTACGGCGTGATGCCGCCCAGGTGGAAGGGCCAGCCGGCGCCCGTGATCAGGCAGAGGTCGATGTCCTGGGCCTCGGCGACGACGCCCTCGTCGAGCATCAGGCCGATCTCCTGGGCCACCGCGTCCAGGACGCGGTCGCGGACCTGCTCCTCGGTCAGGACGACATCGCCCTGCTTCAGCAGCGCGGCGACCTCCGGGTCCAGCTCCGGCTTCCCGGAGTCGTAGACGTAGAAGCCGCGCTTGCCCGCCTTGACGACGGCCGCGAGGTTCGGGGAGACCTTGAAGCGGTCCGGGAAGGCCCGGTTGAGGGTCTCCGAGACGTGCAGACCGATCGCGGGACCGACCAGCTCCAGGAGGACGAGGGGAGACATCGGCAGGCCCAGGGGCTCCACCGCCTTCTCCGCCACCTCGACCGGCGTGCCCTCGTCGATGACGTTCTGGATCTCGCCCATGAAGCGGGTGAGGATGCGGTTCACGACGAACGCCGGGGCGTCCTTCGTCAGCACCGCGGTCTTCTTCAGCTTCTTGGCGACGGCGAACGCCGTGGCCAGCGAGGCGTCGTCCGTCTTCTCGCCGCGGACGATCTCCAGCAGCGGCAGGACGGCCACCGGGTTGAAGAAGTGGAAGCCGACGACCCGCTCGGGGTTCTTCAGCTTCGACGCCATCTCGGAGACCGAGAGGGAGGAGGTGTTCGTCGCGAAGATGGCGTGCGCCGGGGCGACCGCCTCGACCTCCGCGAACACCTGCTGCTTGACGCCGATCTCCTCGAAGACGGCCTCGATGACGAAGTCGGCGTCGGAGAAGCCCTCGGCCTTGTCCAGCACACCGGTGACCAGGGCCTTGAGGCGGTTGGCCTTGTCCTGGTTGATACGGCCCTTGCCGAGCAGCTTGTCGATCTCGGCGTGGACGTAGCCCACACCCTTGTCGACGCGCTCCTGGTCGATGTCGGTCAGGACGACCGGCACCTCCAGGCGGCGCAGGAAGAGCAGCGCGAGCTGGGAGGCCATCAGACCGGCGCCGACGACACCGACCTTGGTGACCGGGCGCGCCAGGTTCTTGTCCGGCGCGCCGGCCGGACGCTTGCCGCGCTTCTGCACCAGGTTGAACGCGTAGATGCCGGACCGCAGTTCGCCACCCATGATCAGGTCGGCGAGCGCCTTGTCCTCGGCGTCGTAGCCCTGCTGCAGGTCGCCGTTCTTGGCGGCCGCGATGATGTCCAGGGCCCGGTAGGCGGCCGGAGCGGCCCCGTGCACCTTCGAGTCCGCGATGAAACGGCCCTTGGCGACGGCCTGGTCCCAGCCCTCACCGCGGTCGATCACCGGACGGTCGACCTCGACGTCACCCTTCAGCACCTGGGCGGTCCAGATCAGCGACTGCTCCAGGAAGTCCGCGCCCTCGAAGATGGCGTCGGCGATGCCGAGGTCGAAGACCTGCTGGCCCTTGAGCTGCTTGTTCTGGTTGAGGCTGTTCTCGATGATCACCGAGACGGCCTTGTCGGCGCCGATCAGGTTCGGCAGGATCGTGCAGCCGCCCCAGCCGGGAACCAGGCCGAGGAAGACCTCGGGGAGCGAGAAGGCGGGCAGCGCCTTGCTGACGGTCCGGTACCTGCAGTGCAGACCGACCTCGACGCCACCGCCCATCGCGGCACCGTTGTAGTACGCGAAGGTCGGCACGGCCAGGCCCGCGAGGCGCTTGAAGACCTCGTGGCCGCCCTTGCCGATGGCCAGCGCGTCCTTGTGCTCCTTCAGCAGCTCGACGCCCTTGAGGTCGGCGCCGACGGCGAAGATGAACGGCTTGCCGGTGATGCCGACCCCGACGATGTCACCGGCGGTGGCCTCGGCCTCGACCTGGTCGATGGCCTTGTCGAGGTTCGCCAGCGACTGCGGGCCGAAGGTGGTCGGCTTGGTGTGGTCGAAGCCGTTGTCCAGGGTGATGAGCGCGAAGCGCCCGGCGCCGTACGGCAGGTCCAGATGACGTACGTGCGCGGACGTCACGACCTCGTCGGGGAACAGCTCGGCTGCACCCTTCAAAAGCTCAGCGGTGGTGCTCACTTGCTGCCTCCGTCGAAGTGCGGGTTCTCCCAGATGACCGTCGCGCCCATGCCGAAGCCGACGCACATGGTGGTGAGGCCGTAGCGGACGTGTCGCTGCTCCTCGAACTGGCGGGCCAGTTGCGTCATCAGACGGACGCCGGAGGAGGCGAGCGGGTGGCCGAAGGCGATCGCGCCGCCGTACTGGTTGACGCGCTCGTCGTCGTCCGCGATGCCGTAGTGGTCCAGGAAGGCCAGGACCTGGACGGCGAAGGCCTCGTTGATCTCGAAGAGGTTGATGTCCTCGATCGACAGGCCCGCCTTGGCGAGGGCCTTCTCCGTGGCCGGGATCGGGCCGTAGCCCATGACCTCGGGCTCGACGCCCGCGAATGCGTAGGAGACCAGGCGCATCTTCACCGGGAGGTCGTTCTCCCGGGCGAAGTCCTCGGAGGCGATGATCGAGGCGGTGGCACCGTCGTTCAGACCGGCCGCGTTACCGGCGGTGACCCGGCCGTGGACGCGGAAGGGGGTCTTCAGGCCCTGGAGGTTCTCCAGCGTCGTACCCGGGCGCATCGGCTCGTCGGCGGTGACCAGGCCCCAGCCGGTCTCACCGGCCTCCGGGTTGGTCCGCCGCACCGAGACCGGCACCAGGTCGGCCTGGATCTTGCCGTTGGCGTACGCCTTGGCGGCCTTCTCCTGCGAGCGCACGGCGTATTCGTCGGCGCGCTGCTTGGTGATGTGCGGGTAGCGGTCGTGCAGGTTCTCGGCGGTCATGCCCATGAACAGCGCCGACTCGTCGACCAGCTTCTCGCTGACGAACCGCGGGTTCGGGTCCACGCCCTCGCCCATCGGGTGGCGGCCCATGTGCTCGACACCACCGGCGATGACGGCGTCGTAGGCACCGAAGGCGATGGAGCCGGCGACGGTGGTGACGGCGGTCAGGGCGCCGGCGCACATACGGTCGATGGAGTAGCCGGGCACCGACTGGGGGAGACCGGCGAGGATGCCGGCCGTGCGACCGATGGTGAGGCCCTGGTCACCGATCTGCGTGGTCGCGGCGATGGCGACCTCGTCGATCTGCTTCGGGTCCAGACCCGGGTTGCGGCGCAGCAGCTCCCGGATCGCCTTCACGACGAGGTCGTCGGCCCGGGTCTCGTGGTAGATGCCCTTCGGGCCCGCCTTGCCGAACGGGGTGCGGACGCCGTCGACGAAGACGACGTCCCTGACGGTACGAGGCACGATGGCTCTCCTCCAGAGGTGCGGGACGCTGAGCGCTTGCTCATGACCATGCTACTTATGAGTAACGTAGCTGCCCAGTCCCGGTGGCGGGAGCGGCGAAGGTCACATATGGATCCCGGTGGCGAGGAGCGCCCCTTCAGGGGCGCGGGGAACTGCGCGACCAGCCACAACGCACCCGCGGCCCCACACGAGACCTCACCGCGGCGGCGCTGTGGACCCCCGAGGAGTCAGCACAGGAGTAGGCACCGGATGCGACCCCGCCCCACCCTCCATGATCTCCCCGAACAACGTCCGAGCCACCTCCGTCCCGAACCCGTGCACGTCATGACTCATCGCCGACAACGTCGGATGCGTCAACCGGCACAACTGCGAGTCGTCCCACGCCAGCAACGACACGTCCTCCGGCACCCGCAACCCCATCTCCGCCGCCACCGACAACCCCGCCACGGCCATGATGTCGTTGTCGTAGACGATCGCCGTCGGCCGATCAGGAGGCGCAGCCGAGAGCACGGACCGTGTCGCCCGTGCGCCCGCGTCCCCGGAGAAGTCGGTCGCGACCTGCCACGTCCCGGCCAGGGCCAGCGCCTGCGCCGCCTCGTCGAACGCAGCCGTACGGATGGATGTGTGACCGAGGGCCGCCGCACCGCCCACCCGGGCGATCCGTCGATGCCCCAGCGCGGCCAGATACCGCACCGCCTCCGTCACGGCGGTGGCGTCGTCGGTCCACACCGAGGTCAGCCCGCCCGTCAGCGACGGGTGCCCGACCGCGACGACCGGCATCCCGAGCCGCCGCGCCATGGCCACGCGCGGGTCGTCCGCGCGGAAGTCGACCAGGATCGACCCGCCGATCTGCCGACCCCGCCACCACGGCTCCTGGAGCCCGCTCTCCTCCTCCACGGTCCGCACCAACCGCAGCAGCAGCGAGCAGGAGTGCTCGGTCAGGACGCTCTCCACGCCCGAGATGAACTCCATGTAGAACGGTTCGAGACCGAGCATCCGGGCCGGCCGGCAGATCGCGAGACCCACCACGTCGACCCGCGACCCGGCGAGTGTCCGCGCGGTGAGGTTGGGCGCCCAGCCCAGTTCCCGCGCGGCCCGGAAGATGCGGTCCCGGGTCGCCTCCGACAGTCCCGGCTTGTGGTTGAAGGCGAGGGACACGGCTCCTTTGGACACACCGGCGCGCGCGGCGACGTCCTTGATGGTGACGCGGGGGGTCGGCGTTGCCGTCATCGGCTGGGCTCCATGCAGTACAGGGCCGATCGTGCGGCCTCGGCGTCAGGAGTCTCCCAGTGACGCACACCGATGGTCACCCGTTCCCCGGGCAGCAACGTGACCAGTCCCCGGTCGGCCACCGCGTCCGGATCCAGCCGGTCGGCCTGGAGGAGCAGATCGCGGACGAGGGTGCGGGCCGTCACCGTGACCCCGCCCGGCACGAGCGCCACGTCGAACTCCGGCCGGGGGTAGGGCACTTCGCGGTCCGGCGCGGGAAAGTGCACGGCCCGCAGCCCGTCCACGTCCGCGACCAGGAACTCCTTCGGCCCGCCCGGCTCCAGCTCCCTCGGCACCTTCACCCGGGCCACCGCCCGCGCCCCGGCGGCGAACCCCACGCTCGCCTCGCCGACCGCCACCCCCTCGACCGACATCCGCCGCAGCCGCACCTCACCCGCCCACTCCGCCGCCGTCTGGTTGACGACGGCCAGCTCCAGCCCGTCCTCGCGCACTCGCAGCGTCAGCAACCGGTCCGCGTACAGCCGCCGCAACTCGTGGTACAGCGGCTTCTCCCGCCCGTCCCCGTCGATCGCGGCCCAGGACGTCACCGGCCAGCAGTCGTTCAGCTGCCATACGACGGTGCCCGCGCACACCGGCCAGTGCGACCGCCAGTGTTCGATCCCGGCCGCGACGGCCCGCGCCTGATTGACCTGGGTGAGGTAGTGCCAGCGGTCGAAGTCCCCTTCAGGAAAACCGAAATGCCGCTCAAGGCCTCGCCTCAGCTTCCCGTTCCCGTCGTCCGCCTTCTGGTGGTGCAGCATGCCGGGGGAGTCCGGCGCGAGGTCCTCGCCCGGCAGCGCGCGCCGCAGCGTGGCGTACGCGGGCGGCGCCTGCCAGCCGAACTCGGCCACGAAGCGCGGCACGCTCAGCCGGTAGTCGGCGTAGTCCTCCCGGTTCCACACCTCCCAGGAGTGATGCGTGCCGTGCGCCGGGTCGTTCGGGTGGTGGTCCCAGGAGCCGGACCAGGGACTCCCCGCCGTGTACGGCCGCGTCGGATCCAGCTCGGCCACCACCCGCGGCAGCACGCCCAGGTAGTACCCCTCGCCCCAGGACTCCCCGGCCAGCCGCGGCTCCCACTCCCAGTCCCGGAACCCCCACAGGTTCTCGTTGTTGCCGTTCCACAGCACCAGCGAGGGGTGCGGCATCAGCCGTACGACGTTCTCCCGGGCCTCGGCCTCCACCTCCCCGCGCAGCGGCTGCTCCTCCGGATAGGCCGCGCAGGCGAACGGGAAGTCCTGCCAGACCAGCAGCCCCAGCTCGTCACAGGCGTCGTAGAAGTCCTCGCTCTCGTAGATCCCGCCACCCCAGATCCGTACGAGGTCCACGCCCGCGTCGGCCGCCTGCTCCAGCCGCCCGCGGTACCGCTCCCGTGTCACCCGGGACGGGAAGACGTCGTCCGGGATCCAGTTGACGCCCCGCGCGAAGAGCCGCTCGCCGTTGACGACGAGGGTGAAGCCGGTGCCGTGCGCGTCGGGCCGACGGTCCAGTTCGACGGTGCGGAAGCCGATCCGCCGCCGCCACACGTCCAGCGCGTCCTCGCCGTGCAGCAGCGTCAACTCGACGTCGTACAGCGGCTGTTCGCCGTAGCCGCGCGGCCACCACAGCTCCACGTCCGGCACGGACAGCCGTACGACCCCGCCCGTCCCCTCGATCCCGGCCCGCGCCCGCACCCCGCCGACCGTCGCCTCGACGGTGAGCGGCGCCTCGACCCGGGTCCGCTCGACATCGACCACCAACTCGACCTGCCCCGTGCCCTCTTCGAGGGTCACCAGTGGCCGTACGCGAGCGATCCGGGCCGTTGACCACTGCTCGATCCGCACCGGCCGCCAGATCCCGGCCGTCACCAGGGTCGGCCCCCAGTCCCAGCCGAAGGAGCAGGCCATCTTGCGGAGGTACTGGTAGGGCTCGGCATAGGCGGTCGGCCGCTCGCCCAGCTTGCCGCGCACCGCCTCCGCCTCGGCGTACGCGGAGGCGAAACGCACCGAGAGCCGTCCGCTCAGCCCCGTCACGTCGAAGCGGTACGAGCGGTGCATGTTCCGTACCCGGCCGAGGAGTTGGCCGTCGAGCGAGATCTCGGCGACGGTGTCGAGCCCGTCGAAGACGAGGTCGGTCTGCTCATGACGGGACGGGGCCGCCAGGCCGGTCTCATAGGTCCAGTCCCGCCGCCCCACCCACGCCACCTCGGTCTCCGCACGCCCGAGAAAGGGATCCGGGATCACCCCGGCCGCCAGCAGATCGGTGTGCACACAGCCCGGCACGGCGGCCGGGAGCGCGGCTCCCTCGTGCCGCAGGGTCCATCCGTCGGTGAGCGGTGTGGCCTGAAGCATGCGCACTCCTAAACCGATCCATCTCAGTGCTGAGACGGAATTTGGCATCGTTGGCGAGATACGGACTTTACCGGTTAAGAAAACGTTGTCAGAGTTCGGAACCAGCCAACCCGCTCGTGCTCGTCCGTCCCCAGAACGGAGCTGACGCACATGAACCGCCGTACAGTCCTCGCCGTCGCCACGGGTGCCCTGCTGCTCTCGGCGTGCACCGGCACCGGAGGAAGCTCGCAGGGCGCCGAAGCCAAGGCGGCCGACGACCCGTCGAAGGTGAGCGGCACCATCACCGTCCTCACCCATCGCACCGACCTCGTGCAGGACGGGACGATGAAGAAGTACGCCGCCGAGTTCAACAAGACGTATCCCGAGGTGAAGGTCGAGTTCGACGCGATCACCGACTACGAGGGCGAAGTCAAGATCCGTATGAACACGGAGAACTACGGCGACGTCCTCATGATCCCCGCGGTGATCGAGAAGAAGGACTACCCCAAGTTCTTCGCGGCGCTCGGCACCCAGGCCGAGCGGAGCAAGGAGTACCGCTTCACCGACTACACGACCGTGGACGGCAAGGTCTACGGCCAGAGCCCGCTCGGCGCCGTCCCGGGCTTCATCTACAACAAGCGGGTCTGGCAGGAGGCCGGAGTCACCGACTGGCCGACCACACCGGCCGAGTTCCTCGACGACCTGAAGGCGATCAGGTCGAAGACCGACGCGGTCCCGTACTACACCAACTTCAAGGACATGTGGCCGCTGACCCAGTGGACGCAGGTCAACGGCTCGGTCAGCTGCGACGAGCAGGCCACCACGAAGCTCGCCGAGGGCGACCCGTGGGCCGAGGGCGCCGATGTGCGCACCGCCGACACGCTGCTGTACGACATCGTCCACGAGGGGCTCGTCGAGAAGGACCCGACGACCACCAACTGGGAGGCGTCCAAGCCCAAGCTGGCCAAGGGCGAGATCGCCACGATGTGGCTCGGCTCCTGGGCGGTCATCCAGATGCAGGACGCGGCGAAGCAGGCCGGTGCCGACCCGGACGACATCGGGCTCATGCCCTTCCCCACCCAGCAGGACGGCACGTTCTGCGCGACGGCGCAGCCCGACTACAACCAGGCCGTCAACATCCACTCCGAGCACAAGGAGGCGGCCCGCGCCTGGCTCGACTGGTTCACCGACAAGTCCGGCTACGCGGCCGACAACCTCGCCCTGTCACCGCTCAGGTCCGCCCCCCTGCCCACGATCATGAAGCCGTACGAGGAGGCGGGGGTGAAGATCCTCGACCTCGACGACACCAAGGGCGCCGTGGTGAAGTCCATCGACAACCAGTCCGAGATCGGCATCTACAAGCCCGACTACCGCCAGGACCTCGTCGACCTCGCCCGCGGCGCGACGAAGGGCGACCTGGACGACTTCCTGGACGACCTCGGCGAGAAGTGGACCGAGACCCAGCAGTCCCTGGGCTCCTGATGACGGACACGACGACCGAGAAGGGGGCCGTGAAGGACCCCACGGGGGCGGCGGGCGCCGCCTCCGAACCGGAGCCCGCCCCGCGCCCGGCACGTCTGTGGCGCGGGGCCACGCCCTGGCTCTTCCTGCTCGCGCCGCTCGCCCTGCTGATCGTCTTCACCTACGCGCCGATCGCCAACATGGTCGCGTACAGCTTCACCGACTGGGACGGCGTCAGCCCCGAACTGCACTACACGGGCACCGAGAACTACGCCGAACTCCTCACCCGCTCCGATCTGTTCGAGGTCTTCTGGGTCAGCGGCTACTACCTGGCCGCCTCGGTCCTCCAGATCGTCGCCGCCCTCTACTTCGCCACGGTCCTGAGCTTCAACGTACGCTTCCGGAACTTCTTCAAGGGCGTGCTGTTCTTCCCGTATCTGATCAACGGCGTCGCGATCGGCTTCGTCTTCCTCTACTTCTTCCAGGACGGCGGCACCCTCGACTCCGTCCTCGGCCTCTTCGGCATGGAGACGGACCGCGCCTGGCTCGGCACACCGGAGTCGGCGAACACCTCCCTCGCCGCCGTCTCCGTCTGGCGCTACCTCGGCCTGAACTTCGTCCTCTTCCTCGGCGCGATCCAGTCGATCCCCGGGGAGCTGTACGAGGCGGCCGAACTGGACGGCGCGAACCGCTGGCACCAGTTCCGCTACATCATCGCCCCGGGCATCAAGCCGGTCCTGAGCCTGACGGTGATCCTGTCGATCTCCGGCTCGCTCTCGGTCTTCGAGATCCCGTACATCATGACCGGTGGGGCGACCGGCACCGAGACCTTCGTGATCCAGACCGTGAAGCTGGCCTTCCAGTTCAACAAGACGGGGCTCGCCTCGGCGGCCGCGGTCGTCCTGCTGCTGATCGTCCTGGCGGTGACCTGGGTGCAGCGCCGCCTCGTCCCCGACGACAAGGTGGACCTCGCATGACCCGCCACGCGGTGGCCCGCACGCTGGTGTACCTGTCCCTGATCGCCGCGACGGTGGTGGTCCTGCTGCCCCTGGCAGCCGTGGTCCTGACATCGTTCAAGTCCGAGCGGGAGATGGCGGACGACAGCGGAGCCCTGGCCCTCCCGGACGACCTGCTGAACTTCCACAACTACGCGACGGCGTTCGAGGACGGCCGGATGCTCTCGGCCTTCGCCAACACGGCCGTCATCCTGCTCTTCGCCATCGGCGGCACGGTCCTCATCGGCTCGATGACGGCGTACGCCATCGACCGCTTCACGTTCCGCTTCAAGAAGCTGGTCGTGGCCCTGTTCCTGGTCGCCGCCCTGGTCCCCGGCGTCACGACCCAGGTGGCGACCTTCCAGATCGTCAACAGCTTCGGCATGTTCGACAGCCTCTGGGCGCCGATCGTCCTCTACATGGGCACGGACATCGTCTCGATCTACATCTTCCTGCAGTTCGTCCGCTCGATCCCGACGTCCCTGGACGAGGCGGCCCGCCTGGACGGCGCCAACGCGTTCACGATCTACCGCAAGATCATCTTCCCGCTCCTGAAACCGGCCATCGCGACAGTGGTGATCGTCAAGGGCATCACCACCTACAACGACTTCTACATCCCGTTCCTCTATATGCCCTCGGAAGATCTTGGCGTGATCTCGACGTCCCTGTTCCGCTTCAAGGGCCCGTTCGGCGCCCACTGGGAGACGATCTCGGCAGGAGCGGTGCTGGTGATCCTGCCGACGCTGATCGTCTTCCTGCTGCTGCAACGATTCATCTACAACGGCTTCATGCGGGGTGCGACCAGGTGAGGTGCTTCCAGGGGCGCGGGGCTGTATCGATATGCGGCTCCGCCGCGTGAGCGCGAGCAACCACATACGGCCCGCAGTCGCCGTACGAGGTGAACCTCCTACGGCGACTAGGCAGACAAAGCGGCCACCAGAACCGGCGTGACCTGCTCAACCTGCCAGGCCCGAGCACCGTAACCAGCCAGCGCCTCCGCAACCGACTCGGCATCGACAAGCTTCGGCGGCTCCCAGCAAACCCTCCGCACCGTGTCCGGAGTGATCAGGTTCTCCTGAGGCATGTTGAGCTGCTCCGCCAGCGCGGACACGGCGGCCCGAGCCGCAGACAGCCGAGCTGCGGCCGCGGGGTCCTTGTCGGCCCAGGCACGGGGCGGCGGAGGCCCCGTCACCGGCTGCCCCGGCGCCGGCAACTGCGCCTCGCTCAAGGCCTTCGCACGATCAACGGCGGCCTGCCACTGCTCCAGCTGCCGCCGACCCATCCGATGCCCGAACCCATTCAGCGCGGCCAAGGCGTGCACGTTCGCCGGCATGGCGAGCGAGGCCTCCACGATCGCCGCGTCGGACAGCACCTTGCCCGGCGACACGTCCCGCTTCTGCGCGATCCGGTCCCGCGTCTGCCACAGCTCCCGCACCACGCCCAGCTGCCGGCGCCGCCGCACCTTGTGCATCCCCGACGTCCGCCGCCAGGGATCCTTACGCGGTTCAGCCGGCGGCGCGGCCGCGATCGCGTCGAACTCCTGCTGCGCCCACTCCAGCTTCCCCTGCCGGTCCAGCTCCTTCTCCAGCGCGTCACGCAGATCGACGAGCAGCTCGACGTCCAGCGCCGCATACCGCAGCCAGGGCTCGGGCAGCGGCCGGGTCGACCAGTCGACGGCCGAGTGGCCCTTCTCCAGGACGAACCCGAGCACGCTCTCCACCATCGCGCCGAGGCCGACCCTGGGGAACCCGGCGAGCCGCCCGGCCAGCTCGGTGTCGAACAGCCGGCTCGGCAGCATGCCTATCTCCCGCAGACACGGAAGATCCTGCGTGGCCGCGTGCAGCACCCACTCCACGCCGGAGAGCGCCTCGCCGAGACCCGACAGATCGGGACAGGCAACGGGATCGACCAGCGCCGAGCCCGCCCCCTCACGCCGCAGCTGCACCAGATACGCGCGCTGGCCGTATCGGTAGCCGGACGCGCGTTCGGCGTCCACGGCGACGGGGCCGGAGCCGGCGCTGAACTCGGCGATCACCTCGGCGAGCGCGGTCTCGTCGGCGATCACGGGCGGAATGCCCTCGCGGGGCTCCAGCAAAGGGATCGGCGCCTCCGTAACAGAAGATCCGCCGTCGTCCGGAGGGGCGCCTCCGGTGGTTCGCAGTGAACTGTCTGCTGCGGTGTCTTGGGCGTCGGTCACCTGTCAAGGGTATCCGCAAGGCTGAGCGCCTGACCTGCGCCTTCTGGACACGTTGGCGCTGACCTGCGCAAACACCTCCCGCCGTGTCTCACCGCCCACCGATGCTTCTCGGCCACGACAGGCCCTAGCTCTCCGGGGTGGGAGAGGCCGGGCGGAGGGTCGAGATGAAGGACTGGTAGTCCTCCAGGACGTCCTGGAGCTGGCTCGTCCTCGCGGTCAGGGCGATCTCGATCTCGGCGCGTTCGCCGCGCTGCCGCTCGTTCTCCAGCACCAGGATGAACTGGCTCTGCGCGAGCTCCATCGGCTGTCCGTTGACGATGGCCTGGATGCGCAGGTTCTGCACGATCCCCGGGGCGTCGATGAGGCCCGGCGCGGGCGAGGTGCCCACCTCGGTGCGCTTGACGACCTCGACGGCACCGACGTTCTCGCGCAGCCGCCGCACGGACTCCTCGGCGAGGCCGTGCAGGCTCGACGGGCCGTCGAGGGTGTGGCCGGTGACGGTGATGTTCGGCATGAAGCCCTGGCCCCGGGAGGCCATGTGCAGGGCGACGAAGGCGGCGTGCGGGGCGCCGACCTCCTCCGGGGGCGCCGACTGCCAGCCTTCGGGGAGCTCGATGCTGAGCGGCACCGGAAGTGTGCCCGGCATGGTGGATCAACTCCTTGCGGTACGGGTTCCGACGGTACGGGAAGCGAGGGGGATGGACGAGGGGGAGAGGGGACAGCGGGGCGCCCCGGCGGGGTTCCCCGCAGTGGTCAGTCGAACCAGTCCCCGATCGCGTCGACCGCGTCGCCGGCCGCGTCGGTGACCTTGCCCGGGTCGATCTCGATCTGGGCGCCGAGCTTGCCGCCCACGCCGAGGCCGACGCCCAGGTCGCCGCCGATGACGAACTTGCCGTCCTTCATCCCGGCGTCGAAGTGGGCCTCGGCACCGGCGCCGGCCCACGCCTCCGCCGTTCCACCGACGCCGACACCGGCGACGGAGGCGTGCCCCTCGGCGGTGGCCTTGGCACCGGCGAAGGCCTCGCCGCCGACGTGTACGCCGTCCGTGCCGATGGAGCCCTTGACGCCGGCCTCGGCGCCCACGTACGCCTCGCCCTTGCCGGACGCCTCGAAGACGCCGACCCCGTACTTGCCCTCGGCCGTTGCCTGGGCGAGATAGGCCTTGCCGGACGCCTGCGCGGTGGCGTTCCCGTCCACGAGGCCCACCCCGGCGGAGGCGTCGACACCGAGGAGGTTGACGCCGGCCTTGCCGGAGACCTCGCCGCCCGCGAACTCACCGCGGCCCTTGGCCTCGGCGCCCCACACCTTGGCGTCGGCGGTGACGGACGGCCCGGCCACGGTGATGCCGGGCCCCTTGCCCTCGCGCAGTGCCTCCCGCTCCGCCTGCGTCATGTTCTTGTGGTCGCCCCACGCCCCGACGGGCTTGGTCTCGGGTGCCCGTTCCAGCTCGGCGCGCTGAATCTTCCTGGACGTCGCGCCGGTGTCGTTCTGTGTTGCTTCGGAGGCCCAGAAGAGCCAGTCGGGCGCGTTGTCGCCCTCGCCACCCTGCGCCTTGAACTTCTCGGCCGCCGCGTCGCCCTCCGACTCGACATGGGCGCGCGCCGAGGCCAGCAGTTGCTCGCCACCGCTCTCGTCGCCGCCGTCGTACAGCCGGATGGCCTCCTCCGCCTGCTCCTGGGCCCACGTGAGGGCCCTGGCGTAGTCCCGCAGTGCTCCTGCGGCCGCGCTGAGCGCGTCCGAACCGCGGTACCACTTCTGCTTCTGGCCCGAGAAGTCCTCCCAGAAGGCGTCGCTGGCCTGGCCGTGCCAGCTGGGAATACGGACGGAGCCGAGCTCGTCCCCGATGCCGTCGAGGGTCTTCGCATGGCCGTCGAGCTTGTCCGCGTCGTCCGTGAGCTTCGACGGGTTGCCCGGGATCAGTTCGCGCGGGTCCCGGGTGGATCCGAGTTGTGCCGCCATTGCTTCCCCGTCAGTAGCTCGGGCCGGCGACCGCGGGCCCGGTGAAGTGGTTCTGGGACTCCCGCTCGGAGCGCTCGTAGGACGCGGCGTTCTCGTCCAGCTTTGCCGACGAGTTCTCCCCGTCCTCCTTCATCGGGCTCTTGACGGCCTGCATCCAGGTGGCCATCAGCTGCTCGAACTCCTTGGCCGCGTCACCGTGGCCGAAGTCGCCGCTCGCCTTTCCCAGTTCGTCGAGCTTCACCTTGTCGCTCTTGCCCACGGAGTCCTTGATCTTCTTGGCAGCCGACCGCAGTTCGGACGGCTCCACATCGAACTGGCCCATCCGCTCCCCCCTCTACGTCCATGCGGGCGCGAACGCGCTTCCGCGCCCTGATTGTTGAGAACGTAGAGAGGGTCTCCCAAAGGCAAAGACTCAGCGGCACCGGCCCTGGACCTCACATGATTCCTACCAGGAAGCTTCATAGCGTGACCGCATCGTGCGCCTCGGGGCGGCTGTGCTACGGCGTCTGCGGAGGCCGGACGGGCGACAGGGACCCCAAGTGGCCCGCGGCGTCGACGAGGTACTCAAGGGGCTCGTCGAACGTCTCGCTGCTCAGCTCGGTCTGCGAACGTGCGGTGATCAGCTGACCGTCGTGGAGCCGGAGCGGCAGCTCCAAGGCCCGAGGGTCGGACGTGAGGAACTCCGCCAGGCCGCCGAGCAATACCGCCCGGGCAGGCTCCTCGTCACGGGAGACGATGTGGAAGTCGTCGTCGAGCCGCGGGATTCCCAGCTCCATGGCTCGTCCCCGCATGAGGGTGTCGAACCAGCCGTCGCGGTAGACGCGCAGGTCCGGAACCTCCACGCCCAGGTTCAGAGCCCAGACGGAGTGGACGATGACCTGCGTCGACTCGGTGTCGATGTCGCTGTTGTAGTAGCGGTACTCGAAGGCGCGGAAGCCGAATCCGCGGTAAGTGCCACTGACGACGTTGTCGCCCATGACGCCGCTGGCCTTGATCGGGAGCGGCTCGGCCCCCTGGTAGGCGTCGACGAGGCTGGGCACGCCCTCCTCGTAGGTCCACCCGCGGCTCTCGGCGAACGACCGCAGCAGCGCTGATGCCTCCTCGGACCGACGCCTCTTGCGGGCCTTGCCCCGGCGGTCCCACACGACGAGAGCCACGACGCCACCACACGCCAGCAGGAACAGGACTGCTTCGATTCCACTCATGGTGCCAGCATCCCCCGTGGCCCCTGTGTGGGCCCGACCCCCCGGCGCTCCATCACAATCCGCACCTCGCGGTCACACATTTCCCCCGCGCCCGCCGGAGCGGTCCGGCGGACGCGGCCTGCTCCGGCTCAGGAGGCGGTCTCGTCGACCTTGATGTCGTAGCGGATCGTGCTGCCCTCGACGGAGGTGACCTTGACGGTGACGCCGAAGCTGGTGCCGTCGGTCGCGGTGAGCTTGCAGCGCAGCGAGGTGCCGACCTTGCCGGCGAGGTCCTCGGGGCAGGTGACGTCGGGCTTGGGCTGGCCCGTCTGCGCGGCGAGCTTCTCCGCCACCGAGTTCGCCACCTCGTCCTTGGCCAGCTTGGCCTCCGACGAGCAGCCCACCAGCAGCGCGGCGCAGGCCGCTGCGGCGAGGCTCCACGAGGCCAAGGACGAGTAGGACTTGGGCATGACGGCTCCGTTCGAGGCGGGAGGAAGGTGACGGCCGGGAGAAGACGCTCGTCAGTGCGACTGTCTATCAGCCCAGGCCGCCCGCCCGGCGGATCTTCACATCCTCCCGCTCCGGCCCGCGAGCGATCTTCACCTGCGTCCGCCTCGGGCGGGCCGTTCTGGGGTCGTGCATGGACAGGGCCCCCCGCCGGTACGTTACAGGGGCGGGGGCCGGGATGGCGGTAACACGGAGGGGCCGGGGAGGTGTCGGTCCACGGCGGG
>CBFGZZ010000090.1:0-26132 GCA_965653385.1 uncultured Streptomyces sp. | reverse complement strand
AGGCACCGACACCGACGAACATCTCGACGAAGTCGGAACCGGAGATCGAGTAGAAGGGGACGCCCGCCTCGCCGGCGACGGCGCGCGCGAGGAGCGTCTTACCGGTGCCGGGAGGCCCGTAGAGCAGTACGCCCTTGGGGATCTTGGCACCGACGGCCTGGAACTTCGCCGGTTCCTGGAGGAACTCCTTGATCTCGTGGAGTTCCTCGACCGCCTCGTCCGAGCCGGCGACGTCCGCGAACGTCGTCTTCGGGGTGTCCTTGGTGATGAGCTTGGCCTTGGACTTCCCGAAGTTCATGACTCGGGAGCCGCCGCCCTGCATCTGGTTCATCAGGAACAGGAACACGACGACGATGAGAACGAAGGGCAGCAGGGAGAGCAGGATGCCGACGAACGGGTTCTGCTTGGACGGCGAGACCGTGTAGCCGTCGGGGATCTGCTTCTGCTGGTACTTGTTCTGCAGCGTGTTGGCGATGTCGACGCCCTGGTCGCCGATGTAGCTCGCCTGGATCTTGGTGGCGCCCTCGACCTTTTGGCCGTCCTTGAGTTGCGCCTTGACGATCTGTTCGTCGCCGGTGGTCAGCTTGACCGACTCGACCTTGTTTTCATTGATCGCCTGAACGACCTGGCCGGTGTCCACCGTCTTGTAGCCGCCGGACGAGCCGACGACCTGCATCAACACGACCACGGCAAGGACGGCCAGCACGATCCACATGACCGGCCCACGGAAGTATCGCTTCACGTCCATCCATACGGAGCGGTGTCGCCCCGTCCCTCCTGCCATAGTGAGTTTGATAAGACAGTTCTTCTGACGGTACCCCAGCTTCGGCGACCGTAGCCGCACGGGAGGGCTGGCAAGCCCGTCTGCATGCTCCAACGGCGCGAGGCCCGCCGGGGTTCCCGATCTTCGTACGGTGCTTGGGCCCTTCGGGTCCGGTCGCCCGGACCGGCGGGCTCAGCCTCCGTAGACGTGGGGCGCGAGCGTACCGACGAACGGGAGGTTGCGGTACTTCTCGGCGTAGTCGAGGCCGTAGCCGACGACGAACTCGTTGGGGATGTCGAAGCCCACCCACTCCACGTCGATGGCGACCTTCGCGGCGTCCGGCTTGCGCAGGAGCGTGCACACCTTCAGGGAGGCGGGCTCGCGGGAGCCGAGGTTGTTGATCAGCCAGGACAGGGTCAGGCCGGAGTCGATGATGTCCTCGACGATCAGGACGTGCCGGCCCTTGATGTCGGTGTCGAGGTCCTTGAGGATCCGCACGACCCCGGAGGACTGGGTGCCGGCCCCGTAGGACGACACCGCCATCCAGTCCATGGTGACGGGGGTGGACAGCGCCCGGGCGAGGTCCGCCATGACCATCACCGCGCCCTTGAGGACGCCGACGATGAGCAGGTCCTTGCCCGCGTATTCCGCGTCGATCTTCGCGGCCAGCTCGACCAGCTTGGCGTCGATCTCTTCCTTGGTGATGAGTACCTCTTGGAGGTCGGCACCCATGTCTTTCGCGTCCACCCGCATCACTTTCGGTCGTCCCACCGGCCGGTCCGGCCGCTCCCGCGACCCCGCTGGAGGGGGCCGGTGGGAGGTCCGGTTTCAGCCTTGCCGAATCACCAGTCTGCCACCCTGACGCTGGGCGACGACTTTGCCGGGGAGATTGATGGCTCCCTGGCCGCGCCAGCCGGTGATCAGGCGGTCGACTTCCTCGATGTGGCGGGCGAACAGCGCACCGGCGGGTGCTCCGGCCTCGATGGCGGCGCGGCGCAGGATCCGGCGGCGTACGGCGGGCGGCAGCGCGTAGAGCTTGGCGCATTCCAGGAGGCCGGCCGAGTCGCGTACGGCGGCCTCGGCCTGGCGGGCCCAGGCGTCGAGGGCGTCGGCGTCGTCGCGGGAGAGCTGGGCCGTCCGGGCGAGGGCCTCGACGACGCCCTTGCCGAGGGCCTTCTCCAGAGCCGGCAGGCCTTCCTGGCGCAGCCGCGAGCGGGTGTACGCGGGGTCGGCGTTGTGGGGGTCGTCCCAGACCGGCAGGGACTGGACCATGCAGGCTTTGCGGGCGGTCTGCCGGTCGAGTCCGAGGAAGGGGCGCCGGTAGCGGCCGCCGGCCCCCGAGACCGCGGCCATTCCGGACAGGGAGCGGATGCCGGAGCCGCGGGCGAGGCCGAGCAGGACGGTCTCGGCCTGGTCGTCGCGGGTGTGGCCGAGCAGGACGGCGGTGGCGCCGTGGCGGACGGCGGCGTCGTCGAGGGCGGCGTAGCGGGCGTCGCGGGCGGCGGCCTCGGGTCCGCCCGCGCGGCCGACGGTGACGGCGACGGATTCGGCCGGTTCGAGGCCGAGTTCGCGCATGCGCAGGACTACTTCCTCGGCGCGTAGGTCGGAGCCGGGCTGAAGGCCGTGGTCGACGGTGATGCCACCGGCGCGGATGTCGAGTTTGCGGGCCTCGAAGGCGAGGGCGGAGGCGAGGGCCATGGAGTCGGCGCCGCCGGAACACGCCACGAGCACGAGCGGGGAGGGGGGTCGCTCGTGCGGGGCGGCGCGCGGGGGCTCCTGCGGGGTGGCGCCGGGGAGCTCGTACGACGGTTCGGGCGCCGTGTCGTGCGCGGCGGGTGTGGCGCCGGTCGAGGGCGCGGGCAGCACCGCGGGCGGCGTGGCGTGCGCGAGCTCGTACGAGGTCGCGCGCGGGCGGCCGGGCGCGGGGGCGTCGGCGGTGCGGCTGTGTTCGGTGAGGATGTCGTGGAGGACGCGGCGGACCGCCAGGCGTATCGCCGCGACCGCAGGATGGGGACCCATGTCCGGTTCCCTTCATGAAATTGTCGGGGGGTGAGCCCGAGCTCGGTCACTCAGAGTGTGTAGATGGTGACAGAACCGGGCGGTTCCCCGAGCATTGCACGCCTACCCATGGCTCACGGTCCCTCGGACGGGTGATTGGAGGGGCGTTCGCCTGCCGTCGGCCGGATTCGGTTCACGACGTTCGTATGAGATGCACGCCGCGGCGCGGGATTCACGACTCCGCCTTGCGGTGCACCCGCGCGATCCAGTCCGCGGGTTTGGCGATCTCCGCCTTGGTCGGGAGGGTGTTGGGGGAGGTCCACACGCGGTTGAAGCCGTCCATGCCGACCTGGTCGTGGACGGCCCGTACGAAGCGTTCGCCGTCGCGGTACTGCCTGAGTTTGGCGTCGAGGCCGAGCAGTTTGCGCAGGGCCATGTCCAGCCTTGAGGCGCCCTTGGCCCGTCGCTGCTGGAACTTCTCACGGATCTCGGCGACGGTCGGGACGACCTGGGGGCCGACGCCGTCCATCACGAAGTCGGCGTGGCCCTCCAGGAGGGACATCACGGCGGTGAGGCGGCCGAGGATCTCCCGCTGGGCCGGGGTCTGCACCAGTTCGACGAAAGAACGTCCGCCGTCGTCCTCCTCGGCCTCGGGGCGGCCGCCCGAAAGGGACTGCGCGGCCTCGCGGATGCGTTCGAGGACGGTCATGGGGTCGACGTCGGTCTCCCCCAAGAAAGACTGGATTTCGCCCTCCAGGTGGTCCCGCAGCCACGGGACGGCGCTGAACTGCGTGCGGTGCGTCTCCTCGTGCAGGCACACCCAGAGGCGGAAGTCGTGGGGCTGTACGTCCAGTTCGCGCTCCACGTGCACGATGTTGGGGGCGACGAGGAGGAGTCGGCCGCCGCCGTTCTCGCCCGCCGGGAGTTCGCGGGTGGCGGGGGCGAAGGTCTCGTACTGGCCGAGGACGCGGGAGGCCAGGAAGGACAGCAGCATGCCGAGTTCGACGCCGGTGACCTTGCCGCCGACGGCTCCGAGGACCGCGCCGCCGGTGCTGCCGCTGCGCCGCTCCTGCATCTTTTCGAGCAAGGGCTTGAGGATCTGGCGGAAGCCGGCGACGTTCGCCCGTACCCAGCCGGGGCGGTCGACGACGAGGACGGGGGTGTCGTGGGTGTCCTCCGTGCCCATACGAGTGAAGCCCCGGACGTGTTCCTCCGAGGCCTTGGCATGTCGGCGCAGCTCGGCGACGACGGCCCTGGCCTCGTCGCGGCTCACCTCGGGGCCCGGCCGCACGAGCCGGGTCGCGGTCGCCACCGCGAGATTCCAGTCGACCATCTCGCCACCCCCTATGCTGGTATTGTTTCAACCTTACGTGAGCTTTACCACTTGGGGCAGGCCGTGGGGGTTGGGGGGGGCACGGGGTGTTTGACGGGGCTCGGCGTCGTGGCGGGCGTCCCGGGTCGGCAGGGGCCGGGGCTGCCAGGGCGGCGGTCGGCGTTGCAGGCCGTGCGGGTCGGTGGGCCCGGGCCACAGGTGTTGGGAGGCGACTCGGCGTCCTGAGCGCCGCGATCGGGTCGGCAGGCGCCGAGGGATGGTCGAGCGGTGCCCGGGGCCGCAGGCCGTGCCCACCCGTTCCGCCGTGCGGAACGACTGCCCGCGGCGGGGGACGGCAGCGGGGGCGCGCGGTGGACGGCGGCAGGGGGCGTGGGCGGGTGGCGGCAGGCGGCGGCTGGCGGCAGCAGGGGGCGTGGGCGGACGGCTGAGAGCTGACGGCTGACGGCTGACGGCAGCAGGGGCGTGGGCGGACGGCGGGGGTCGGAGCCGGACGGCGGGGGTGGACGACGGCCGGCGGGCGGGGGCCGCTAGGCGCAGCCGCAGGACGCCAGGGCCGTTGCCGTTCTGTCGAGGGCCGCTCGGGCCGCTTCCGTGTTGGCGCCGGTGGACAGGAAGGCGAAGGCGAGGAGGTGGCCGTCCTGGTCGACGACTGTGCCGGCCAGGGAGTTCACGCCGTTCAGGGTGCCGGTTTTCGCTCGGACGACGCCGGCCGCGCCGTCTGTGTAGCGGGTGGTCAGGGTGCCGGTGAAGCCGGCGACGGGGAGGCCGGTCAGGACCGGGCGGAGTTCGGGGTGGGCCGGGTCGGCCGCCTTGGCGAGGAGGGCCGTGAGCAGGTCCGCGGTGAGTTTGTCGTCGCGGTCGAGGCCGCTGCCGTCCTTGAAATCGGCTCCCGTCACCGGCAGCCCGAGCTTCTTCAGCCGGTCCTCGATCGCCTTGCCCGCGCCGTCGAAGTCGGCGCGCGCGCCGCTCGCCACGGCGGTCTGGCGGGCGAGGTGCTCGGCGATGTCGTTGTCGCTGTTGGTGAGCATCCGCTCCACCAGGGCGGACATCGGCGGTGAGGTGACCTCGGCCAGCGGCTGGGCCCGGTTGGTCGCCTTCGACGGGCCCGGCGCCGTGGTCTTGACCCCGCGGTCCGCGAGGAGCGCCGCGAACTGGGTCGCCGCGTCCTTGGCCGGATCCTCCACGCGCCTCACCGGCCCGCTGGTGGAGTCGTTCGTACGGGCCTCGTCGACCATGAGGGCGCTGACCGGGGCCAGGTTGCCGTTGACGCCGATGGGGTGCAGTTCGGGGCCGGCGTAGAGCGTCTTGTCGTACGAAAAGGTGACCTCGCGTACGTCCCGTTTCTTCAGGGACTCGGCCGTGCGGTCGGCGAGGTCGCGCAGGCTCGCCCAGCCGTCGGCGTCCTTGCGTGCGGTCAGCGTGGGGTCGCCGCCGCCGACCAGGACGAGTTCCTTGGTGTCGGGTTCCAGGACCGTGCGGGTGGTCAGGCGGTGGTCGGGGCCCAGTGCGGTGAGCACGGCCACGGCGGTGGCGATCTTCGTCGTGGAGGCGGGGGTGAGGGGCTCGTCGGCGGCCTCGCCGTAGAGCCGCTTGCCGGTGGCCACGTCGACGACCGCCGCCGTCCTGCGGTCACCGAGCTCCGGATCGTCCAGGAGCGGTTCCAGGAGGCCGGCGAGGGCCTTGGCGCTCGGGGCGGCCTGGGCGGTGCCGACGCCGCCGCCCAGGCCGGGCAGGACGGAGGCCGCGCTGGGGGCGGGACGGGGCGTGTCGGCGGCCGTATCGGACGTATCGGAATTACGGCCGTGATCTGCGCCACCCGTGCGCTCCTGGACGGCCGCCCGGTCCCGCTCGGCCGTACGCTGACCGCTGGAGTCCCAGGGGCCGGCGACGGTCACCACTCCGGCGGCCAGCGCCAGTCCGGCGGTGGCGGCACCGGCGGTGTACTGCCAGGTCTTCGGCTTGCGTGTCCGCGCGACCTGCGGGGAAGCGGCTCGCGCGAGCCGTACGACCCGCGGTTTCACGGCCGTCGCGGCGCGTGCGAGACGTGGCCGTACTGCCTCCGCGGCCCGTGCCAGACGGGGTCGTACGGCGCCCGCGACCCGCGTCACATGCGGTTTCGCGGCTCGCCACGGCCTCAGCTCTGGCACGACCACCAGCCCCTTTCGCGATCACACACCTGCGTGAGGGACACTTAACCACCAGAACTATGTGCTGATCATGGAGGAGCCACCGGTGGAGTTCGACGTCACGATCGAGATCCCGAAGGGTTCGCGGAACAAGTACGAGGTGGACCACGAGACCGGTCGGATCCGCCTGGACCGTCGACTCTTCACCTCGACCGCCTACCCGACCGACTACGGCTTCGTCGAGAACACCCTCGGCGAGGACGGCGACCCGCTGGACGCGCTGGTCATCCTGGATGAGCCGACCTTCCCGGGCTGCCTCATCAAGTGCCGCGCGATCGGCATGTTCCGGATGACGGACGAGGCCGGCGGCGACGACAAGCTGCTGTGCGTCCCGGCGACGGACCCGCGGGTGGAGCACCTGCGTGACATCCACCACGTCTCCGAGTTCGACCGCCTGGAGATCCAGCACTTCTTCGAGGTCTACAAGGACCTGGAGCCCGGCAAGTCCGTCGAGGGCGCCAACTGGGTGGGCCGGCAGGACGCCGAGATCGAGATCGAGCGGTCCTACAAGCGCTTCAAGGAGCAGGGCGGCCACTGAGCCGTGCTCCCGGCCACGGTCCTGAGCGGCCGTCGGCTCTCAGCCATGTGAACAGGCTGCACGCGTGCGCGTGCAGCCTGTTCGCGTGTGTGTGCGCATACTGAGTGCGGCAGGAGGTGTCGTACAGGGAGTGCTGCGCACGTGACGGACGCGGAGGACCGCAAGCCGCAGTCGGACGAGGCGAGGATGGCGTTCATCCCGCCCGCCGGTGTGGAGGTGGGGGACAGCGAGTCGGAGACCACGTCCGAGTTCGCCCTCCCCCAGGGCCTGGGCGTGCCACAGCCGCCGGTCCAGGAGCCCGAGGGGTCGGCGTTCAGCACGCCGAGCGGCTACAGCGTCGAGGACGCATCGCCCGCTTTCACGCCCGCCGGTGGCATACCGCGGATCAGCCTGACCAAGGACCTGCCCTGGCAGGACCGGATGCGCACCATGCTGCGCATGCCGGTGGCCGAGCGGCCCGCGCCGGAGCGGATGCCGAGGGCGGAGGAGGAGGGTCCGGCCGTCCCGCGCGTGCTGGACCTGACCCTGCGTATCGGCGAGCTGCTGCTGGCGGGCGGCGAGGGCGCGGAGGACGTCGAGGCGGCGATGTTCGCGGTCTGCCGGTCCTACGGCCTGGACCGCTGCGAGCCGAACGTCACCTTCACGCTGCTGTCGATCTCGTACCAGCCGTCGCTGGTGGACGACCCGGTCTCGGCGTCCCGCACGGTACGGCGGCGCGGCACCGACTACACGCGTCTGGCCGCCGTGTACCAGCTCGTAGACGACCTCAGCGACCCGGAGAGCCATATCTCCCTGGAGGAGGCCTACGGGCGGCTCGCGGAGATCCGCCGCAACCGGCACCCGTACCCGACCTGGGTGCTGACCTCGGCGAGCGGGCTGCTCGCGGGCGCCGCCTCCGTGCTGGTCGGCGGTGATCTGATCGTGTTCGTCGCGGCCGCGCTGGGCGCGATGCTCGGCGACCGGCTGGCGTGGCTGTGCGCGGGGCGCGGGCTGCCGGAGTTCTACCAGTTCACGGTGGCCGCGATGCCGCCGGCCGCGATCGGCGTCGCGCTGACGCTGGCGCACGTCGACGTGAAGGCGTCCGCGGTGATCACCGGTGGACTGTTCGCGCTGCTGCCCGGGCGGGCGCTGGTGGCGGGTGTGCAGGACGGGCTGACCGGGTTCTACATCACCGCCTCCGCGCGGCTGCTGGAGGTCACGTACTTCTTCGTCGGCATCGTCGTCGGCGTGCTGGTGATCCTGTACTTCGGCGTCAACCTCGGCGCCAAGCTCACCCCGGACGAGGCGCTGGGGGCCTCCGACCGGCCGTACTGGCAGATCGCCGCGTCAATGCTGCTGTCGCTGACCTTCGCGGTGCTGCTCCAGCAGGATCGATCCACCGTGACCGCCGTGACCCTCAACGGAGGTGTCGCGTGGGTGGTGTACGGCGCGATGCACTACGCCGGTGAGTTCTCGCCCGTGGCCTCCACGGCTGTGGCGGCCGGATTGGTGGGCTTGTTCGGGCAGTTGATGGCGCGGTATCGGTTCGCGTCGGCGTTGCCGTACACCACTGCGGCGATCGGGCCCCTGTTGCCGGGTTCGGCCACGTATTTCGGGCTGTTGGCGATCGCGCAGAACGATGTGAACAAGGGGCTGGTGTCGTTGGCCACGGCGGCTTCGTTGGCCATGGCCATCGCTATTGGGGTGAACCTCGGGGCCGAGATCTCGCGGATGTTCTTGCGGATCGGGTCGCCGGAGAAGCGGCGGGCCGCCAAGCGGACGCGGGGGTTCTGAGCGCCTGCCTTCCGGCCCCGCACTCCTAAGGGCGTTTCAGTAGCCCTCGTTGTAGGGGTACTGCTGGTTTTGCTGGGCGTTGTACTGCTGGTGGTCGCCGTAGCCCTGGGGATATTGCTGGGCGTACGGCTGCTGCTGGGGCTGCTGGTCGTAGTACTGCTGGTCGTAGCCGTACTGCTGCTGGCTGCCCTGCCCGCCCTGGTTGCCGTACTGCTGCTGGGGCTGGGGCTGGTCGTCGGACGGGATGCGGCGGAGTTGGGTCGTGGCGTCGTCCATCATCATGTGCTGCTGGGCCGGCGCCGGGGCCGCCGGGGTCTCGGTGGCCGCCCGCTTCTTCTTGGCGCGCTCGCGCAGGTACTCGATGATGATCGGGACCACGGAGACGAAGACGATCAGGACGAGGATCGCCTCGACGTTCTTGTTGATGAAGTCGATCTGTCCGAGCCAGTAGCCCGCGAGGGTGACGCCGGTGCCCCAGGCGATGCCGCCGATGATGTTGTACGTGAGGAACGTGGCGTACCTCATGCGGCCGGCGCCGGCCACGATGGGCGCGAAGGTGCGCACGATCGGCACGAAGCGGGCGAGGACGATCGCCTTGGGGCCGTACTTCTCCATGAACTCGTGGGCCTTGTCCAGGTTCTCCTGTTTGAAGAGCTTGGAGCCCGGCCGGTTGAAGATCTTCGGGCCGAAGAACTTGCCGATCATGTAGCCGACCTGGTCGCCGATGACGGCGGCCAGCACGATCAGGGTGCACACCAGCCACAGCGGCTGGCTGATGTACTGCCCCTGGGCCACGAACAGACCCGCCGTGAACAGCAGGGAGTCCCCGGGCAGGAAGGCGAAGAGGCCGGACTCGGCGAAGACGATCAGCAGGATGCCAGGCAGGCTGAACGTCTCGATCAGATAGTCCGGGCTGAGCCACTCGGGGCCGAGCGCAAGCGTGGTCACGGGATCGTGGCTCCTGCGGGGAGGGGGCGGGGGGTTGAAGCTGGCTGCTCAAATTATCAACGCTGCACCGGCCGCCCAGGTTCCATGGACCCCCTCAGGATGCACTGTGCCCCGGCTGGGACAAAGCTGTGGTTCATGGGCATCGAAGAGTTCGGCGGCGGTCAGGGACCCCGGCCCGACGTTCTGGTCGTGACCACGAACGACGTCCCCGGCCACCGCGTCACAGAGGTCGTCGGCGAGGTCTTCGGGCTGACTGTGCGCTCCCGGCACGTCGGCAGCCAGATCGGCGCCGGGCTGAAGTCGCTGGTCGGCGGTGAGCTCAAGGGGCTCACCAAGACGCTCGTGGAGACCCGCAACCAGGCCATGGAGCGTCTCGTGGACCAGGCACGCGCGCGTGGCGCGAACGGCGTGCTGGCCTTCCGCTTCGACGTGAGCGAGGCGGCCGACGTGGGCACCGAGGTGTGTGCCTACGGGACGGCGGTGGTCCTGGCCCGGGAGTAACCCGTACGGGGTCCGGCCCGGGAGTAACCCGTACGGGGTCCCGGGCCGGGCGCTATGCGGCGTGTCGGGCCGCGTTCGCGAGGATGGCCCCCCTGAGGTGTTCAGCGAGGCCCTCGTGCATCGAGTCGTAGTACGCCTTGAAACGCTCGTCGGAGACGTACATCTCGGCGAGACCCTTGTGCATCTCGTACGGGCACTCGAAGTACCACGTGCCGATGTGCCCGCGGTGTTCCTCGGCCATGTCCATGGCCCGCTCGCCGGTGGGCGGCTCGCCCGCGGCCACCAGGGCCGTGTAGCGCTCGCCCCAGTCGTTGACCTCGGCCTGGATGCGTTTCCAGTCCTCCTTGGTGTAGCGGGCGGCCCGGCGCTGTGACTCGGCGTACGCCTCGGTGCCGCCCCAGCGCTGCTCCGCCTCCTCGGCGTACTGCTCGGGGTCCTTGTCCCCGAACACCTCGAACTTCTCCTCCGGCGTCAGATTGATCCCCATCTTGCGTGCCTCCATGGCGTGCTCCACGGCCGCCGCCATCTTCTGCAGCTTCTCGATCCGTGCGGTCAGCAGTTCGTGCTGCCGGCGCAGATGTGCGCGCGGGTCCGCGTCCGGGTCGTCGAGCAGGGCGGCGACCTCCTCGAGCGGGAAGCCGAGTTCGCGGTAGAACAGGATCTGCTGCAGCCGGTCGAGGTCGGCGTCGCTGTAGCGCCGGTGGCCCGCGTGGCTGCGCTCGCTGGGTACGAGCAGGCCGATGTCGTCGTAGTGGTGCAGGGTGCGCACCGTCACCGCGGCGAATCCGGCGACCTGTCCCACGGAGTAGCTCACTTCCGCTCCCTTCTGTGTTACGCACTCCACGGTGAGTCCTCACGTGGCGTGAGGTGCAAGCCGGTTTCCCTTCCGGATGTACCGCCCGTTTTGCCCGCTTATCGTGAGCCTGTGGCCCAGGACACCGCGCAGTTACCCGCCCCGGCAACCCCGGCCCGCACCTTGCTGCCGCTGATCCTCCCCGCGCTCGTGGTGGGCGTGGGCGCGAGTCTGCTCCTTCTCGGGGTGGAAGCGGCGGCCGAGGAGCTCCAGGGTGTGCTGTGGCGGAACCTGCCGGACGCGCTGGGGGTGGGCCGGTACTCCGTGCTCTGGATGATCGTCATGCTCACGGCCACCGGCGTGGCCGTGGGGCTGGTGGTGTGGAAGGTGCCGGGGCATGCCGGGCCCGACCCGGCCACGACCGGGCTGGACACTCCCGTGCTGCCGCTCGCCGTGCTGCCGGGGCTGCTGCTGGCGACCGCGCTGATGCTCGCGGGAGGGCCCAGTCTCGGCCCTGAGAACCCGATCATCGCCGTGAACGTGAGTCTCGCCTTCTGGCTGGGCCGGCGACTGCTTCCCCGCGCGCCGGGCGGCGTGTGGGCGGCACTGGCGGAGGCGGCGACGATCGGCGCCCTGTTCGGTACGCCCGTGGCGGCGGCGCTGCTCCTCTCCGAGGCCCTGGCCGGGCGGCAGCTGAAGGGGGCGCTGTGGGACAACGTCTTCGCGCCGCTCGTCGCCGCCGCCGCGGGGTCGTTGACGACGACCCTGCTGGCCCGTCCGACCTTCGACCTGCACCTGCCCTCGTTCGGTCGGCCCGGCTGGGGGGATCTGCTGGCGTCGATGGTGATCGCGTCCGTCGCCGCGCTGCTCGGCATGTGCGCCGTCCGCGCCTTCCCGTACGTCCACGGCGCGTTCACGCGACTGCGGCACCCGATGGTGGCGCTTCCGGTGGGCGGGCTGGTGCTGGGTCTGCTCGGCGCGCTGGGCGGCCATCTCACCCTCTTCAAGGGGCTGGACGAGGTCGGGGAGATCGCCGCCGACCCCGACGGCTGGTCGGCCGGGGAGTTCGCGACGATGACGGTGGTCAAGCTGGCCGCGCTGCTCGTCGCCGCGTCCTGCGGCTTCCGCGGCGGGCGGATCTTCCCGGCCGTGTTCGTCGGCGCCGCCCTCGGGCTGTGCGCCCACGCGCTCGTGCCCGGCGTCCACCCCGCCGTCGGTGTCGCCGCGGGCGTGCTGGGCGTGCTCCTCGCCATCACCCGGCAGGGCTGGGTGAGCCTGTTCACGGCCGCCGTGCTGGTCGCCTCGCCGGCGATCATCGCCCTGCTGTGCATGGCCTCGCTGCCGGCCTGGCTGCTGGTGACCGGACGCCCCCAGATGCAGCTGCGCGAGGACGGAACCCCGGTCCGCTGACCCCCGCTGACCCCGCTGACCCGTTCAGGAGACTCGGAAGACTCAGGAGAAGAGCCCATGCCGCTGCACAAAGGCCCCGAGGGGCCCGACGAGCGCCCGCTGGCCGTCAACCCCTTCTACGGGGAGGCGAATCCGGTCGGCGGCATGACGGAGGCACCGCCCGAACACCGGCTGCCGGACGCTCCCATGTCGCCCTCGACGGCGTACCAGCTCGTCCACGACGAGCTGATGCTGGACGGCAACTCAAGGCTCAACCTCGCCACGTTCGTCACCACCTGGATGGAGCCGCAGGCTGGGGTTCTGATGAGCGAGTGCCGGGACAAGAACATGATCGACAAGGACGAGTACCCGCGCACCGCCGAGTTGGAGCGCCGCTGCGTGGCGATGCTCGCCGACCTGTGGAACGCCCCCGATCCGTCGACGGCCGTGGGGTGCTCGACGACCGGGTCGAGCGAGGCGTGCATGCTCGCCGGGATGGCGCTCAAGCGGCGCTGGGCGCAGCGCAACGCCGACCGCTATCCCGCGCACGACGTCCGCCCCAATCTGGTCATGGGCGTCAACGTCCAGGTCTGCTGGGACAAGTTCTGCAACTTCTGGGAGGTCGAGGCCCGGCAGGTCCCCATGGAGGGCGACCGCTTCCACCTCGATCCGCAGGCGGCGGCCGCCCTGTGCGACGAGAACACCATCGGCGTCGTCGGTGTCCTCGGCTCCACCTTCGACGGCTCCTACGAACCGATCGCGGAGCTGTGCGCCGCCCTGGACGAACTGCGGGAGCGCACCGGCCTCGACGTCCCGGTGCACGTCGACGGCGCGTCCGGAGCGATGGTCGCGCCCTTCCTGGACGAGGATCTCGTCTGGGACTTCCGGCTGCCCAGGGTGGTCTCCATCAACACCTCCGGGCACAAGTACGGACTCGTCTACCCCGGAGTCGGCTGGGCGCTGTGGCGGGACAGGGCGTCCCTGCCCGAGGAACTCGTCTTCCGCGTCAACTACCTGGGCGGCGACATGCCGACCTTCGCGCTGAACTTCTCCCGGCCGGGCGCCCAGGTGGTCGCGCAGTACTACACCTTCCTGCGGCTCGGCCGCGAGGGTTACCGGGCCGTGCAGCAGACCACCCGGGAGGTCGCGCTGGGCCTCGCCGAACGCGTGGCGGACCTTGGCGACTTCCGGCTGCTGACCCGGGGCGACCAGCTCCCGGTGTTCGCCTTCACGACCCGGCCTGAGGTGACGGCCTACGACGTCTTCGACGTCTCGCGGCGACTACGGGAGAACGGCTGGCTGGTCCCGGCCTACACCTTCCCGGCGAACCGGGAGGACCTGTCGGTCCTGCGGGTCGTCTGCCGCAACGGCTTCTCCGCCGATCTCGGCGAGCTGTTCCTGGAGGACCTGGGCCGGGTGCTGCCGGAGCTGCGCCGGCAGCCGCACCCCTTCACCCGGGACAAGGGGGCGGCCACCGGCTTCCACCACTAGGGGGTGGGCGGTGGCTAGCGGCTGAGGCGGGCGAACCGTCGTACCGCCAGCGGGAAGAAGACCGCGAGCAGTACCAGCGGCCAGATGACCGCCGCCCCGACGGTGTCCGCGGCCGTGCCGCCGAACAGGTCCCGTACGGCCGTCGCCGTCTGGGACATCGGGTTCCACTCGACGACCGTGCCCAGCCAGCCGGGCATGGAGCCGGGCAGGGCGAGGGCGTTGGAGAGGAAGCCGACCGGCCAGACCAGGATCTGCACCGCCTGGACCATCTCCGGCTTGCCGGCCACCAGCGCCAGGTGGATGCCGATCCACAGCATGGCGAAGCGGAAGAGCAGGAGCAGGCCCACGGCACCCAGGAAGGCTCCCGGGCCGCCGTCCGCCCGCCAGCCCAGCGCGTGTCCGACGGCCATGAGGACGAACAGGGCGAGCGCCGACTGGAGCATGTCGGCGGCCGAACGGCCCACCAGGACCGCCCCGTTGGCCATGGGCATGGACCGGAAGCGGTCCACGACGCCCTTGTTGAGGTCCTGGGTGACCGCGATCATCGTGCCCTCCAGGCCGAAGGCCATGGTGAGCGCGAGCATGCCGGGCAGCAGATAGTCGACGTAGGAGCCCTGGACGCCCCGGCCGCCGCCGACGAGGTAGCCGAACATCAGCAGCAGCATCACGGGGAAGACCAGGTTGACCACGACCTGCACGGGTTGCCGTGCCCAATGGGCGAGTTCGCGGCGGGTCATGGTCCAGGAGTCGGTCAGGGCGTGGGCGCTCATGCTCATGCGGGCTCCTTCGCTCGGTGCTCGTCCCCCGTGAGATGCAGGAACACCTCGTCGAGCGTCGGCCGGCGCAGTGCGACGTCCTCCGCCTCGATTCCGGCGGCCTCCAGGGCCCGTACGACGCCGGAGAGCGCCGCCATCCGGTCGGTGACCGGGGCACTGAGCAGGCGCCGGTCGGGGTCGACGGAGACGTCGTCCTTCGGTACGGGCAGCAGGGCGACGGCCGCGCCGAGCTGTCCGGCGTCGCGCAGGACGACGTCGATGCGGGAGCCGCCGGTCAGCGCCTTGAGCTGGTCCGCCGTGCCGTCGGCGATCACACGGCCGGCGTCGACGACCGAGATGCGGTCGGCGAGCTGGTCGGCTTCCTCCAGGTACTGGGTGGTGAGCAGGACCGTGGTGCCGCCGCCGACCAGGGTGCGGACCGCGGACCAGACCTCGGTGCGGCCGCGTGGGTCGAGGCCGGTGGTGGGTTCGTCCAGGAAGAGCACCTCCGGGTCGGTGATGAGTGACGCCGCCAGATCCAGCCGCCGGCGCATGCCGCCGCTGTACTGCCTGACCGGCTTGCGGCCGGTGTCGGCCAGGCCGAAGCGCTCCAGCAGTTCGTCGGCGCGCACGCGCGCGTGGCGGGCGCCGAGGTGGTGGAGGCGGCCGAACATCTCCAGGTTCTGCCGGCCGCCCAATTCCTCGTCCACGGCCGCGTGCTGGCCGAGCAGTCCGATGCGCAGACGCACCTCGTACGCCTGGCGCACCACGTCGTGTCCGGCCACCTCGACCCGGCCGCTGTCCGGCCGCAGCAGGGTGGACAGGACGCGGACCAGGGTCGTCTTGCCCGCGCCGTTCGGGCCGAGCACTCCGTGCACGGTGCCGCGCGCGACCGTGAGGTCGAGTCCGTCGAGTGCGTTCTTTCCGGCTTTGCCGCCGTACTTCTTTCGTGCCTTTTCGACGGTGATCGCCGCGTCGGCCACTGAGACCCCCTCGCTAGTCAAACTTGACTACAAGCTCAAAGTAGACCAGGGCCTGGGATTGGTCAAACTTGATTAGAGGGCATCCCCGGGATGGGACTCCCCCGTCGCGTACGGGTTCTCCGCACCCTCGGCCAGCACACCGACGAACGGGTCCCCCTCGTCGGCGAAGGTGTAGGCGCCCCCTTCGAGCCGTTCGATCAGCCCGCTGGTCCAGTCCCGCTCGGAGTCCGCCGTGTGGACCCACATGTTCATGATCTCGCCGATGTGACCGAGCTGCCCGGGGCCGTCCTCGGGCACGTAGTGGGCCACGACGGAGGCCCGCCACTCCTCGATCCGCCGGGTCCGCTCCTTCAGCAGCGTCACGGCCTCGGCCCTCGGCAGGTCGACCATGAAGCCGAGGGCCGCCGTCTTCACGTCTCCGCGCTGGTCGTACGTGACCAGCGCATCGCGCAGCAGCGTGAAGTACTCCTCGGTGCCCGCGTCCGTGAGTTCGTACTCCGTACGCGGGGGGCCGCCGGCCGTGGACGGCGCGATCTCGTGCGCGTGCAGCAGGCCCTGCTTCGCCATCTGCTTGAGCGCGTGGTAGATCGAGCCGGGCTTGGCGTTGGACCACTCGTGCGCACCCCAGTACTCCAGGTCGTTGCGCACCTGGTAGCCGTGGGCGCGGCCGTGCATACGGACCGCGCCGAGCACGAGGAGACGGATCGCTGACATGCGGTCCAGGTTATGACCTGGGTTCGTGGCGGGAGCGGCCAGGAAGCCTCAGAACGGGAACCCGCTCCGGCCGTGCTGCACCGAGATCCACTTGATCGTCGTGAACGAGTCCAGCATCGTCTCGCCGTTCAGGCGGCCGAGGCCGGAGTGCTTCTCCCCGCCGAAGGGGACGATCGGCTCGTCGTGGACCGTCCCGTCGTTCACATGGAACATGCCGGTGTCGATCTGCTTGGCGAAGTTCACGCCGCGCTCGACGTTCCCCGTGTGGACGGCGCCGCTCAGGCCGTACGGGGTGTCGTTCACGAGACGTACGGCCTCCTCCTCGCCGTCGAACGGGATGAGGAAGGCGACCGGGCCGAAGACCTCCTGCTGGAGCAGGGGGGAGCCGGCGGGGACGCCGGTGAGGACCGAGGGCTCGACCAGGTTGTCCGTCGTCGTGCCGCGCACCAGGGCGGTAGCGCCCTCGGCGATGGCCTGCTCCACCGTGGCCGAAAGGGCGTCCGCCTGCGAGGAGTTGATCACCGGGCCGATGACGGTCTCGGGGTCGCGCGGGTCGCCCGCCTTGAGGGTCCGCACCTTGGCGACGAACTTCTCCGTGAACTCGTCCGCCACCGAGCGGTCCACGAGGACCCGGTTCGCGGCCATGCAGACCTGACCCTGGTGGACGTAGCGGCTGAATACCGCCGCGTCGACCGCGTAGTCGATGTCGGCGTCGTCGAGGACCACGAGCGCGCTGTTGCCGCCGAGTTCGAGGACCGAGCGCTTGAAGAGGGAGGCGCAGACGGTGGCGACATGGCGGCCGACCTTGTCGGAGCCGGTGAAGGAGATGACCTTCGGGACCGGGTGCTCGATGAAGGCGTCGCCGATCTCCGCGATGTCCGTGACGACGACGTTCAGCAGGCCGGCCGGGAGGCCCGCGTCCTCGAAGATCTTCGCGACCAGGGTGCCGCCGCAGACCGGGGTGTTCTGGTGCGGCTTGAGGACCACGCCGTTGCCCAGCGCGAGAGCCGGGGCGACCGACTTGATCGAGAGGAGGAAGGGGAAGTTGAAGGGGCTGATGACGCCCACGACGCCGACCGGGACGCGATAGACGCGGTTCTCCTTGCCGTCCGTCGGGGACGGGATGATCTTGCCCTCTGGGCGCAGCGACAGATGGACCGCCTCGCGCAGGAACTCCTTGGCGAGGTGGAGCTCGAAGGCCGCCTTCAGCCTGGTGCCGCCGAGCTCGGCGATGATCGCCTCGGTGATCTCCTGCTCGCGGTCCTCTATCAGGCGCAGCGCCTTCTCGAAGACGGCACGGCGGGCATACGGGTTGGTGGCGCCCCACTGCTTCTGCGCACGGGCGGCCGCCCGGTAGGCGTCGTCGACCTCGTCGACCGTGGCTATGGTGATCGACGCCAGCTTCTCGCCGTCGTACGGGTTGAAGTCGATGATGTCCCAGGAACCTGAGCCCGGGCGCCACTCACCGTCGATGTACTGCTGAGCCAGGTCGGTGAAGTAGGACGACATGTGATCCCTCAATCCCTAGCGGACACCCGCTCGACTGATCACGGACGCCTTGATCGCCTTGGATCGCCTTGATCGGGCGTGATCGGGCTCGCTCGGCCTTGATCGTCTTCACGGTCTGATCACACGTCATCGTACTTGTGATTCAAGAGAGTTGAAGGAGTCCCCTGAGAAGATCCCGGCTCTCGTCCGGTCCCGGGCTGTCCTGCTGGAGCTCCTTCAGCGCCGTCTCGTACTGGGTGACGTCCTCGTGCTTGTCGAGATAGAGCGCGCTGGTGAGCTGCTCCAGGTAGACGACGTCGGAGAGGTCGGACTCGGGGAAGCTGAGGATCGTGAACGCGCCGGACTCGCCGGAGTGGCCGCCGAAGCTGAACGGCATGACCTGGAGCCGCACGTTGGGGCGCTGGGAGATCTCGATCAGGTGGTGGAGCTGGCCGCGCATCACCTCGCGGTCGCCGTACGGGCGGCGCAGGGCGGCCTCGTCCAGGACGATGTGGAACTCGGGGGCGCCGCTCTCGTCGAGCAGGTACTTCTGCCGCTCCAGGCGCAGCGCCACGCGCTTTTCGATGTCGGCCGCGCTCGCGCCCTTCATGCCCCGTTTGACGACGGCGCGGGCGTACGCCTCGGTCTGCAACAGGCCGTGCACGAACTGCACTTCGTAGGCCCTGATGAGGCTGGCGGCGCCCTCCAGGCCGACGTATGTGGGGAACCAGCTCGGCAGGACGTCGGAGTAACTGTGCCACCAGCCCGCCACATTGGCCTCGCGGGCGAGAGAGAGGAGCGAGGCGCGCTCCTGCTCGTCCGTGATGCCGTAGAGCGTCAGCAGGTCCTCGACGTCTCGCGTCTTGAAGCTCACCCGGCCCAGCTCCATCCGGCTGATCTTCGATTCGGAGGCGCGGATGGAGTAACCCGCCGCCTCGCGCGTGATCCCTCGCGCTTCCCGCAGTCGCCTCAGTTGCGAGCCGAGCAGCATGCGCCGCACCACCGATCCGGGCTCTCCCGCGCTCACGTTCGCCAGCCTCCCCAACCGTCTTCAGGGCCCGCAGTCTGCCACTAAATCACTTCGAGCAGTACTCGTCCGATTACAGAGATGGAAAGAAGACAAGGGTTACTGACAGATGGGAGACCAGGAAAGCGGTTGAAGTTGGCGGAAAAAATGGCCAACAAGCGGTACGGGAGCGTCCAATTCGGTCACGTGCACGTGCATCTGCCCTTGCATCTGCCCTGCGCATCGGAAACCATGGTCCCGCGCAACCGCTGCATCGCAACGACCGCGAACTCCCGGGAGTGCCTCGCATGGGGACGAATGGATCGACCATGCTCGAGCCGTTACGGCAGGGCCTTCCGCCGTTGGATCCCGCAGCTGTCTCCAATGCCGCCTCCTGTGCGCTGCCCGCCCGCTATGAAGCGGTGCGTGAGGCGCGGAAGTTCACGCGCCGGACGCTGGAACAGTGGGAACTGGGCGATCGCTTCGACGATGTGTGTCTTGTCGTCTCCGAGTTGGTGACCAACGCGTTGCGGCATGCGTTGCCGGCGGGGGCGCAGTGGGAGTGTGAGCAGGTGGCGCCGCCTGTCCGGCTGCATTTGATGCGATGGACCGAGCGGCTGGTGTGCGCGGTGCGTGATCCCAGTCATGACAGTCCCGTCGCTCGCGATTCCGACGACTTCTCCGCGGAGTCCGGGCGGGGGTTGTTCCTTGTCGACTCCTTCAGCGACAGCTGGGGGTGGCAGCCGCTGGCCGGGGCGCTCAGCGGGAAGGTCGTCTGGGCGTTGTTCCGGCTTCCGGCGCGGGGGGCTGTCGCGGGGGCATCGGGGGAATAGGCGCCGGCGGTCGGCACTCGCCTGCGCCGCGAGTCGTGGGGGCGTTTGTCTACGCGCGTTGCGAGATGAATCGGCGCTGGTGGGGCGAGGGTGGCGGTGGGTGATCAGCCGACGACCAAGTGGTCGAACTCGCCGTCCTTGATACCCAGGAGCATGGCCTCGATCTCGGCTCTGGTGTAGACGAGCGCGGGGCCGTCGGGGAAGCGCGAGTTGCGTACCGCCACGTCGCCGCCGGGCAGGCGGGCGAACTCGACGCAGGAGCCCTGCGAGTTGCTGTGCCTGCTCTTCTGCCAGGCCACCCCGTTCAGATCCGTGGCTGCCATGCCGTTGTACACGTCGTGGTCCACAGATCGCTCCCCGGTGGTGCGGCGGTCAACTGCTTCCGGATCATAGCTCTGTTTCACGTGCAGGTGCATGAGCGGATGCACGTGCACGGGGGGTGTTCCTGTGGTTACTCCTGTGACGTATGGGGGCGGGGATGGGTTCCGGGGTGTTTGGGGAATGCCTGCGGCGGCGGCCCGCTGGGGTTTGGTGGGCGTTCGCGTAGCGCGGTTCGGTGCGTTGTGGGCCGGGGCCGTGCCGGGGGGTGTGTCTCCGTCCTCGGTCGGGCGGCTCGGTTGCCTGTAGATGTGCGCTTGCGTTGACGCCCGCCGCTGCGGCCGGACACCCCCCGGCACGTCCCCTTCCCGCCGTACGCGACCGCGGCCCGGCGGGGGGGGTACGCCGCCGCCCTGGTGGGCTCAGCGGGTGGCGTAAGGGAGGAGAGCCATCTCTCTGGCGTTCTTGATGGCCTTGGCCAGCTGGTGTTGCTGCTGGGACGTTACGCGGGTGACGCGGCGGCTGCGGATTTTGCCTCGGTCGGAGAGGAAGCGTCGCAGGAGGTCGGTGTCCTTGTAGTCGATGTAGGTGATGCCGGCCTGGTCCAGGGGGTTGGGGCGGGGCTTGATGGGCTTGCGGGCGGGGTGGCGGGGCACGGGTCAGACCTCCAGGAGGGTGTCGAAGGCGGGTGGGAGTTGTTTCCAGGCGTCACGGCCGGCGGCGTACTCGGCGTCGGTGAGGAGGCACGATTCGAGGAGTTGCTCCAGGCCGTCGCGGTCCAGGGCGGGGGACGTGAAGACCAGGTGCTGGCAGCAGTCGCCGTGCTCGGGATGCCAGTCCAGCGCGGCGGCGGCGCGGCGGATCGGCGGGACCATGTCCCAGGCCGCGTCGGGGAGGGAGGCGAGCCAGGGGCCCGCGCTCTCCACGCACAGGGCGCCGCCCGCGGCGTCCCAGTGGAGGAGGACGTCCGGTTTGTCGGCCAGCCAGAAACGGCCCCGACTGCGGGCCGCCGCACAGGTCAGGTCCTCCAGGGCCGCGTAGAGGCGCTCGGGGTGGAAGGGGCGGCGGCGGTGCCAGACGACGGTGCTGACGCCGTGCGCGTCGGCCTCGGCGGGGAGCAGGGCGCAGGCGGGGTGCTGGGCCGCGTCGGCCGACTCGACGTCGAAGCCGGACAGGGCCGCGCGGGCGAGGGGGGATGGGGGGCGGGTACGCGGTGGCGGCACGGTCAGGCCGTCGCGGGTGATGGGGACCTGGCGGGCTGTCGGATGGAGTTGGGTCAGGAGTTCACGGTCCTCGTCGTCGGCCTCCGGGGAGTCGGTGACGGCGAGGACGGGGGCGTACTCGAGCTGCCGGGCGAAGGTGTCGGCGACCGTGCGCTGGTCGGTCGCCGCGGCCGCGAGGCCCCGTTCGGCGAGGTCGTCGCCGTTGCCCAGGTACGGCAGGACCAGCGCCGGGTCGACCGCGGTGATCACGCCGGTGAGCGTCAGTCCGCCCGCCGTGACCACCTCGGCCATCGCCTTCGGTTCGACCGAGTCCCAGAGTTCGACGACCGCCATGCGTGTGCCGCCGGCCTCCTGGATCCTCAGCAGTTCCGGCACCAGGTCCTCGCGCAGGGCGCAGCAGGCGCAGTCGTTGACGAGGGGGGCCTCGCCGGTGCTGACGAGGCCGGTGGCGTCGCGGATCGTGCGGACGACCGTGCCCGCGGCGGCCGTCGCGAGGTCGTGGTGGAGTACGACGCTGTCGGGGACGTCGGCGAGCAGTTGGGCGACTGTCGCCGTGCGGGCGTCCGCGTGCAGGCCGGCGACGATCACGACGGACAGCATCAGCCCTTCTTTCCGTAGCGGCGTTCGAAGCGCTCCACGCGGCCGGCCGTGTCCAGGACGCGGGCCGTGCCGGTGTAGAAGGGGTGGCTCACGTTCGAGATCTCGACGTCGACGACCGGGTAGGTGTTGCCGTCCTCCCACTCGATCGTCTTGTCGGTGGGCACGGCGGCGAGCGTCGAGCGGGTGAGGAAGGCGTGGCCCGCGGCTCGGTCCCGGAAGACGACCGGGCCGTATGCGGGGTGGATTCCGTCGCGCATGATCAGCGCTCCTCTCGGAAGTCGACGTGGCGGCCGGCGACCGGGTCGTACTTGCGCAGGGTCATGCGGTCCGGGTCGTTGCGGCGGTTCTTTCGGGTCACGTAGGTGTAGCCGGTGCCGGCGGTGGACCGGAGCTTGATGACCGGGCGGAGTTCGTTGCGTGCCATGCTGCTATCTTACTGAAAATGAATTCCATTAACAGAAGCCAGCGAGGAGAGGTTCGTCACCTGTGTCCGCCCACTGCATGCTGACCGGCGCCCAGCCCGGTTTCGGCAACTCCATTTCCCATTCGCATCGGCGGACCTCCCGCCGGTTCGACCCGAACATCCAGACCAAGCGCTACTGGCTGCCCAGCGAGGGCCGGTATGTGCGGCTGCGGCTGAGCGCCAGGGGGATCAAGACCGTCGACGTCATCGGCGTCGAGGCGGCCGTCGCCCGGATCCGCGCCCGGGGGGTGAAGGTCTGATGGCCAAGAAGAGCAAGATCGCGAAGAACGAGCGGCGGCAGGAGATCGTCGCCCGGTACGCCGCCCGGCGGGCCGAGCTGAAGGAGATCATCCGTCGGCCGTCGTCCACCGACGCCGAACGGCTGGCCGCGCGGCGGGAGCTGAGCAGGCAGCCGCGGGACGCGAGCGCCACGCGGGTGCGCAACCGCGACCAGGTGGACGGGCGGCCGCGCGGCTACCTCCGGACCTTCGGGCTGTCCCGGGTGTCGTTGCGGGAGCAGGCGCACGCCGGGTATCTGCCGGGGGTGCGCAAGGCGTCCTGGTAGAGGTGGTGAGGCCGGGGGCGCCGGTGAGTCCTGCCCGTGGAAAGGACTCCCTGGTAACTTGCTGCGGTCGTTTCGGCCGACATGGCCGACTCGGCCGTATGCCGACCGCTACAGCTTGGGAGCTTCCAGTGACCTCGGCGACTTTCTCGCGTACGCGCACGATGTCGGGCCGGCGGATGCGGGTCGTGGCGGTGGCCGCGTCCCTGGTCGGCGCGCTCGCCCTGACCGCGTGCAGCGGCGGCGACTCCGATGCCAAGCCCACGGACGGTCCCTCGGCCGGCTCCTCCGCGACCGCCAGTGCCGACACGGGCGGCGGTACGGGCGGGTCGGCCTCGGCCTCCGACGAGTTGGAGGGCAGTTGGCTGGCCACGACCGACGGCAAGGCGGTCGTGCTGGTCGTCACCGGCGCCAAGGCCGCGCTCTTCACGACGGGCGGGACCGTGTGCAGCGGGACCGCCGGTGAGCAGGACGGGATGCGGATGATCCGCCTCAAGTGCCCGGACGCCCGCAAGGACCGGGCTGTCGGGATGGTCGACTCCGTCGGCGAGGAGCAGCTGAAGGTCACCTGGGAGGGCGGCATCGGCGCGGAGACGTACACCAAGGCGGAGGGCGGGAAGCTGCCGACGGGGCTGCCTACGGGCGGTCTGGGTTCGTGATGTTTGATCGGTGACCGTCCGCCCCACCTGTGCGGTGATCGACACCCGGTCGCCGACGTCTCCTCCAGAGGACCCATGCGCGCCACTTCCCTCACTGTCGCCGCCTTCGCCGCGGCCCTCCTCCTGACCGCCTGCGACGACGGGGGTGAGGACGAGGACAGCAAGGCCGGCTCCTCCTGCGCCGAGTTGAGCGTGCGCTTCGGGCCCGGCAACGCCGCGCCCACCACCGGGGACACCGGGAACGTGCCCGTCACGATCACCAACCGCGGCGACGCCGAGTGCGTCCTGGAGGGGTTGCCCGGCGTCGAGTTGGACTCGGGTGACGCCATGACCGGCGTCGCGGCCGACGAGGCGGCCGAGGCCGCCGGGGTGAGGAAGACGACCCTCACGAAGGAGGCCTCCACCTCCTTCACCCTCACCTATGTCCGGGGCGAGGCCGGTGGCACCAAGAGCCTGGGCGTGCGGCGGGTGAAGATCCAGCTGCCCGGAGTCGACGGGACGCGCGACTTCAAGTGGTCGTACGGCGATGTCGCGCTGAAGAGCGACGGGCAGACGCCGGACGCCTCGGTGAGCGGGTTCCAACAGTCCGGCGACTGAGGTCTCCCGGGGTCAGCGCAGCGGGCGGCGCGGGGCTACTTGTGCCCTGTCGGCCGCCTGCGAGCCCTCGACCCAGCCCGCCTCGTCGCTGACGCCGCGCAGGCGGGTCGTGGTCGTCTCCGGGAACATACGGTCCAGGCGGTCGGTGACGGCCACCTCTCGGGAGGCCAGGACCGGGAGCAGGTCCTGGGTGACCTGGGTCTGCGCCGCTTCGGCCAGGCGGGCGCCGATGCGGTGGGCGTAGGCCGCGAGGAACGACTGCCGGAAGGTCTTCGTACGCTTGCGGCCGCCCGCACGCTGGGCCGCCTCCGCCCTGGTCATCGCGGTCTGCGCCTGCACGAGCAGCGAGGTGTGCAGGAGCTCGACCACCTCCAGGTCGGCCTCGAAGCCGACGACCGTGGAGAAGGCGAAGGGTTCGTTCCACACGGCACGGCAGTGGTTGGCGGTCGCCACCGCGTCCAGCAGGACGGCCTTCGCCTGCTCGTACGGCGGTTCGACACCGATCCGGCAGGCGCCGGGGACGTCCTTCGTGGCGTGCGGGGCGTGCGTACGGCTCGCGAGGAGGGCGTCGTCGATGCTGTGCCGGGCCATCAGTTCCTGTGCCTTGGCGCTGAGCGCCTCCGCCTCCTCCGGAAAGCCGGTCGCCTCCGCCTTCGCCAGCAGCGCCCGGATACGGCCGAGCATGCGGGACTCGGGCCGGGGCTGCCCGGCGGCCGACGTGACCGGCTCGTCCAAGGGCTCCAGCGCGGGCAGGCGCAGCAGCAGGCGGTACAGCTCCAGGACGGCGGTCGCGTGCGAGAAGCGGTCCGTGCGGGGCGGCGCCTCGGTGGGCAGGTCGTCGAGCTGCGCGGTCCAGCGGGGGCCGCGGGGTCGGTCGTCCGGCCGCTGTGCCCGGATCAGCGCCGAGAGCAGCCGTACGTGCACGTCGTCCAGCTCGCGCCGCGCCAGCCGTACGACATCGGCGGGCTGCCAGCCCCGCCGCCAGGCCGCCGCCACGAACTCCAGCCCACGCCGATCGAGCTCCGCGTCCGCCTCGGGGGCGGCGGCAAGGAGAGAGGCACCGGTGTCGAGGGCGTCGTCGCTGTCGGCGTAGAGGGCGTGCCGGAAGGCTCGGTCGACGGGGCCGGGGGTGTCGCTCCGACTGTTCGTGCTGCTCACTCGGTGATGGTGCCATGGGGTGGGATCGGGGCGGCTCGGCGCCTGTGGCGTTGGTGGGCGGCGGCGTTGATGGACGGGCTGGGTTGATGGACGGGCGGGGTTGATGGACGGGCTGGGCTCGGACGGGTGCGTGCGGCGGCAGCGGGCGCGTGGAGCCAAGGACGGGGTGGCGTAGGCGGGCCGGGAAATCCGGTTGGGCCAGGACGACATGACCCCGTCGCAGATGTCAACTGAAGGTTGACAGTCCAGGAGTGTCAACTTATGGTTGACACATGTCGACGAACCCGAGCATCACGTCATCCGTACGTCTCGACGAGCTCATCGCGGCCATCAAAAAGGTCCACGACGAGCCGCTCGACCAGCTCCAGGACGCGGTGATCGCCGCCGATCACCTCGGTGAAGTGGCCGACCACCTGATCGGTCACTTCGTGGACCAGGCCCGGCGTTCCGGTGCCTCCTGGACCGACATCGGCAAGAGCATGGGCGTCACCCGGCAGGCCGCGCAGAAGCGGTTCGTGCCCAAGGAGTCGGTCGACCTCGACCCGCAGCAGGGCTTCGGCCGCTACACGCCGCGTGCCCGCAACACGGTGATGGCCGCCCACAACGAGGCCGTCGCGGCGCGCAACACCGAGGGCCGCCCCGAGCACCTGGTCCTCGGTCTGCTGGCCGAGCCGGACGGGCTGGCCGCGAAGGCGATCACGGCACAGGGTGTCCTGCTGGACTCGGTGCGCCAGGCCGCCACCGCAGCCCTGCCGCCGGCCGCCGACGACGTCCCCGAGCTCGTCCCCTACGGCTCCGACGCCAAGAAGGTGCTGGAGCTGACGTTCCGCGAGGCCCTGCGCCTCGGCCACAACTACATCGGCACCGAGCACATCCTGCTCGCCCTGCTGGAGTTCGAGAACGGCACCGGCGTGCTGTACGGGCTCGGGCTCACCAAGCAGACGGTGGAGGAGTACCTCGTCGAGATGCTCTCCCAGTTCCTGAACAGCGGTGTGCAGACGGTCAAGGAGGCCGGCGGGGAGAGCGGCGAGGAGGGTGGGGCGCAGAGCTGAGGGCGTTG
>CBFGZZ010000089.1:0-26512 GCA_965653385.1 uncultured Streptomyces sp. | reverse complement strand
TGGCTGGTCGCGCCCACGCGGCGGAGCCGCAAATCGATACAGCCCCGCGCCCCTGAGGTACCTGCAGTGGACGCCCCTCAAGGGCGCGGGGAACCGCGCGACCAGCCCCCACACACCCGCACTGCGCAACGGTCGAAAGCCGTCGTGCAACGAACACCCATCCAGCCCCCATGAACGCAATGATCTTGCGGGCATGCGCAAGGTTGCTGCATTTCACCAGCAACGCCACTCCTCATAGGCTGTCGCCTCGTACGTGGCGTGGCAGGGACCCCGCTCGGTGGGTTCCTGCTGTCGCAGAGTGCCGCCGGTCCCTGCCGCCCTCACAGGCAGCGACGAAGGAGTCAGCGCGTGCTCGACCAAGGCGCACCCCCGCAGAACCGCCCCCAGACAGGCCCACCGTCCCCGGGTGTCGGCGCGCGCCTCATGCGTCGCAAGCCCGTGGAACACCTGGTCGCGGAGGGTGGCCAGGGCGAGGGAGGGTCCCTGCGGCGCTCGCTCGGCATGTGGCAGCTGACCATGATCAGCATCGGTGCCACCCTCGGCACCGGCATCTTCGTCGTCCTCGGCGACGCCGTTCCGGAGGCCGGCCCGGCCGTCACCCTCGCCTTCGTGATCGCCGGTCTCACGGCGCTCTTCTCGGCCCTGTCCTATGCCGAGCTGGCCGGCAGCATCCCGGTCGCCGGGTCCTCGTACTCGTATGCGTACGCAACGATGGGCGAGCTCGTCGCCTGGGTCTGCGGCTGGTGTCTGGTGCTGGAGTACGGCGTCTCGGTGGCCGCCGTCGCCGTCGGCTGGGGCGAGTACCTCAACGAGCTGCTCGACGGGACCATAGGCGTCACCATCCCGTCCGTGCTGTCCTCGGCGCCCGGCGAGGGCGGGATCATCAACCTGCCCGCGCTGATCGTCGTCCTGCTGGCGATGGTGTTCCTGCTCGGCGGAGTCCGCGAGTCCGCGCGCGCCAACACGATCATGGTGGCCGTCAAGATCGCCGCGCTGGTGCTGTTCTGCGCCGTCGGCTTCATGGGCTTCAAGTCCGGCAACTACTCCGACTTCATGCCGCTCGGCATGGCGGGTGTGAGCGCCGCGGGTGCGACGCTCTTCTTCTCGTACATCGGCTTCGACGCCGCCTCCACCGCCGGTGAGGAGGCCAAGGACCCCAAGAAGGACCTGCCGCGGGCGATCATGCTGTCGCTGATCATCGTGACCGCGCTGTACGTCCTGGTCGCGGGTGTCGCCGTCGGCGCCTGGAACTGGACCAAGTTCGAGGGCTCCGAGGCCTCCCTCGCCGCGATCATGAACGACGTCAGCGGCCAGAGCTTCTGGGGCACGCTGCTCGCCCTCGGCGCCGTGATCTCCATCGCGAGCGTCGTGCTGACCGTGCTCTACGGCCAGACCCGCATCCTGTTCGCGATGTCCCGGGACGGCCTGGTGCCGAAGGCGCTCGGCAAGGTCCACCGCAAGACCGGTGCGCCGCGGCTCAACACGATCATCGTGTCCTTGTTCTGCGGTGTGCTCGCCGCCGTCATCCCGCTGGGCAAGCTCGTCGACGCGACCAGCATCGGCACGCTGTTCGCCTTCGCCCTGGTCAACATCGCGGTGATCGTCCTGCGTGTGAAGCGCCCGGAGCTCGAGCGCACGTTCAGGGTGCCGTTCGGGCCGGTGCTGCCGGTGCTGGGCTTCCTGTTCTGCGCGTACAACATGTTCAGCCTGGACACCGTGACCTGGGTGGTCTTCGGATGCTGGATGGCCGCCGGACTCGTGTTCTACTTCCTGTACGGCTATCGCCGTTCCCGTCTTGCCACGCAAGCAGCCACACCAGAAGTGAAGTGAACCGCCCGCAGTGCTGAACGATCTCGACGAACGCATCGTGCACGCCCTCGCCGAGGACGCCCGCCGCTCCTACGCGGACATCGGGCAGCTAGTCGGCCTGTCCGCGCCCGCCGTGAAACGGCGCGTGGACAGGCTGCGCGCCACCGGTGCCATCACCGGGTTCACCGTACGGGTGGACCCGTCGGCCCTGGGCTGGGAGACCGAGGGGTTCGTCGAGATCTACTGCCGGCACAACACCTCGCCGGAGACGATCCGGCGGGGTCTTGAGCGGTATCAGGAGGTCGTGGCCGCGTCCACCGTCACCGGGGAGGCGGATGCCGTGGTGCAGGTCTTCGCATCCGACATGCGGCACTTCGAGCGAGTGCTCGAGCGGATCGCCGGGGAGCCGTTCGTGGAGCGGACCAAGTCGGTGCTGGTGCTGTCGCCGCTGCTGCGGAGGTTTTCTTCCGGGTCGCCCACGTAGCGCTCCGCGGGTCGGGCGGGTGGGGGGTGCCTCGTCATGTCGTTCCTCGGCTGCGGCTGCGGCTGCGTTGTGGCTGGTCGCGCAGTTCCCCGCGCCCCTGAAGGGCGCGTGTGCTGAGCGCGTGTGCCCGGCCGGCTATTTCGCCTGTGCTCCCACGCCAGGGGCGCCTACCATCGATGCCATGACCTGGCGACATTGATCCACCAGCCGTGCCTCCCGAGGGCCGCCTCGGGCGCCGTACCTCCGGCGTCCGAACTGTCCCTGCGGGAAGGCCTCATGACACTCTCACCTGCACGCGTGCCCGTCACCGGCGTCCGCCGTATCACGGCCACGCTGTACGGCTACTCGTTCCTCGACGACTTCGTCCTGCTCTACCCGGTGTACGCGCTGCTGTTCGCAGACACCGGCATGTCGCTGTGGCAGATCTCCTCCCTGTTCGCCCTGTGGTCGATCACCGGCGTGCTGCTGGAGGTCCCCTCCGGTGCCTGGGCCGACACCGTGTCGCGGCGCCGGCTGCTGTGGATCGGCCCGCTGCTCACCGCCGTCGGCTTCGCGCTGTGGGTGGTCACCCCGTCGTACTGGGCCTTCGCAGTGGGCTTCGTGCTGTGGGGCGCCGGCGGAGCGCTCGGCTCCGGTGCGCTGGAGGCGCTGGTGTACGACGAGCTGGACCGGCTGGGCGCCGCCGACCGGTACGCACGGGTCATGGGCCGGGGCCGGGCCGCGCGACTGCTGGGCACGATGGCCTCGGCCGGTCTCGCGGGGCCGGCCTTCGCGCTCGGCGGCTACCCCGTCGTCGGCGCGGCCAGCGTCCTCGCCTGTCTGCTGACCGCCGCCACGGCGACCCGGTTCCCGGAGCACCGGGTGCGGCCGGAGGAGGCGGAGGACAGCTGGGCGGCGACCTTGCGGACCGGGCTCGCGGAGGTTCGCGAGGACCGTTCCGTGCGGGGTGCGCTGCTGCTGATCCCCGCGGTCGCCGCCGTATGGGGCGCGCTCGACGAGTACACCCCGCTGCTGGTCCGGGACATCGGCGTGGCCGAGGCCACCGTCCCCTATCTGATCCTGCTGATCTGGGCCGGCGTCACCGCCGGAAGCCTCCTGACCGGACCGGCCGAACGCCTCGGCACGACCGGGCTCGCGGCGCTCCTCGCGGCCGCCGCACTCGCCCTGGCCGTGGGAGCCGCCGCCGGCTCAGTGGGCGGCATCGCCCTCGTGGGCCTCGCCTTCGGCGGGTTCCAGGTGGCCGAGGTGCTCGCCGACGTCCGCCTCCAGCACCGCATCGACGAGTCCCGCCGGGCCACCCTCACCTCCGTCGCGAGCCTGGGCACCGAACTTGCCACCGTCGCCACCTTCGGCCTGTACGCGCTGCTCGGCACAGGTGCGTCGCACGGCACGGTGTTCGCCGTACTCGCGATTCCCTACCTGGTGACGGCGCTGGTGCTGGCTAGAGCTCGGGCTGCCACGGCACGACCGTGAAGTCCCCGGTGCCCTTCCTGACCGTCTCGAAGGGCGCCGAACTCACGCACTTGGGCAGCTCCTTCGTCTCGACGGGGCTGCCCGTCGACGCCCAGCTGTAGCCCAGCCGGTCGCGTCGGCCGAGGTCGTGGACGGTGACGCCGACCCGCTTGCCCTCGGCGCCCGGCAGGTCGGAGGAGGTGATGACGCCGGACACGACGGCCACCTTGCCACCCGTGAGCAGGCAGTCGACCTTCACCTTCGCCCGGGCGCCGTCGCCGTTCAGGTAGTGACTGAACTCGAAGGTGCCGGTCGCCTTCGTCGGGTCGGCGGTGTCCCTCGCCGCCAGATGCGCGTCGAAGGAGAAGGTGATGTCGTCCCCGGCCGAGCGGTACAGCTTGGCGGTGCCGGTGAGGGCGGCGGCTTCCCGTGGGCGCGGTTCGTCGGACAACGCCGAGGCCGAGGCCGCGACCCCGGCGGTGAGCAGCAGCGCGGAGCCCAGCACGACGATCTTCGTACGGCGGTTCATCGCGGTCCTTTCCGCTGGTCAAGTGGACGGTGACCACTCTCCCGGCCCGTCGCCCGCCCCACATCGCGCCGGGGGCGGGACCCCGTCTCCGCCGTCCGGCGGGAGAGGCCCGCCGCCGCTGCGCCGCGAGGTGGACCTGGCCTACGACCGGGGGCGCGCAACGAATCGCCGCCGACCTCCGCACGCACGCAACAAACCGCTCACCGGCGCGCAACGGCTCCTCCTTGTCCGCCCTGCTCAGCCGCCCGTACCGTCTACGTGGCCCCTACACGGCCCCCCGCCCCCCTTCCGCCCGGTGAGGAACACGCATGCGTACCGCCCTGCTCCAGAGCTCCGGCCGCCCCGGCTCGACCGTCGAGAACCTCAAGGTCCTCGACGAGGCCGCGGGGCGTGCGGCCGCCGCGGGCGCGGGGCTGCTGGTCGCGCCGGAGATGTTCCTGACCGGGTACGCGATCGGTGACGACATCGCCCGGCTCGCGGAGCCGGCCGACGGCGACTGCGCGGACGCCGTCGCCGAGAGCGCGACACGGCACGGTCTGGCCATCGCCTACGGCTACCCCGAGCGCGCGGGCGGGACGGTGTACAACTCCGCGCAGCTGATCTCCGCCGACGGCACCCGGCTCGCCAACTACCGCAAGACCCACCTCTTCGGCTGCTTCGAGCGCGACCACTTCACCCCGGGCGACCAGCAGGTCGTCCAGGCCGAGCTCGACGGCGTCCGCGTCGGCGTCCTGATCTGCTACGACGTGGAGTTCCCCGAGAACGTCCGCGCCCACGCCCTCGCCGGCACGGACCTGCTGATCGTGCCCACCGCGCAGATGCACCCGTTCCAGTTCGTCGCCGAGTCGATGATCCCGGTGCGCGCCTTCGAGAACCAGATGTACGTCGCGTACGTCAACCGGGTCGGGCAGGAAGGGGAGTTCGAGTTCGTCGGCCTCTCCACCCTCGCCGGCCCCGACGGAGTCGCCCGCACCCGGGCCGGCCGCGCCGAGGAACTCGTCCTCGCCGACGTCGACCCCGTCTTCCTCGCCGCATGCCGCGAGGAGAACCCGTATCTGAAGGACCGCCGCCCCGGTCTCTACGGGTCCCTGATCTGAGCCTCGCCCGCCCCCCGCAGTCCCTGTTTGTGCAAGGAGTCCGCACCCCATGACGTCCACGGTGCCCAACGCCGTCCAGCACGCCGACGAGCAGCAGCCGCCGATCACCATGTTCGGCCCGGACTTTCCGTACGCGTACGACGACTTCCTCGCCCACCCGGCGGGGCTGGGTCAGATACCGGCGACCGAGCACGGCACCGAGGTCGCGGTCATCGGCGGCGGGCTGTCCGGGATCGTGGCCGCTTACGAGCTGATGAAGATGGGTCTCAAGCCCGTCGTGTACGAGGCCGACCAGATCGGCGGGCGGCTGCGGACCGTCGGCTTCGAGGGCTGTGACCCGGCCCTGACCGCCGAGATGGGCGCGATGCGCTTCCCGCCGTCCTCCACGGCGCTCCAGCACTACATCGACCTGGTCGGCCTGGAGACCCAGCCCTTCCCCAACCCCCTTGCCGAGGCGACGCCTTCGACCGTCGTCGACCTCAAGGGCGAGTCGCACTACGCCGAGACCATCGACGACCTCCCGCAGGTCTACCGGGACGTCGCCGAGGCCTGGAACAAGTGCCTCGAAGAGGGCGCCGACTTCTCCGACATGAACCGGGCCATGCGCGAGCGGGACGTGCCGCGCATCCGCGAGATCTGGGCGAAGCTCGTCGAGAAGCTCGACAACCAGACCTTCTATGGCTTCCTCTGCGACTCCGAGGCCTTCAAGTCGTTCCGGCACCGCGAGATCTTCGGCCAGGTCGGCTTCGGCACCGGCGGCTGGGACACCGACTTCCCCAACTCCATCCTGGAGATCCTGCGCGTCGTCTACACCGAGGCCGACGACCACCACCGCGGCATCGTCGGCGGCTCGCAGCAGCTGCCGGTCAGGCTCTGGGAGCGCGAGCCGGAGAAGATCGTGCACTGGTCCTACGGCACCTCGCTCGCCAAGCTCCACGAGAACGGCGAGCCCCGCCCGGCCGTGACCCGGCTGCACCGCACCGCCGGCAACCGGATCACCGTGACCGACGCGAACGGCGACATCCGCACGTACCAGGCGGCCGTCTTCACCGCCCAGTCCTGGATGCTGCTGTCGAAGATCGCCTGCGACGACTCGCTCTTCCCGATCGACCACTGGACGGCGATCGAGCGGACCCACTACATGGAGAGCTCGAAGCTGTTCGTGCCGGTCGACCGGCCCTTCTGGCTGGACAAGGACGAGGAGACCGGGCGGGACGTCATGTCGATGACGCTCACCGACCGTATGACGCGCGGCACCTACCTTCTCGACGACGGCCCGGACAAGCCCGCCGTCATCTGCCTCTCCTACACCTGGTGCGACGACAGCCTGAAGTGGCTGCCGCTGTCCGCGAGCGAGCGGATGGAGGTCATGCTGAAGTCGCTCGGCGAGATCTACCCGAAGGTCGACATCCGGAAGCACGTCATCGGCAACCCGGTGACGGTGTCGTGGGAGAACGAGCCGTACTTCATGGGCGCGTTCAAGGCCAACCTGCCCGGCCACTACCGCTACCAGCGGCGCCTGTTCACGCACTTCATGCAGGACCGGCTGGACGAGGACAAGCGGGGCATCTTCCTCGCCGGCGACGACATCTCCTGGACGGCCGGCTGGGCCGAGGGCGCCGTCCAGACCGCGCTGAACGCGGTCTGGGGCGTCATGCACCACTTCGGCGGGGCCACCGACGCGACCAACCCGGGACCGGGCGACGTCTACGACGAGATCGCGCCGGTCGAGCTGCCCGAGGACTGAGGCCCCGAGACCAGGCTCAGATCCCGGCCGCCCGCGCCTTCTCGTACACCTCCGCCGCGACGTCCTTGAGCTCCTGGGCGTCGCGCACGGAGCTCTGGAGGTCGACGAAGATCTCGTCCAGGCCCACCTCGGCGTACGCGGCCAGGTCCTCGACGATCTGGTCGACGCTGCCGTGGAAGGGCGCGCGGTCGGAGCCCTCGTACCCCTTGGCGGTGTAGCGCGCGTTGGTGCGTACCACCGTCTGCAGCGGCTCCGTACGACCCCGCTCGGCGGCCAGGTCCCGCAGCTCCTGCCACTGCTTGGCCAGCGACTCGGCGTTCATGGCGACGGGCATCCAGCCGTCGGCGTGGTCCACGAGCCGGCGCTGGGCCTTGCGGGTGGCGGCGGCGAGCAGGATGGGGATGGGCCGGGCGGGCTTGGGGCCGACCACGGCGGGGGCGATCCTCGTGGTGCGGCCGTCGTAGGACACCGGGTCCGGGCCCCACACCGCGCGGCAGACCTCGATCACCTCGTCGAGGACCTGGCCGCGCTCCTCGAAGGGTCGGACGGAGGCGGCCGCGTACTCGTCGTGCGACCAGCCGGTGCCGAGGCCCGCCACGACCCGGCCGCCGCTCGCCGCGTCCAGGGTGGCGAGGGTCTTGGCGAGCTGGAAGGGCACGTGCAACGGGGCCACCAGCACGCTGGTGCCGAGCCGGGCCCGCTCGGTGGCCGCGGCCGCCAGCGTCAACGTGACCAGCGGGTCTGCGACGCCGCGGTAGGCGTCCGGCCAGGGCAGGCCCTCGATGCCGTACAGCCCCTGGGTGGCCGGCTCGGGGAACAGGGCCCGCTCGTACAACCCACAGGCTCTCGTAGCCGACCGCCTCCGCGGCGCGTGCCACGTCCGGGACGTCCCTGCCGAGGTCGTACTGCTTGTTCTGCGGGAGTGCCAGTCCGAGCCGAGTCGCCATGCCTGTGCTCCTTCGCAAGAGGTCCACTCCTGTCGAACGTACAACGTTCATCCACCAGTTGAGGGGACCCGTCACAGGAGTGGCCGAATCACTCCGGCAGTGGCGTGAGCATCATGCGTCCGGCGAACCCCAGGGCCGCGTCCTGCCGCTCGGTTAAGTCCTCGGCGACATCGGGAAGTCGGCGCAGCGCCCACAGCGCCCGCGCCGCCGACCAGGTCGCGTCCCGGGCCCGCTCCAGGCTCCAGGAGCCGAGCAGATGGGTGAGCGGGTCGGCGATCTGGAGCAGGTCGGGACCCGGCATCAGCTCTTCGCGGACGCGCTCCTCCAGCGAGACGAGGAGATCACCCACCCGGTCGAACTCGTCCTCCAGGTCGACGGGTTCGCAGTCGAGGCTACGACAGGCGTCCACCACGGCGAGCGCCAGATCGTGGCCGATGTGCGCGTTGATGCCCGCGAGCGCGAACTGCAACGGACGTACGCCGGGATGCCGGCGCATCTGGAACAGGGGCCGCCAGCAGGCGGGCGGGCGCCGCTCGTCCTCGGCCCGCTCCACCGCCGTGAGATACCGCTCCGCGAACCGCACGTCCAGCGTGATCGCCGCCCCCGCGTCCGCGAACCGGCCCTCGTCGATGTGCCGGTCGACGGCCTCCGTGACGGTGAGGTAGACGCGGTTGAAGACGGCCACTCCGTCGCGCTCGGGCAGGGCCGCGTGGAGGGCGCGCATACGGGAGATGACGGCGTCCACGGGTGTGGTGAATTGTTCGCATTGCGCCATGGGGGCAGAGTCCCAGCTTTAGGCTGGCGCAGGTGTCGGCGGGCCCGGCGCTTCCCCAGAACGGGGGAACGCGCCCGCTGTCGGGGGAGGGGGAGCAGGACGGTGCCAGGCTTACGTGCCCAGCGACTGGCCGCACGCAGGTCCGAGCGCAGGAGGGCGGCCCGGCGCCATGCCATGGTCGTGGCGGCCTGCGTCGTGGTCGCCGTCGGCACCGCGACCGGCATGATCTCCGCGCTCGACGGCAGAGGGCGCTCCGACGAGGCCGGGCGGCCCGAGGTGACGCGCTCGCCGAGCCTGGACTCCCTGCCGCTCGTGCCTTCATCGTCCCCGTCGGCCTCGAAGTCCCCGTCCCCGTCCCCGACGCCGACTTCACCGACCCCGAAGGAGAAGAAGGCCGGCCCCGCGAGCCCCGTGCCCGCCCCGACCAGGACCGAGAGGAGCAGGCAGCCGACCGTGGTCTCCGCCCGCCTCTACCGCCACCCCGACTCCCAGGTGCTGGAGTGGGTCCGCGGCAATACCGGCGACCCGCGCCACGCGGTCATCGCGTCGCGGATCGCCGCTCAGCCGGCCGCCGTGTGGTTCGCCGACTTCACGCCGGACACCATCACCGCCCGGGTCCGCGCGGTCACTTCGGGAGGCTCGGCGCTGGGGCGGGTGCCCGTGGTGGTGCCGTACGCGATACCGGACCGTGACTGCGGCGGGCACTCCCAGGGCGGGGCACCCGACCTCGACGCGTACGACGCCTGGATCGACAGGTTCGCCGCCGGGCTCGGCTCCTCCGACGTCATCGTGGTCCTGGAGCCCGACTCGGTCGCCCAGTCCGAGTGCCTCTCCGCCGCCGGACGCGCCGACCGCTTCGCCTCGTTGGCCCGCGCCGGCCGCGCCTTCAAGACGGCGAACCCCAGGGCGCGCGTCTACTACGACGCCGGGCACTCCGGCTGGCACGCGCCCGGCAAACAGACCGAGTGGCTGCGACAGGCCGGCGCCGCCTCGACCGCCTCCTCCGACGGCGTCTTCAGCAACGTCTCCAACTTCCACGCCACGACCGACGAGATCGCCTACGACCGACAGGTCCTCGACGCCCTCGGCGGCCCCGCGAGCCTCGGCGCCGTCATCGACACCAGCCGCAACGGCGCCGGCGTCCCGGCCGACGGGGAGTGGTGCGACCCCGCCGGCCGCAAACTGGGCCGGGCGCCGACACTCAGCACGGGGGAGGCGCGGATCGACGGCTACCTGTGGGTGAAGCTGCCGGGGGAGTCGGACGGCTGCAAGGGGAGGCCGGGGACCTTCACCGCGTCGTACGCCTACGACTTGGCGCGCTGAGCCCCGTCTCGGCTGTCACTCTCGTTGCCGGGCCGGCCCTCCTCGTCGTAGGAGGACGTGCCCTCGTCGAGCAGCGGCTCCTGCGTCTTGAGGTGGGCCGGGGCGAAGGCGCGTAGCGCGTGGTAGCCGGTGATGACGACGAGCGTGCCCAGTGCGATCCCGCTGAGCTCGAAGGTGTCGGTGAACTCCATGGTGACGTTGCCGACGCCGATGATGATGCCCGCCGCCGCCGGGACGAGGTTGAGCGGATTGCGCAGGTCCACCTTGGCGTTGATCCAGATCTGCGCGCCGAGCAGGCCGATCATGCCGTACAGGATGACGGTGATGCCGCCGAGGACGCCGCCCGGGATCGCGGCCACGACCGCGCCGAACTTGGGGCAGACGCCGAAGAGCAGGGCGAAGCCGGCGGCGGCCCAGTAGGCGGCGGTCGAGTAGACGCGGGTCGCGGCCATCACGCCGATGTTCTCGGAGTAGGTGGTGTTGGGCGGGCCGCCCACCGCCGTGGAGAACATCGAGGCGACGCCGTCCGCGGAGATCGCGGTGCCCAGCTTGTCGTCCAGGTTGTCGCCGGTCATCTCACCGACCGCCTTGACGTGCCCGGCGTTCTCGGCGACCAGGGCGATGACGACCGGCAGGGCCACCAGGATCGCCGACCACTGGAAGGACGGGCCGTGCAGGTCGGGCAGCCCGATCCAGTCGGCCTTCGAGACCCCGGAGAGGTCGAGCCGCCAGTGGTCGGTGAGCTTGCCGCTCGCGTCGACCGAGTGGATCTTCCCGAATATCCGGTCGAACGTCCAGGAGATGCCGTAGCCGAAGACCAGGCCCAGGAAGATCGCGATGCGGGACCAGAACCCGCGCAGACAGACCACCGCGAGCCCGGTGAACAGCATCACCAGCAGCGCCGTCCACTGGTCCTGCGGCCAGTACGTCGAGGCCGTCACCGGGGCGAGGTTGAAGCCGATCAGCATCACCACGGCGCCGGTGACGATCGGCGGCATCGTGGCGTGGATGATCCGAGCGCCGAACTTCCGCACGGCGAGACCGACCAGGAACAGCACGGCGCCGACGACCAGGACCGCGCCGGTGACGGTCGCGCTCGTACCGCCGTCGGCCCGGATGACCGCGGCGACCCCGACGAAGGAGAGGGAGCAGCCGAGATAGCTGGGCACCCGGCCACGGGTCGCGAGCAGGAAGACGAGCGTCGCGACGCCGGACATCATGATCGCCAGGTTGGGGTCGAGCCCCATCAGGACCGGCGCCACGAAGGAGGCGCCGAACATGGCCACCACATGCTGGGCGCCGAGTCCGACGGTACGGGGCCACGAGAGCCGTTCGTCGGGGCGGACCACCGCTCCGGGTGCCGGCGTGCGTCCGTCGCCGTGCAGTTTCCAGCGGACGCCGAGATCCATGGTGCGGTTTCGCTTTCGTCGTGCGGGTGGGTGACCGGACCATTGTCAGGTACGTGGGGAACCGCACCGACCAGGGCTGATCGCACGTACGAAGCGACTGCTCGAGGGCCTCAGGGGCGTGGGTCGGGAACCGCCGTGTCCGGTCGGCTGACCTTCGGGCGCTCGCGGTCACCGGCGCGCAGGACGCGTGCGAACACCACCAGGCCGAAGGACAGCACCGTCACCAGGCAGAAGGACACCATCAGACTGGTGGCCTGGGCGATCCCGCCGATCGCGCTCGGGGCGATCAGACCCGAGGTGTACGTGATGGTCGCGACGCCCGCGATGGCCAGCGAGGGATTGCTGCCACTGCGGCCCGCGGCCGCGAAGCAGAGCGGCACGACCACCGCGATGCCCAGACCCAGCAGCGCGAACCCGGCCATCGCCACGGCCGGCTGGTCCGACAGCACGATCAGCAGGCCGCCCAGCGTCGCGAGGACACCGCTGAACCGGACCGTGCGCACGGCGCCGTAGCGGTCCACGATCCTGTCCCCGGCGATCCGGGCGAGCGCCATGGTGAGAGTGAAGCCGGTCGTGCACGCCGCCGCGAGTCCGGCCGAGGTGTCCAGCTGGTCCCGCAGATAGACCGCCGACCAGTCCAGGCTCGCGCCCTCCGCGAAGACCGCGCAGAACCCGACCGCGCCGATGAGCAGCGCCGACCTGGGCGGCAGCGCGAACCGGGGCGGCGGCTCCTCGTCCTCGGCGGGCTGGAGGTCGAGCACCCACCGGCACGCCAGGACGCCGAGGAAGGTCAGGGTGGCCGCGGCGAGCGCGTGGTGCAGCCGGGCGTCGCCGCCCAGGTGGGCCGCGACTGTGCCGGCCGCCGAGCCGATCAGGGCGCCCGCGCTCCACATGCCGTGCAGCCCGGACATGATCGACCGGTCCAGGCGGTTCTCGACCTCGACGCCGAGCGCGTTCATCGCCACGTCCGCCATGCCCGCCGTGGCGCCGAACGTGAACAGCGCCAGGCACAGGGTCAGCAGGTTGGGGGCGAGGGAGGGCAGGACGAGGGCGAGGGTCCACAGGGCGATCAGTCCGCGCAGGGCGTTCCGGGCGCCGAAGCGGTGGGTGACGCTGCCCGCCAGCGGCATCGCGAGGGAGGCGCCGAGCGCGGGGAAGGCGAGCGCCAGCCCCAGCTGGCCCGCGCTGACCCCGGCATGGTCCTGGATCCAGGGCACCCGTGTCGCGAACGAACCGGTGACGGCGCCGTGCACGGCGAAGACGGCCGCCACGGCGTACCGGGCGCGCTTCACCTCGCGCAGGTCGTAGACCACCTCACCCATTGTCCGGCCCCTCCTGGTCCTCGCTCCGTGCGGACTGCGTGCTGCGCGCGTCGCACTCTGTGTTGACGCCGCGCGTAAACTATCAGGGTCCCTGCCTGATAGATAGGGGATATCCCGGCCGCCCACCGCACGGCCCCGCCGATCTGGAAGGATCCCGGCATGCCCGCATCCCCGAGCACCGCCCGGGCCATCAACGACCGGCTCGCCCTGCGACTGCTCCAGCAGGAGGGCCCGCTGACGGCAGGGCAGTTGAAGCAGTTGACCGGCCTGTCCCGGCCGACCGTCGCCGACCTCGTCGAACGCCTCACGGCCGCCGACCTGATCGCGGTCGTCGGCGAGGCAGGCGAGCAGCGGCGCGGCCCGAACGCCAAGCTGTACGGCATCGTCGCCGACCGCGCCCATCTGGCGGCGCTGGACGTCCGTACCGAAGGTGTCTCCGTCGTCGTGTCCGACCTGGTCGGGGCCGTGCTCGCGGAGGCGTCGGTGCCGATCGGCGGCGACACGGGGACCGGGCCCGCGGTGGAGCAGGCGGTCACGCTCGTGGAGCGGGTCGCGAAGGAGGCGGGGGCGGACCGGCTTCATACGGTGGGGATAGGCGCCCCGGGCCTGATCGACCCGGCGAGCGGCGAGCTCCGCGACTCCACCGGCCTGCCCGAATGGCACCGCCGTCTGGTCGCGACCCTCCAGGAACGGCTCCCCGAGGCCCGCGTCAGCGTCGAGAACGAGACCAACCTCGCCGCCCTCGCCGAACAGCGCGACGGCGTGGCCCGCGACCGCGACACCTTCGTCCTGCTCTGGCTCGGCCACGGTACGGGGGCTGCCGTGGTCCTCGACGGTGCCCTGCGCCGAGGAGCCTCCGGCGGCACCGGCGAGATCGGCTTCCTGCCCGTACCGGGCACGTCGGGACTGCCCACGGCGGTGGACTGCGAGGGCGGGTTCCACTCCCTGGCGGGGGCGGCGGCGATCGTGGAGCTGGCGCGGGCGTACGGCTTTCCGGTCGAGGGCGCGTCCGCGCACGAGCCGCTCGCCGCCGGGGTCGTCAGGGAGGCTGTGGCGCTGGTGGCGGGGGCCGGGGGCGAAGCCGGTGTGGTCGGCGACGCCGCCTCCGCCGACCGTTTCCTCGACGCCTTCGCCGATCGCCTCGCCGTGGGCGTCGCCTCCGTCGTCGCCATCCTCGACCCCGGCTGTGTGGTGCTCGGCGGGGAGGTCGGGCAGGCCGGCGGGGAGGCGCTCGCAGAGCGGGTGGAGGAGCGGATCCGACGGATGTCGCCGTTGGCGACCGTGGTTCGGCCCACCGGTCTGGGCGGCGGCGCCGTCCTGCGCGGAGCGCTGCTCACGGCGCGGGACGCCGCGCAGGACGAGCTGTTCGGGCCGCCGGACCGGTGACCGGACCTGGGAAGCCCGGGTCAAACGCCCTGCCCGCCCCCGAACCGCCGCCCCAGGTACTCCTCGAACGTCCCCTTGCCCACCGCATGCCCCGGCGCCAGATGACCGCCCGAGCGGAAGCCGTCGTACGCCTTGCCCCGCAGCGGCACGCGCAGCACGACTCGCCTGCGACCCGTGGCCTTGAGGTAGGCACGGGCCAGCGAGTCGAAGGTCCGCACCTCGGGGCCGCCCATGTCGTCGACGCGTCCGGCCGGGTCGTCCAGCGCCAGTTCGGCGAGGCGGGCCGCGACCTCCGCCACCTCGATCGGCTGGTCCTTCACCCGGGCCGGGAGCAGCACGACCGGCGACTTGGCCAGCATCCCGAGCACCCGCACCAGCAGATCGTGGAACTGGGTCGCGCGCAGCACGGTCCAGCCGAGCCCCGACTCCTCGACCAGCCGCTCCACGGCGAGCTTGCTCCGGTAGTAGCCGAACGGCACCCGGTCGACGCCGACGATCGAGATGTACACCAGGTGCCGTACGCCGGCCCTGCGCGCCGCCGCGATCAGACGCGCCGCGGCCTCCTCGTCACCGCCGCCCGCCGAGGTCGCGCAGTGCACGACCGTGTCCACCGACTCCAGGGCCGCGTCCAGGGCAGGGCCACCCTTGCGCAGGTCGACGGCGTACGGCTGGGCGTGCCGGCTGAGCACCCGCACCTCGTGGCCGTCCGCCCGCAACCGCTCGGTGACGAGCCTGCCGAGTGTGCCGGTACCGCCGGTCACCAGGATCGTGGTCATGCCGTTCAGCCCCTTCGGACGCCGGGCGCTCCCGGCTGGAGCGCCCCTCGTCAGCTGGGACCGAGTACCCCGCGTGAAATGTGACAGCCGCGGACGATCTCGCCGCCGGCTCCGCTACGCCCGCGCAAGCTGCCGGCGTACGAAGTCCAGCTTGTCCGGGTTCACCACGGCCCACGCATGCGTGACCAGCCCGTCCCGCACGTCGAACGCCGTCACCGAGAGCAGTGTGTCGCCCTCCCACACGGCCAGCGCGGTCGCGCCGTTGATCTCGACCGCGGTGAAGTCCACGCCCGCCAGGAACGTGCGCGTCGCGCCCGCCAGGAAACGGAACACCTTGTCCCGGCCCTCGATCGGCCGTCGGGCCGCCGAGACCTTGCCGCCGCCGTCGCTCGACCAGACGACATCGGCCGCCAGCAGCTTCTCCAGCCCACCGAGGTCGCCGTCGCGGGCCGCCGTGAGGAACGACCTGACCAGCTCCTCCTGCCGCTCCGGAGACGGCTCGAACCGCGTCCGCTCCTCACCCACCCGCTGGACCGCCCGCCGGTACAGCTGCCGGCAGTTCGCCTCGGTCAGATCCAGCGTCTCGGCGATCTCCCGGTGCCCGTAGGCGAAGGCCTCCCGCAGCACGTACACGGCACGCTCGGTCGGCGTGAGCCGCTCCAGCAGCACCAGCATCGCCATGGACACGGCGTCCCGCTGCTCGGCGGACTCCAGCGGTCCGAGTACGCCGTCCGAGGTGACCACGGGCTCGGGCAGCCAGGGCCCGACGTACTGCTCGCGCCGGGCCCTGGCCGAGGTCAGCCGGGTGAGACAGAGGTTGGTGACGACCTTGGCGAGCCAGGCCGCCGGGTACTCGATCGCGCTGCGGTCGGCGCCGCTGAAGCGCAGATACGCGTCCTGCACGGTGTCCTCGGCCTCGTCGGCGGAGCCGAGCATGCGATAGGCCAGGCCGAACAGCCGGGGGCGATAGGTCTCGAACTCGTCGGCGATCGCGGTGGTCATGTCCTCACCCTGCCAGAACGGCAGATGGCGGGAGCTGGGAGACCCGGCGGCGGGCAAGGGCCGTCGTCACCGCCGCCGGGCCGACTGGGCGGGGTTCAGCAGGCTCCCAGGTCCTGCCACACGCCCCACTCGCCGGTGGTGTCGGGCTCCTCGCCCTTCGTCCACCACCTGGCCTTCCACCCGTGCCCCTCATGGGACACGGTGCTGCCCCCGCCGTACTCCGTCGTGGCGCTCCAGGCGGGGTTCGCGCACTCTCCACTGGAAGAGGTGGGGGAGGGGGACGGGGTTCCCGATCCCGGCTCCACCACGGTCGTGCCGCGTGTGAGGTCCCCGGCCAGCGCGTAGGTCCTCCCGCCGAACGTCACCGTCCAGTCGGACGGCGTCGACACCGGCAGGTAGTACACGAGGTCCAGCTCCGCCGACGCCCCCGGCGCCAGCGTCTGCCGGCCCGGCAGCTTCAGCGACACCCGGTGGTGGTCGCCCTTCAGCCCGCCGACGTTGCTCCCCGTGTGATCGCTGCGGATCACCGAAGTCCCCCAGCCCGACTGGTCCTTGGCGTTTCCGGGTGCCGAGGTGCCGTAGTCGAACTGGAACTCCGTGCCGCCGGGCAGTGTCGCCGTCGAGTTGTTGGTGATCCTCAGCTTGGGGCTGATCGGGTAGTTGGAGTCGCCGAGCGGGAACTGCCCGAAGTCGACGTCGATGTCCAGCGCCTCGGCCGGCAGATCGACCGTGGAGCGCTTCGCGCCGTACGGGGACGCCGACCTGAACTTCTCGTACATCGCGGAGGTCAGCGTCGAGCCCGGCTCGTACTGCCCCCTGCCCGCGTTCCAGCCGTAGTCCCCGGCCAGCTCCCACACCATCGTGCCGCCGATGCCGTGGTCGACGACGTAGTCGGCCTTGGCGTTCACCGACTGCTCGTCCTCGGTGGACAGGAACACCTTCTTCTCCGCGTTCCACAGCCAGGGCGCGACCAGGGTCGAGTCGTACTTGCGGGCGTACGTACCGGTCAGCCGCGTCCCGGCCGGGAAGCCGTAGTCGGTGACGTAGTCCCCGACGATCCCCTTCTCCAGGTTCTTGGCGTGCCACATCGGGTTCGAACCCGCCGGTGACTCCTTGCCGTCGGTGTCGAGGTCGTGCCAGAGGTTGTCGATCCCGACGGCTCCGTCACCGCACTTGGTCAGCCCGGAGCCCGCCGGACAGGCCGTCGAGGGCGCCCTGCCCCACAGTCCGTCCGTGCCGCCCGTGACGTTCTTGAATCCCCGGGTGTAGTAGGGGAGCCCGATGTTGATACGGCCCGCCGGCATCGAACCGCGGAAGTAGTGGTACGCCCAGTCGGTGTTCAGATAGCCGATTCCGCCGTACTGGGACGTGGAATACACGCCCGCCGCGGCGAGTTCGGCGTCCTTGCCGTCGTCGTAGAGGGAGGCGTTCGGACCGACGTACTCGTTCCAGGCGCCGTGCAGGTCGTAGGACATGATGTTGACGTAGTCCAGGTACTTCTGGACCTGGAAGGTCTCCATGCCGCGCAGCAGATATCCGGAGGAGGGCGCGGCGACGGAGAGGAGATAGTGCCGGCCGTCCGCCGCGCCCGCGCGGTCGAGCTTCTCGCGCAGGGTCTTCATCAGGGCCGCGTAGCCCTCGACCAGGCCGGACCTGCGGGCGTTGGAGAGGGGCCGGTCGAGCGGGTGGCCCGCGTCCGTCATGGACGTCGGGTACTCGTAGTCGATGTCGACGCCGTTGAAGCCGTACTTCCTGAGGAACGCGACCGCCGAATCCGCGAACGTGTCGATGCCCGACTGATTGACCGAGCCGTCGGCGTTCGTGGCCATCGAGTAGAAGCCGCCCGAGTTCACGCGCGTGCCGCTGTCGTCGAAATAGCCGCCGGTCTCGGCCCAACCACCCACCGATATCAGCGTCTTGACGTCCGGGTGCTGCTTCTTGAATTTGTTCAGCAGATTGAAGTGGCCCTTGTAGGAGAAGGCGGGGTCCATGTCCGCGCCGCTCACACCGGGCCAGGTCATTCCCGTCGCCGGGTTCGTCGCCCCGTCCGTGCCGACGGAGATCCGGTTGCCGCCGTCGACATGGGCGAAGGCGTAGTTGAGGTGGGTGACCTTGTCCCACGGGATGTCCGGCGCCAGATAGGCGGGCGTGCCGTCCTTGCCGGTGCGCCAGCCGGTGAAGTAGCCGATCACCCGGCGCCGGTGGTCGGCGCCCATCTCCTCCCGGCCGGCCGCGTCGTAGACCGAGCAGTACGGGACGTCGACGCCGGGCGTCCGGTAGAGGCCGTCGGGGCGGCAGGACTCCTGGTCGGCGGCGTGCGAGACGGTCGCCGGGAGGCCGGCGAGCACCAGGCCGGCGATGGTGCCGAGGGCGGCGAGCAGAGCGGGTCTCGCCCCGTTGCGTGAAAGGGACAGCAAGTCGGTTCCTCTCCACGGAAGTTGCGCAGACCCTAGAGAGGACTAGACCAGTGCGTCAATAGGTATGGACCAATCCCGAAAGGGCTTGGTCGAAGTGACCTGTGAGCCACCCCACAACATTCACCCGCATGGACGTGGATCGGGCGTGGCACACTGGCTCTGTACCAGAAGCAGCGCACTCCGGGGTCGGTGAAAGTCCGAACCGGCGGTTACAGTCCGCGACCCGGTCGCCTCCAGCGGCCGGTTGACCAGGTGAAATTCCTGGACCGACGGTTAAAGTCCGGATGGGAGGCAGTGCGCGGCGGGCGGGCATTCGTGCGCGCCGCCGTATTGGTTCGCCCCCGTGGCGAGCCCTGTATCGGCGTCGCCCTCGGTGTCCCTGCTCGTACATTCTGTCGTCATCGACAGCCCCGGAGTCCGTGCCCGAATGAGGCAGGAGGACCCGGGAAGTGTTCACCGGAATCGTCGAAGAGCTGGGCCACGTCACGGCCGTCGAGACCCTCGACGACGCCTGTCGCTTCCGACTGCGCGGCCCCGTCGTCACCGAAGGCGCACAGCACGGGGACTCCATCGCGGTCAACGGCGTCTGCCTCACGGTCGTCGAGCACGAAGGCGACGAGTTCACCGCCGACGTCATGGCCGAGACCCTGAACCGCTCCAGCCTGGGCGTCCTCACCGTCGGCTCCCGAGTCAACCTGGAACGCCCCACCGCCGTGGGCGCCCGTCTCGGCGGGCACATCGTGCAGGGCCACGTCGACGGCACCGGAGAGGTGCTGGAGCGCAAGCCCTCCGAGAACTGGGAGATCGTCAAGGTCTCGCTCCCCGCCGACCTCTCCCGGTACGTCGTCGAGAAGGGCTCCATCACCGTCGACGGCATCAGCCTCACCGTCGTCGACGCCGGCCCCGACTACTTCACCGTCAGCCTCATCCCCACCACCCTCGACCTGACGACGCTCGGCCTGAAGCAGCCCGGCGACCCGGTCAACCTCGAGGTCGACGTCATCGCCAAGTACGTCGAGCGGATGCTGGGCGACCGGCTCTCCTCCGAAGGGACGAGTGCCCGGTGAACTCGCTGAACTCCGAGGCCTTCACCCTGTTCGGCCAGCACATCCTCTGGTCGGACATGGTCGGCAACCTCTTCGGCCTCGCCGCCCTCGCCCTCGGCTGGCGGCGCTCCATATGGACCTGGCCCGTGCAGTTCCTGGCCGGCCTGATCCTCTTCGGCGCCTTCTTCGGCCACCTCACCGGCAGCGCCGGCAAGCAGGCGGTCGTCATGCTCGTCGCCCTCTACGGCTGGTGGCAGTGGCAGCGCGGCAAGGGGCAGACGGAGGACGGCCACATCGCCGTACGGTTCGCCACCTGGCGCGAGCGCGGCGCGATGGTCGCCGCGGCCGCCGCCGGCACGGTCGCGGTGGCACTGCTGTTCAAGGCGTACCCGACCCTGTCCTGGGACCCATGGCCCGACGCCTACATATTCGTCGGCACCATCGTCGCCATGTACGCCCAGGCACGCGGCATGGTCGAGTTCTGGTTCGCCTGGCTCCTCGTCGACCTGGTCGGCGTCCCCCTCAACTTCGCCAACGGCTACGCCTTCTCCGGCTTCGTCTACGTCATCTACGGCGCACTCGTCCTGTGGGGCATGCGCGACTGGTGGCTGCGCTCCCGCAAGGACGCGCGGCCCGTTCTGGAAGGAGCGCCGGCATGACCACGGCACCCGTTCTGTACCGCACCGAAGGCGTCGAGGACCTCACGCTCGACCCGATCGAGCAGGCCATCGCCGACATCGCCGCGGGCCGCCCCATCGTGGTCGTCGACGACGAGGACCGCGAGAACGAGGGCGACCTCGTCATCGCCGCCGAGCACGCGACCCCCGAGATCGTCGCCTTCATGATGAGCGAGTGCCGCGGCCTGATCTGCGCCCCCATGGAGCCCGAGGAGCTGGACCGGCTCGAACTGCCGCAGATGGTCGCGGACAACACCGAGTCGATGAAGACCGCCTTCACCGTCTCCGTGGACGCCTCCGCCGCGCACGGCGTGACCACGGGCATCTCGGCCTCCGACCGGGCGACCACGCTCCAGCTCCTCGCGAGCGGCAAGGCGGAGCCCTCGGATCTCGTCCGCCCCGGCCACATCTTCCCGCTGCGCGCCCGGCCCGGCGGCGTCCTCGTCCGTGACGGCCACACCGAGGCCGCCGTCGACCTCGCCCGCCTCGCGGGCCTGCGCCCGGCCGGCGCCATCGTCGAGATCGCCGGCGAGGACGGAGAGATGCTGCGGCTGCCCGAGCTGATCCCGTTCGCCCGCAAGCACGGCCTGACGATCATCTCCATCGAGGACCTGATCGCCTACCGCCGCGCCGCCGAACACCCGGCGCCGACCGAGCAGGAGCCGACCCCCGCCGAGCAGCGACCGGCCCTCGTCGAGCAGCGGGTGCCGAGCCGGCAGGCCGTCCGCCGCGAGGCCGAGGTCCACCTGCCCACGGCCCACGGCGCCTTCACGGCGTACGGCTACCGCTCCACCGTCGACGGCGTCGAGCACGTCGCCCTCGTCCACGGCGAGATCGGTGACGGCGAGGACGTCGTCGTCCGCGTCCACTCCGAATGCCTCACCGGCGACGTCTTCCACTCCCTGCGCTGCGACTGCGGCCCCCAGCTGGAGGCCGCCCTGCAGCGCATCCAGGACGAGGGCCGCGGAGTCGTCGTCTACCTGCGCGGACACGAGGGCCGGGGCATCGGCCTGATGTCCAAGCTGCGCGCCTACGAACTCCAGGAGCGCGGCCGCGACACGCTCGACGCCAACCTCGAACTCGGCCTGCCCGCAGACGCCCGCGACTACGGCGCCGGCGCACAGATCCTGGTCGACCTGGGCGTGCACAGCGTGCGCCTGCTGACCAACAACCCCGACAAGACCGACGCCCTCACCGGCCACGGCCTCAAGGTCACCGAGCGGGAGCCGATGCCCGTACAGGCGGGCGAGCACAACCTGACGTACCTGCGCACCAAGCGCGACCGGATGGGGCACGACCTGCCCTGGCTGGACCCGGCACCCGGGGCCCCGGCCACCCTGTCCACCTGCACCAACCAGTAAGAGCACACGAGGAGACTCAGGAACGTGAGCGGCAAGGGCGCACCGGAGCTGTCCGTACGCAATGTGGGCGACCTGCGGGTCGCGGTCATCGCGGCGCAGTGGCACGAGAAGGTGATGGATGGTCTGGTGGACGGCGCGCTGCGCGCCCTGCACGACCTGGGGATCGACGAGCCGACCCTGCTCAGGGTCCCCGGCAGCTGGGAACTCCCGGTGGTCGCCAAGGTCCTCGCGGGCCGCGGCTACGACGCCATCGTGGCGCTCGGCGTGGTCATCCGCGGCGGCACCCCGCACTTCGAGTACGTGTGCCAGGGCGTGACCCAGGGCCTCACCCAGGTCTCGGTCGACACCGGGGTCCCCGTCGGCTTCGGCGTGCTGACCTGCGACACCGAGGAGCAGGCCCTGGACCGGGCCGGCATCGAGGGCTCCAACGAGGACAAGGGACACGAGGCGGTGACGGCGGCGGTGGCCACGGCGGCGACCCTCCGCTCAGTATCTGAACCATGGCGTTAAGTGGACGGGCACTACGCGTAAAGTGGGCGCCACCATGTCCAAGAAGACTTTCGAGGAGCTCTTCACCGAGCTCCAGCACAAGGCCGTAAGCGGCGACCCCGCCACTTCCCGCACCGCAGAGCTGGTCGGCAAGGGCGTCCATGCCATCGGCAAGAAGGTCGTCGAGGAGGCCGCCGAGGTCTGGATGGCCGCCGAGTACGAGGGCAAGGAAGCCGCCGCCGAGGAGATCTCGCAGCTGCTCTACCACGTCCAGGTGATGATGGTCGCGCGCGGGATCTCCCTGGACGACGTCTACGCCCACCTCTGAGCACCAGCAACCCAGCACACCCGTAACAGCGAACGAAGGAAGCCGACCTCATGCTGCGCATCGCCGTCCCCAACAAGGGTTCCCTGTCCGGCCCTGCGGCGGAGATGCTGCATGAGGCCGGCTACCTCCAGCGCCGCGAGTCCAAGGAACTGCGGATCGTCGACCCCGGCAACGACGTCGAGTTCTTCTACCTCCGCCCCCGCGACATCGCCATCTACGTCGCCTCCGGGCAGCTCGACATCGGCCTGACCGGCCGTGACCTGCTGATCGACTCCGGTGCCAACGCCGAGGAGATCCTGGCCCTCGGCTTCGCCCGCTCCACCTTCCGCTTCGCCACCAGGCCGGGCACCGTCGGCGACGACCTGGCGGACCTGAACGGCAAGACAGTCGCCACCTCTTACGAGGGCATCGTCGCCAAGCACCTCGCCGACCACGGCATCGACGCCTCCGTCGTCCACCTCGACGGCGCCGTCGAGACCGCCATCCAGCTCGGTGTCGCCCAGGTCATCGCGGACGTCGTCGAGACCGGCACTTCGCTGCGCAACGCCGGCCTGGAAGTCGTCGGCGACCCGATCATGAAGTCCGAGGCCGTCGTCATCCGCCGCACCGGCGCGGACGGCGAGGAGCCCAAGGTCCAGCAGTTCCTGCGCCGCCTCCAGGGCGTCCTGGTCGCGCGGACGTACGTGATGATGGACTACGACTGCCGCGTCGAGCAGCTGGAGAAGGCGGTCGCCCTCACGCCCGGCCTGGAGTCGCCGACCGTCTCGCCGCTGCACAACGAGGGCTGGGTCGCCGTGCGGGCCATGGTTCCGGCCAAGGAAGCCCAGCGCATCATGGACGACCTGTACGACATCGGCGCGCGGGCCATCCTGACCACGGCCATCCACGCCTGCCGCCTCTGACCACCCCGAGGGTCCGTACACCGATGTCCTCCGAACTGCCCGCCCTGCCCGTCACGTTCCGGCCGGGCCGCACCCGGGCCGTGCTGCTCACCGCGGGTGTCGCGATCTTCGTCGTCATCACGGCGGTCGCGCTGCTGCTGGAGAAGCTCGGCCCCGGCGAGCGCCTCAGCTTCGTCTTCACCGGCGCCCTGATGTTCGGCGTGCTGGCCATGCTGGCGCGCGTGAAGGTCGTCGCCGACGAGTCCGGCGTCACCGTGGTGAACATCGCCACCAGGCGCCGACTGGAGTGGGCCGAGATCGTCCAGGTGAACCTCCGTCCGGGCGACCCCTGGGTGTTCCTCAACCTCAGCGACGGCACCAGCCTGCCCGCGCTCGGCATCCAGCCCGGCATCGCAAAACAGCGGGCCATCGCCGACGCGCGCGCTCTGCGGGCGCTCGCCGAGGCCCGTGCCCTCAGGGATCCGGAGGAGCATCAGGGCTGACTCAGGGGGCCATCGGGGCTCACTGAGTGACGTTCACCCTGACGTAAATCGCCATGTCTTGATTAATCTGTTGGCGGAGGCGTTTTCCGACGCCTCCGCCATTGATGTCCCAGCCGGCCCTCAGAGGCCCCCTGCTACCCGAGGAGTGATTCCCTCCAGCGATGGACGGATCGTCCTGTAGTACCTGCGCCGCCCCCTCCCGACATACCGGGGCGGCGGCATCATGAGCATCCCCTTGCTGCTTCTGGCAGCCGCGTTCCTCCTGATTCTCGCCAACGGCTTCTTCGTGGCCGCCGAGTTCGGCCTGGTCACGGTCGAGGCGACGGACGCCGAGAAGGCCGCCGCCGAGGGCGACCGACGGGCCCACCGGGTCGTCGAGTCACTGAAGGAACTGTCCTTCCAGCTCTCCGGCACCCAGCTCGGCATCACCATCACCTCCCTCGTCGTCGGCATGCTCGCCGAACCGGCGCTCGCCGAGCTGCTCGGCGGCCCCTTCACCGCCATCGGCGTCCCCGATGGCGCGGTGTCCGGGGTGGCCGTGGTCGTCGGCATGCTGCTGGCCTCGGCCGTGCAGATGGTGATCGGCGAGCTCGTGCCCAAGAACTGGGCGGTGTCCCGGCCGATGCAGGTCGCGCGCTTCGTCGCCGGCCCGCAGCACGTCTTCGCACGTCTGTTCCGGCCGGTGATCGCCGCGCTGAACTCCGTCGCCAACCGTCTCGTGCGCTCCCTGGGCATCGAGCCGACCGAGGAGCTGGCCTCCGCCCGCACACCGGGCGAGCTCGTCTCCCTGGCCCGCCACTCCGCCCAGGCCGGCGCCCTGGAGCAGGACACCGCGGATCTCTTCGTACGGACCCTGTCGCTCGCCGAGCTGACCGCGCAGCACGTGATGACCCCGCGCGTGAAGGTCAGCGCGCTCCAGTCGTCGGCGACCGCCGAGGACGTGGTGAACCTGACCCGTGCCACCGGTCTGTCCCGCTTCCCGGTCTACCGGGAGAGGATCGACGAGATCGTCGGCATGGTCCATCTGAAGGACGCCCTGGCGATCCGTTCGAGTGAACGGCTGCGCACCCCCGTCGGCCGTATCGCCCGCCCGGCCCTGCTGGTCCCCGAGACCCTGCCGGTCCAGCCGCTCCTCGCGCAGCTGCGCAGCGAGCAGCCCATCGCGGTCGTCGTCGACGAGTACGGCGGTACGGCCGGGGTCGTCACCCTGGAGGACATCGTCGAGGAGATCGTCGGCGAGGTCCGCGACGAACACGACGGGCAGGACCTGCCCGAACTCGCCGCCGCCCCGCCGGAGGACGGCCGGCCCGCCTGGGACGCCGACGGCAGCTGCCGGGTCGACATCCTCCAGCGCATAGGACTCGACGTGCCCGAGGGGCCGTACGAGACCGTCGCCGGGCTGGTCGCCGATCAGCTCGGCCGTATCCCGGCCGTCGGCGACAAGGCGGAACTGCCGGGCTGGCGGCTTTCGGTGCGCCGGGTCGGTCACTACCGTGCCGAGCGCGTCCGGCTGGTCCGGACCGGGGCCGTGGTGGAGGTCGCCCGATGAGCGTGCTCCAACTTCTCTTCGCGGCGCTGCTGGTCCTGGCCAACGGGTTCTTCGTGGGCGCAGAGTTCGCCCTTGTGTCGGTCCGCCGCAGCCAGATCGAACCGCTCGGCACGGCCCGCGCACGCCAGGTCCTGTACGGCCTGGAGCGGCTGCCGCAGATGATGGCGGCGGCCCAGTTCGGCATCACGGTGTGCTCGCTGACGCTGGGCGCGGTGGCGGAGCCCACGGTGGCGCACCTGCTGGAGCCGTTGTTCGAGTGGGTTCACATGCCGGAGGGCATGATCCACCCCCTCACCTATGTCATCGCGCTGGCCGCGGTCGTCTTCTTCCACCTGGTCATCGGCGAGATGCTGCCGAAGAACCTGGCGATGGCGGCGCCGGAGAAGGTCGCGCTGTGGCTCAGCCCCGGCCTGGTCTACTTCGCCCGCTTCTGCCGCCCGATCACGGTGGCCCTCGGCGCCGTCGCCCAGGCCATCCTGCGGCTTTTCCGCGTCGAACCGAAGGACGAGGTCGAGGCGGTCTTCACCAGCGAGCAGCTCAACCGGCTCGTCGAGGACTCCGGCCAGGCCGGGCTGCTCGACCCCGAGGAGCAGGAACGTTTGGGGGACGCCCTGGAACTGGGCTCGCGCCCGGTGACGGACGTCCTGCTGAAGCGGGATTCCCTGGTCACGGTCAGCCCCTCGGTAACCCCCGGCCAGATCGTCGCCCTCACCGCCCGCACCGGCTACTCCCGTTTCCCGGTGGCCGCGGAGACCGGCGCCTTCATGGGCTACCTCCATGTGAAGGACGTCCTGGACCTGGAGGAGTCCGAACGCGCGGTGCCCCAGCACGTCTGGCGCCCGATGACGACCCTCCGCTCGGAACTCCCCCTGGACGACGCCCTCACCGTCATGCGCCGAGCCGCCACCCACCTCGCCCAGGTGGCCGACGCCTCCGGCCGGGTCCTCGGCCTCGTCGCCCTGGAGGACGTCCTGGAACTCCTGGTCGGCGAGGTCCGCGACCCGGCCCACCGGGAACTGCCGGAGGTACGGGTGACGGGGCCGCGCCTGAGCACGGGGGAGCCGGAGGGAGCACTGACGGGCTGAACCCAGCCTGACTCCAGCCGCTTCGGCGTTTGGCCAATGCAGCCCCTCCGGCGTTTGAGGAGCGGGGGTCCAGGGGGCGGAGCCCCTTGGCGGGGTCGAAGGGGCGGAGCCCCTTCAG
>CBFGZZ010000088.1:0-26581 GCA_965653385.1 uncultured Streptomyces sp. | reverse complement strand
CCGTCACCCATGTCCGAACACGGGGTGTGTTCGGGCGCGGTCGCACGTAGCGGTGACATTGAAAAGTGTTGCCGCGAGGCGTCCGGGTCCGATCTATTCACGGCCAGTTCCCGTCATTGCCTGCCTGCGGTTGTCGATCAACCGGACGATTCATTCGTCCCCGGAGGCAGAAATGCGGAAGTGGTTATATTGCGCCGGCGCGGTTGCGTTGGCGATTTCGGGCAACGCGCGGGCCAAGGATGCGGCAGCCGGCGATGAAGACGATGTCACGGAACTCGAACAGATCGTGGTGACTGCGAACCGGACGCCGACCGAAAAAAGCCAGGTTGGCTCGACGGTCGAGCAGGTAAGCAAGGAGGAGATCGAGGAGAAATCGCTTCCGTCGATCGTAGATTACCTGAATCTGCTGCCCGGCGTCGCGGTAAATTCCGGAGGCGGCATCGGCTCGGATGGAGGTCTTGCCGTTCGGGGCTTGCCGCGGCGCTATGTCAAAACGCTCTACAACGGAATCGACATTGCCGATCCCACCCAGACGCAGGTCCAGACACCGTATCAGTACCTGCTGACCGGCGGCGCCGACAGCATAGAGGTGCTGAAAGGCTCGCAAAGGTGGCCTGGCTGGACGGCGGGAGGGTGCGCGCGGTGGGGCGGCACGAGGAGCTGTGGGGGACGGCGGAGTACCGGGAGACGTTCACAGGAACGGCCGATACCGCCTCGACGGAAGAGGCGTGCCCATGAGCGGCGGGACGGATACGGCCGACGGGCTCGGCCGGCGCGGGCTGCGCTTCCTGCGGTCCCGGTGGCCCGTTCTCGTGCGGCTCGGCTTCTGGTCCGTGCTGGAGACGGGGCAGAGCTTCCTCATCGGGTACGCCCCGGCCCGCGCCCTGGACGACGGGTTCCTCCAGGGCCGGACGCAGGTCGGGCTCGGCTGGCTCGCGGTCGCCGGTCTCGGGGTCGTCCTCGGCGCGTACGGCACGGCTCGGGTGTACGCGGCCGTCGCGGCGCTCGTCGAACCGCTCAGGGACCGGCTCGTGACGCGGGTGGTCGAGCGGGGGGTGCGAGAGGCGGACCGGGGGGCGCTGTCCGGGCTCACCCAGCAGGTGGAGATCGCTCGGGACACCTTCGCGGGGCTGGTGATGGTGTCGCGGTCGTTCGTGTTCACCGCGGTCGGCGCGCTGGCCGGCCTGTTCTCGCTCGCCCCGCTGCTGCTGCTCGTCGTCCTGCCCCCGCTGGCCGCCGGGGTGGGCCTGTTCACGGCGACGCTACGCCCGCTGGCCCGCCGACAGCAGGCGTTCCTGGTGGCCGACGAGGCGCTGGCGGACCGGCTGGGAACCATCTGCCCGGGCTTACGGGACATCACCGCATCCGGCGCGGAGGACCGGCTGGCCGCCGACACCGGGGGCCTGGTGGACGCCGAACTGCGGGCCGCCCGCTCCCTGGCCCGCTTCGGCGTGCTGCGCGTGGCCGCCCTCGCCCTGGGCGGGCACCTCCCGATCGTGTTGCTCCTCGCGACCGCGCCCTGGCTGCTCCGCCAGGACGTGACCCCGGGCGCCCTCCTCGGCGCCCTCGCCTACGTCACCCAGTCCCTGCTCCCCGCTCTGCACAACCTGGTCCACGGCCTGGGCACGAGCGGCTCCCGCCTGGCGGTGGTGCTGCGACGGCTGGCGCCGACGGGGGCCACCGGGGGCGGTGTCGACTCCGGCCCGGCAACGCCGTCGAGGGGCGCGGGGCTGCACTTGAATGTGCGGCTCCGCCCCGCGGGTGCGACCGGCCACGACGGCGAGGCACCCGCCGAACGACACATCGCGGCGCCCCCCGCAGAGCGACGCGCCCTCACCCTCTCCTCCGTCACCTTCGCCTACGGCCCCACCGCGGCCCCCGTGATCGAGGATCTCGACCTCACCCTCCCGTCCGGCGCCCACCTCGCCGTCGTAGGACCGAGCGGCATCGGCAAGTCCACGCTCACCACACTCATCGCCGGTCTGCTGGAGCCCCGCTCCGGCACGATCCGCGTACACGGAAACCCCGCACCCACACCGCGGGCGCGCGCGAGTCGGGTGCTCATCCCGCAGGAGGCCTACGTGTTCACCGGCAGCCTCGCCGAGAACCTCGCCCATCTGCGACCGGACCCCGTTCCCGAGGCGGAGATGCTCGCGTCCGCCGAGGCGGTGGGCCTGGCGCCGTTGCTCGACGCGCTGGGCGGACTCGGAGGCCGGGTGGATCCCACGGCGCTGTCCGCGGGTGAGCGGCAGCTGATCGCGCTGGCCCGGGCCCATCTGTCGCACGCCCCGCTCGCGCTGCTCGACGAGGCCACCTGTCACCTCGATCCGCAGGCCGAGGCCCGCGCGGAGCGCGCTTTCGCGAGCCGCCCCGGCGGCACCCTGGTCGTCGTCGCCCACCGGGTCAGCTCGGCCCGCCGCGCCGACCGGGTGCTGATGATGGACGGTCGCGACACGGCGTACGGGACGCATGACGAGCTCGTGCGGTGCTCGGCGCGCTATCGCGAGCTCGTCGGCGGCTGGACACCCGTGCCCGGGACGCCGTCACAGCCAGCCCTCGCCCTGGGAGATCCGGATCGCGTCGACGCGGTTGCGGGCCCCGGTCTTGCGGGTGATGGCCGCCATGTAGTTGCGCACGGTCCCGTGGGACAGGTGCAGGCTGCCCGCGATCTCCGCGACGGACGCCCCCTCCGCCGCGAGGGATAACACGCTGAGCTCACGCCGGGTCAGCGGCATCTCGGCGGCCTTGAGGAAGGCGAAGCCGAGCGAGTCGTCGACGAAACGTTCCCCCTCGGCCACCCGCCGGATGCCGCGCACCAGACGGTCCGGTGAACCCTCCTTGTCGACGTAGCCGAGCGCACCGGCCTCCAGGGCCCGCTTCAGCAGCCCCGGCCGGTTCACACTGGCCAGCACCAGAAGATGCGGGGGCGTGCGACCCGTGTCCCGCACGCGCAGGTCGGCGAGCGGCGGGATGCCGTACGCGTCCGAGCAGTCCAGATCCACCGCGCAGACGTCCGGTCGCACGGACCGCACCCGGGCGGGCGCGCCGCGCCAGGGGGCGTCGTACACCTCCAGGTCGGATTCCCGGTGCAGCCACTCGGCCAGCACCGACCTCACCAGAGACGTGTCATGCACCACAAGGACCCGGATCACTGCTCCCCCTCCAGCCCGCCGTTCGTCACTTCCATGGTCTTGAGCGCGTGCCCCATTGTTGGCGTCCGTGACCGTCTGCGGGCGCGAAGAACCGGCCATCAGGGTGCGCGGGGGCGCACTGAGGCGCCCGTACGCCGTGGTCGCGCATCGACTGCGGGGGCATGAGCGCGCGGTCAGGGGGTACGGGCGTCCCCTCACGGCGGCGGGTGTGAGCGGTCGGTCCCGGTCCCGCTCGCCGTGCGCGAGCAGCCCCGAGGGGGGAGATTTGAGCCCTGGGACCTGTCGCGCGGCCCAGCGGAGGAGGTGGTCGGCGTGTCCGACGGGCAGACGTCCGCCCAGGCGCCGGCGGCCGCGCGGACGCGGGTGGGCCGACCGCTGCTGTCGCTGGCACTGGCCTCGATGATGGAGGAGGTGGACGCGCACTCCGGTGCCGTGTATCTGCTGGCCGCCGACGAACCCGTGCTGGAGATGGCGGTCATGGCGGGCCTGCCCCGGGCGTTCGCGGCGCCGTGGGAGCGGGTCGGGCTGAGCGCGCCGATCCCGGTCGCGGAGGCGGTGCGTGAGCGCCGGCTCGTCTGGGTCGGGGGCGAGGAGGACATGGCGGCCCGGTATCCGCGGATCGCCCTCGTTCTGCCCTACCCGTTCGCGCTGGCGGCACTGCCGGTGGCCACCGAGTCGAACGCCTACGGCGCGATCTTCGTGACCTGGCCCGGCGCACACCCCCCGGAGCTGTCGGACCGGGAGCGGGACCATCTGAACGCCGCCTGCCGACGGCTGGCCGTACGGCTGGAACGTGCCATGGCGCAGAGCCGTCCACCGCTGCCGGAGCCCGATCTGGTCGCCGGGCCGGCGTTCAGCGGCGCGGCCGGCACGCTCGGCACGGTGGAGGCGGCGCGGATGGTGTCGCGGCTGCCGTACGGGCTGTGCTCGCTCGATCTGCACGGCCGGATCAGCTTCGCCAACCCCGCGGCGGCCGAGCTGATCGGCGTGCCGGTCAACCGGCTGCTCGGCAACCAGCTGTGGGCATCGGTGCCCTGGCTCAACGACCCGGTGTACGAGGACCGGTACCGGGCCGCGCTGATGAGCCAGCACACCACCTCCTTCGTGGCGTTGCGCCCGCCCGGGGACTGGCTGTCGTTCCGTATGTATCCGAGCACGACCGGTCTGAGCGTGCGGATCAGCCGGGCCCGCGCGGTGGCGGAGATGGGGCGCAGCGGGCCGCGGCCCGACGACCCGCCGGGCCGGTTGGTGACCATCTCCCAGGTGCTGAGCCTGGCCGGCGCGCTCACCGAGGCGGCGGGTGTGCAGGACGTGGTGCAGCTGGTCGCGGACGAGATCGTCCCGGCTGTCGGCAGCCAGGGCCTCGTCGTCCTGGGATCGCGGGCGGGCCGTCTGCATGTGCTGGGCCACCGCGGCTATCCGGATCCGCAGATCGTGGAACGGTTCGACGGGCTGCCGCTGACCGAGCAGACCCCGGGGGCCCATGCCCTGACCACCGGGGTCCCGGCGTTCTTCGACTCGCAGCAGCAGCTGGAGCGGCTGTACCCGGTGCGGTACTCGACGCCCGACGGCTTCGCGGCCTGGGCGTATCTGCCGCTGATCGCCTCGGGGCGGCCGGTGGGCACCTGCGTCCTCGCCTACGCCGAGCCGCATCAGTTCCCGGCGGACGAGCGTGCGGTGCTGACCAGTCTCGGCGGGCTGATCGCGCAGGCGCTGGAGCGGGCCCAGCTCTACGACGCCAAGCACCAGTTGGCGCACGGACTGCAGGCCGCCCTGCTCCCCCACTCGCTGCCGCCGCTGGCCGGCATCGAGGCGGCCGCACGCTATCTGCCCGCCACCCAGGGCATGGAGATCGGCGGCGACTTCTACGACCTGGTGCCGACGGAGGAGGGTCTGACGGCGGCCGTGATCGGGGACGTCCAGGGACACAACGTGACCGCGGCGGGCCTGATGGGTCAGATCCGCACGGCGGTGCGGGCGTACACGACCGTGGGCCAGGCACCCGAGGACGTCATGCGCAGCACCAACCGACTGCTGCTCGACCTGGGCTCCGACCTGTTCGCCAGCTGTCTGTATCTGCGACTCGATCCGGCGCGCGGGAGGGCGGTGATGGCTCGTGCCGGGCATCCGCCACCCCTGCTGAGACGGCCGGACGGGCGGGTGCGGGTGCTCGACCTCGCGGGCGGTCCGCTGCTGGGCATCGACGGCTCGCCCACGTATCCGACGACGGAGGTCGAACTCGCGCCGGGCTGTGTGCTCGTCCTCTACACCGACGGGCTGATCGAGTCCCCGGGCGTCGACATCGAGGACGCGCTCGCCGACCTCGGCCAGTTGCTCACCGAGGCCGGGGAACGTCCGTTGGACGAGCTGGCCGATCTGCTCGTCGAGCACAGCGCGGCACAGCGGGAGCGGGTGGACGACGTGGCGCTGTTGCTGTTGCGGGCGCGGGACTGACGGCCCGGGGGACGAAACGTGGCCCGACCCACCCGCCGGAGGGCCGGACCACGTTTGTCGCTACGGATCACCGGGATCCGCGTGCCGGTGTCGGGGCGTCAGTTCCCGACGCCGTTGCCGACGATCTCACCGAGGCCGTTGCCCGTGCCGTCGGCGTTGCCGCCGCCGACCTCTTCACCGGCTCCGGCTTCCTGACCGGCTCCGGCTTCCTGACCGGCTCCGGCTTCCTCACCGGCGCCCGCCTCTTCACCAGCACCGGCTTCCTGACCGGCACCCGCTTCCTCGCCCGCACCGGCCTCTTCACCCGCACCGGCTTCCTCACCGGCACCGGCCCCTTCACCGGCACCCGCGCCACCGCCGGCGGCGTCGCCGAGGGTCGCGCCGACCGCCTGCAGGGCAGTGGTCACCGGCTGGAAGAAGGTCTCGCCGCCGACCGTGCAGTCACCGCTGCCGCCCGAGGTGAGGCCGATGGCCTGGCCGTCCTGGGTGAACAGGGAGCCACCGCTGTCGCCGGGCTCGGCGCAGACGTTCGTCTGGATGAGGCCGGTGACGGTGCCCTCCGGGTAGTTCACGGTGGCGTCGAGCCCCGTGACCTGACCGTCGTTCAGTCCTGTGGTGCTGCCCATCCGGAAGACCTGGAGGCCGACCTCGGCGTCCGCGGCCTGGCTGATGGCGAGGGTCTGGTCGCCGAGGTTGACCTCGCTCGGTGCCTCGGTCGCCGGGTCGTCGTACTTGACCAGGGCGAAGTCGCCGTCGCCGGGGAAGGTGGACTGGTCGACGGTGGCGATCGGCTGGCCGCCCTCGGTGTCCGACCACTCGTTGCCGCCGAGCGTGCAGTGACCGGCCGTCAGGAAGGCCGGGGTGCCGTCGCCGGCGGTGACGTTGAAGCCCGCGGAGCAGCGTGAGGCGCCGGCGAAGATGGCGTCGCCGCCGGAGAGGAACGTCTTGAAGGTGCCGGCCGACTTCTTGATGGTCGCCATGCCGGAGCCGAGGCTGTCGACGGTCGACTCCAGCTGGTCCCAGTTGTCGCCGGTGACGGTGGAGTCGGCGGTGACGAGGATCTTGTTCGTTCTGGGGTCGACCGACCAGGCCGTGCCCGGGATGGTCGCCTCGGACTTCAGGGTCCGCGCGCCGGACGCGAGCTCGGTCAGGCTGTTCTCGACCTCGCGGACCTTCGCGCCGGCCTTCTTCGCCTGGACGATCACGTTGTTGTTGTCGCCGGGGATGACGTTGACCACGAGCTGCTGGCTCTCGGAGTCGTAGTACGAACCGGCGAAGGCGTCGCCGAGCAGTCCCGCGAGCTGCGAGGCGAGATCCGACGCGTCCGCCGCTTTCAGGGTCTTGGCGGTTGCGGCGTCGTCCGCCGCGCCGTCCTGTGACGCGTTGGCGTTCGGCAGCAGGATCGCGGCCGCTCCGAGCGCCACCACGCCGCCCGCGGCTATCGCGGCCTTGCGCTTCGGAATTCGCTTGTGACTCAAACTTCTCGACCTCCTGGGGGACGGGGTCTGTGCCGCCGTCTCTGCGGCAGCTGTTCGGGGCGCCTGGTTGGCAGTTGGTACGCACGGGTCCCACGGTGCGTTCAATTCCGTTTGCGCGCGCCTTGCTCGAAACACCGAATCGGCCAAGGACCGCGCCTGCGGTCCCGGCGGCGGGAACAATCCCCCATATGACGATGACGACCGCCGAAGCCGACAAGATCCTCTCCGCCAACTTCGCCCCCTGGGTCCTCGCCCTCGGCCTGTCCGTCGAGGCGGTGGAGGACCGGCGCGCGATCCTGCGACTGCCCTGGTCGGACGGGCTGGCCCGGGAGGGCGGCGCCCTGTCGGGCCAGGCCTTGATGGCGGCCGCCGACACCGCCACCGTGATCGCCGTGTCGGCGGCGCGCGGGGCGTACGGGCCGATGACGACGGTGCAGCAGTCCACGTCGTTCCAGCGCGCGGTGCTCGGTTCGGATGTCCTGATCGAGGCGGTCGTCACCAAGCTGGGCCGCCGTATGGCGTTCGCCGACATCGCGATGACCGATGAGAGCTCGGGCGAGATCGCCGCCCGTGCGAGCACGGTGTACGCGCTTCTGGGCTGACACGATCTGCCACTGATCAGTAACGGTCGGTTGAGAATCCCGAGCGGAATCCAGGCTTCAGGGAATCTGCACATTCAATACTCAACGAAGTCACCGTGGACGGAGGTTCTGCACAAGGGAGCTACCGGTGGTCACCCCCTTGAGGCGGGAGTGTCGGATTCGCCACCGCATCGCCCCGAGGCCCGCCCGACGGAGGCAACAGCCCGTCCGAGCCGATGCTGTGACGCATGTGAAGAAGTCGCCGACGAGACGTGCACGCGTCTGCACGGATCGCCGTGGCTGAGTCGAAAGTGCCCTGGTGAGCCCAGAGTTTGATTGGAAGCCCGTACCCGCAGCGTGCTTTGATCCATCGCACCGCAGGGGCCGTCGACGGCTTCCGGAAACGGGCGCCGGGTGCCTGCGGTCGCGGCCGTCATCTGTCCCCAGAGGGGGCCGCTCCCCCTTGTGAGATATCCATTAGGAAGGGAAGTTCCATCATGAACTCCACCCCCCAGGTTGAGACCGTCGAGATCTCCGACGCCGAGCTCGACAACGTCTCCGGCGGCCTGCAGGTCAACGCCGTGAACGGTGCCCTCGACGCTGTCAACGGCATCGCCCCGGTCTCCGGCCTGGTCGACACGGTCGTCGGCACCGTGGAGGGTGTCACCGGCCTGAACACCGCCCCGGTCTCGGGCCTGGTCGCCGGTCTCTGATCGCACCTTTCGTCACCGCTGAGTCCCGGAACCCTTCCCCGGTTCCGGGGCTCTTCGGGTGCCTCGAAACAGACAGGCACCGCCCCGCACCACGACCGGCCCCCGCGCGCCGGTCTCCACTCATCCTCAGGTGAGGGAAGTTCCGTGCAGTTCCGCCAACAGGCCCTCGCCAAGCTCCAGTCACCGGAGGAGCTCGACCTTCCGGTGCGCTTCGCCCGCCCTCAGGGCTGGCTGGTGCTCTCCGTGACCGTGATCGTCATGGCCGCCGCCTCCGTGTGGGCGGTGACCGGTTCCGTCGCCTCGACGGTGAGCGCGCCCGCCGTCCTCACCCACGGCCAGGGCAGCTACATCCTCCAGAGCCCGGTCGCCGGCCAGGTCACCGCGGTCCTCGCCGAGCAGGGCCGGCGGCTCCCGGCGAACTCGCCCGTACTGAAGGTCCGTACGGCCAAGGGCGAGACGGTCGTGCGCACGGTCGCCGCGGGCCGCGTCACCGCGCTCGCCGCCACCATCGGCCAGATCATCTCCACCGGAGCGAACGTCGCCGCCGTCGAGAAGGTCGCCCACGCCGAGGACGCGCTGTACGCCACGGTCTACGTGCCCGCCGAGAACGCCGCCTCCATCCCCGACAAGGCCGCCGTCGACCTCACGGTCTCCTCCGTGCCCACCCAGGAGTACGGCGTCCTGCGCGGCCATGTGAAGTCGGTGGACCGCTCCGCGCAGTCGGCGCAGCAGATCGCCGCGTTCCTCGGGGACAACCAGCTGGGCGAACAGTTCACCAAGGACGGCAGGCCGGTGGCCGTACTGGTGAAGCTGGACAAGGAGTCGAGCACCAAGAGCGGCTACAAGTGGTCGTCCGCGGACGGGCCGCCGTTCTCGCTCACCTCCATGACCATGGCCGACGCCTCGATCCGGCTGGCCGACGAACGTCCCGTCGATTGGCTGCTGCCGTGAGCGCCGCACAGGAGACCCGCGGCAGCAGGCGCCGCGCCACCCCGCCGAAGCGCCCCGTGCCCAAGGGCAGGTCGAAGACCGTCCGCACGCCCACCGTGCTCCAGATGGAGGCCGTGGAGTGCGGCGCCGCCTCCCTCGCGATGGTGCTCGGCCACTACGGCCGTCACGTCCCGCTGGAGGAACTGCGCATCGCGTGCGGCGTCTCCCGTGACGGCTCGCGCGCCAGCAACCTGCTCAAGGCGGCCCGCAGCTACGGTCTGACGGCCAAGGGCATGCAGATGGACACGGCCGCCCTCGCCGAGGTGAAGACGCCGGCCGTCCTGTTCTGGGAGTTCAACCACTACGTCGTCTACGACGGCATGGGCCGCCGCTTCGGCCGCCGGGGTGTCTACATCAACGACCCCGCCAAGGGCCGTCGTTTCGTGCCCATGGAGGACTTCGACGGCAGCTTCACCGGTGTCGTGCTGGTGATGGAGCCCGGCGACGGCTTCAGCAAGGGCGGCCGCAAGCCGGGTGTGCTGGGCGCGATGCCGGCCCGGCTGCGCGGCACCGCGGGCACGATGCCCGCCGCCGTCCTGGCGAGCCTGCTCCTGGTGGTGGTCGGCGCGGCGGTGCCCGCGCTGAGCCGCACCTATATCGACATGTTCCTCATCGGCGGCCAGACCTCCCTGCTGGGCGTGCTGTTCGCGGCCATGGGGACCTGTGTCGCGCTCACCCTCGTGCTGACCTGGCTGCAACAGGCGAACCTGCTGCGCGGCCGCATCATCTCCTCCACCCTGTCCAGCGCCCGCTTCCTGCGGCATCTGCTGCGGCTGCCGGTGACGTTCTTCTCCCAGCGCAGCCCGGCCGACCTGGTGCAGCGCCTCCAGTCGAACGACGCGGTGTCCGAGACCCTGGCCCGCGACCTCGCGGCGGCGGGCGTGGACGCGGTGGTCGTCGTGCTCTACGCGATCCTCCTCTACACCTACGACCCGCAGCTGACGTTCGTGGGCATAGGCGTGGCCCTGCTCAACGTGGTCGCCATGCGCGTCGTCATCCGCCTGCGCGCCACCCGCACCGCCAAGCTGCGCGCGGACAGCGCCCGCCTCACCAACACCGCCTACACGGGCCTTCAGCTGATCGAGACGATGAAGGCGACCGGCGGCGAGGACGGCTACTTCCGCAAGTGGGCCGGACAGCACGCCACCACACTGGAGGAACAGCAGCGCCTCGGCGTGCCGAGCGCCTATCTGGGCGTGGTCGCGCCGACGCTCGCCACGCTCAACAGCGCGCTCATCCTCTGGATCGGCGGCATGCGCGCGGTCGAGGGCGGCATATCCGTCGGCCTGCTGGTCGCCTTCCAGGCCCTGGTCACCCGGTTCACCGCCCCGATCACCCGCCTGAACGGCGTCGCGGGCCGCATCCAGGACTTCGCCGCCGACGTGGCCCGGCTGAAGGACGTCGAGAACTTCGAGGCGGACCCGCTCTACGGCCGCCCCGGCACCGGCGACTCGACGCGCCGCCTCCACGGCCACGTCGAGCTCCAGAACATCACCTTCGGCTACAGCCCCCTCGACAAGCCCCTGCTGACCGGCTTCGACCTGACCGTCGGGCCCGGCCAGCAGGTCGCCCTGGTCGGCGGCTCCGGAAGCGGCAAGTCGACCGTCTCCCGGCTGATCTCGGGCCTGTACGCCCCCTGGGAGGGCGTCATCCGCATCGACGACCAGCGCATCGAGGACATCCCGCGCGGCGCGCTGGCCGCCTCCGTCTCCTTCGTCGACCAGGAGGTGTTCCTCTTCGAGGGCACCATCCGCGACAACGTGGCGCTCTGGGACCCGTCGATCCCGGACGACGCGGTGGTGGACGCCCTGCGCGACGCGGCGCTCTACGACGTGGTGATGCGCCGCCCCGGCGGCATCCACAGCAAGGTCGAGCAGGACGGCCGCAACTTCTCCGGCGGGCAGCGCCAGCGTCTGGAGATCGCGCGGGCGCTGGTACGCCGCCCCAGCATCCTGGTCCTCGACGAGGTGACGAGCGCGCTGGACGCGGAGACCGAGCTGGTCGTGATGGACAACCTGCGCAAGCGCGGCTGTGCCTGTGTGGTGATCGCGCACCGGCTCAGCACCGTGCGCGACAGCGACGAGATCGTCGTACTCCAGCACGGCACGATCGTCGAACGCGGGCGGCACGAGGAACTCGTCGCGCGCGGCGGCGCGTACGCGGCGCTGGTCAAGGAGCGGTGAGATGACCTCCGTCCACGAGGGTGACCTCGTTCTCAACGCGCTCGGGCAGATGGGCACGCGCATCGACTGCGCCGGGCACAACCGGCTCGACCTCGAAGGCCCGCAGGTGCTGTGGCTGGTCGCGTCCGGTGCGGTGGACCTGTTCGCGGTCGACGCCGGGCAGCAGGGCCACTGGCACCACCTGGGCCGCCTGGAGGCGGGCTCGTTGCTGCTCGGCCCGGTCGCGGGACCGCAGCACACGCTGGTGGCGCGACCGCTCAGGGACTGCGTCGTACACCGAATAGGGCTGCGCGAGCTGTACCAGCCTGCGAACACGCAGACCTGGTCCTACGACGAGTACGGCAACCCGCAGTACGTACCGCCGCAGACGAGCCCCCTGGAGTACGCCCTCGCCCTGGGCGTCGGCCGCAGCCTCTCCATCCTCTTCCAGGCACCGATGGCCACCGAGCGGGCGGCCGAGGTGACGGACGACGACGTCTTCTGGATGCAGGTGCCGCCCGGCAGCGTGCAGTACGGCTCGCTGTACGGCGCGGAGGCGGCCGCCGACCTGCTGATGGACCCTGCGGTCTGGCAGTCCATGGTCGACCAGCAGTACCGGCTGCTGACCACGCTGGACCGCTGGATCGAGCAGCTGGAGCGCACCCACGAGTCACGCACCGCCGAGGGCATCAAGGCCGGCGAGGCGGTGCGCGCGCAGGCCGACCGGACGCTGCTGGCGTCCATCGGCAAGCGCGGCGACAAGCGGACGACGGCCGCCGACGCGGACGCGAGTCACGCGGCCTGCAAGCTGGTCGCCGAGGCAGCCGGGATCACGCTGGCCGAGCCGGCGCAGAGCGGCACCGAGAGCGACCGGCTCGACCCGGTCGAGCGGGTGGCCATCGCCTCCCGGGTGCGCACCCGGGCCGTACGGCTGGACGGGCGATGGTGGCGGGACAACGTGGGACCGCTGGTCGGTCACCGGGCGCTGTCCGGTGCGCCGGTCGCGCTGCTGTGGCGGCGCGGCGGCTATGTGGCCGTGCATCCGGCGACCGGCCGTGAGACGCCGATCGAGAAGGCCAACGCGGAGGAGTTCGAGCCGCGTGCGGTGATGTTCTACCGGCCGTTGCCCGACCGCGCGTTGAGCCCGCTGAGGCTGCTGCGGTTCAGCATGCGGGGCACCCGCGGGGATCTGACCAACCTCCTGATCAGTGGTCTGATCACCGTCGCGATCGGCGCGCTGGTCCCGATCGCGACCGGCAAGGTGCTCGGCGAGTTCGTGCCGAAGGCGCAGACCGGGCTGATCGTGCAGTTCTGTCTGGCCGTGATGATCAGCAGTGTCGTGGCGGCGGCCTTCATGCTGCTGCAGAACCTGACGATCCTGCGTCTTGAGGGCCGGATCGAGGCGACGCTGCAACCGGCCCTGTGGGACAGGCTGCTGCGGCTGCCCACGAAGTTCTTCACCGAGCGCTCGACCGGCGAGCTGGCGAGCCAGGCCATGGGCATCAGCGCGATCCGCCGCCTGATGGCCGGAGTCGGCCCGGTCGTCGCGTCGTCGGTGACGGTCGGCGCGATGAATCTGGCGTTGCTGTTCTGGTACAGCGTGCCGATGGCCATGGCGGCGATCGGCATGCTCGTCGTCATCGCGGCCGTGTTCCTGGGGCTCGGGCTGTGGCAGGTGCGCTGGCAGCGGCGGCTTGTGGTGCTCAGCAACAAGCTGAACAACCAGGCGTTCCAGACGCTGCGCGGGCTGCCGAAGCTGCGGGTCGCGGCGGCCGAGAACTACGCGTACGCCTCCTGGGCGTCACAGTTCGCGCGCAGCCGTGAGCTCCAGCAGCGGGTGGGGCGGATCAAGAACCTCACCACGGTGATGGGCGCGGTCTATCTGCCGGTGTGCACGCTGCTGATGTTCATGCTGCTGGCGGGTCCGGCGCGCGGGACGATGTCGGCGGCCGCGTTCCTCACCTTCAACACCTCGGTGACGATGCTGCTGACCTCGGTCACCCAGCTGACCGGCTCGTTCGTGTCGGCGGTGGCCGCGCTGCCGCTGTTCGAGGAGATCAAGCCGGTGCTTCAGGCCACGCCGGAGGTGCGCACGGCGAGCACCCGGCCGGGCCCGCTGACCGGGGCGATCGAGGCGCGCCGGCTGTCCTTCCGGTACTCCGACGACGGCCCCCTGGTCCTCGACGACGTGTCCTTCGACGTCGGGTCGGGCGAGTTCGTGGCGATCGTCGGCCCCAGCGGCTGCGGCAAGTCGACACTGCTCAGGCTGCTGATCGGCTTCGACAGGCCGGTCTCGGGCAGTGTGCTGTACGACGGCCAGGACCTGTCGGCGCTGGACCAGTCGGCCGTACGGCGGCAGTGCGGGGTGGTGCTCCAGCACGCCCAGCCGTTCACCGGGTCCATCCTGGACGTCATCTGCGGCACCGAGCCGTACACGCCGGAGGAGGCGATGGCGGCGGCCGAGATGGCGGGGCTCGCCGAGGACATCAAGCGGATGCCCATGGGGCTGCACACCATCGTCTCGGGCAGCGGCGCGATCTCCGGCGGTCAGCGGCAGCGGCTGATGATCGCCCAGGCGCTGATCCGCCGCCCGCGCATCCTCTTCTTCGACGAGGCGACCAGCGCCCTCGACAACGAGACGCAGCGCACGGTCATCGAGTCCACCAAGGCCCTCAACGCCACCCGCATCGTCATCGCGCACCGCCTGTCCACGGTGCTGGACGCCGACCGCGTGATCGTGATGGAGGACGGCAAGGTGGCTCAGCAGGGGCCTCCGGCGCAGCTGCTCGCGGACACGGGCGGGCGCCTGCACGAGCTGGTGCGACGCCAGATGGCCTGACCGTCAGGCCGATCCGTCAGGCGTCCACGCCCGGGATCGGGGCGCCGGAGGGGAAACCGGCGGCGACATAGCCGTCGTAGAGCCCCTTCCACGGCGCCTCGGCCCCGGCGTGCGGCCCCTCGAAACGTTCCCCGCGCGCGTGGGCGTCGAGGGCGGTCAGGCAGACCTCCCAGCCGGCGCTGTTGCGGGCGGCGGTGTTCTCGGCGCCGAGGACGTTGGTGAGGGTGAATCGGGTGCGTCCCTCGTCAAGGGCCTCCAGGTCGAAGTGCAGTTCGTCGCCGCCCCACTCGAAGGAGAGGTGGCGCGGCTCGTCGACCGCGATGACCCGGCCCGTGGAGTCCGCCATGTTCGGGTCGCCGCCGAACCTGATCGTGCCGCCGGGGCGCAGCTCGATCTCGGCGCGGGAGGGGAACCAGTGGGCGAGTTCGTCGACGTCGGTCACGAATCGCCAGACGCGCTCGACGGCATGGTCGTAGGTCCGGCTGAAGCGGACGGCCGGGCGGCCGTCGTCCAGGGTGAGGTAGGTGCCGGTGAGGTCGGCGGTCATGGGGATCAGTCCTTCGTGACGGGTTCCTCGGGATCGTCCGACGCCTCGTCGAGTCGGCGGCCCAGTTCGTCCAGGCTCGTGTTCCAGAGCCTGCGGTACGGGGCCAGCCAGGCGTCGAGTTCGGCGATGGGGGCGGGCTCCAGAGCGTAGACGCGGCGCTGCCCGTCCTGCCGGACCCGCACCAGGCCCGCCTCCCTCAGCACCTTGAGGTGCTTGGAGGTGCCGGGCTGGCTCAGCCCGCACGCCTCCACGATCTCCCCGACGGGCAAGGGCCGCCGCAGAAGCAGCGCGACGATGGCCCGTCGATGCGGATCGGCGAGGGCGGTCCAGAGCGAGGCGTCGGCCATGGAGCCAATATGCCTCAGCAGTTATATGCCGGTCAAGGGATACGAGCCGGGTCCGTTTCGAAACGTTGCCGTTTCGCCCGCGAGGGTCTAACCTCTTGCGAAGTGAACGAAACGGTTTCGTTTACGTACTCATTACCTTCGCCCGGCTTTCCCTGGAGTTGAGTCCCGATGCCCCAGAAGACCCTGACGGACCGCGCCCCTGCGGGCGCCGTCGAGGCGCCGTCCGCGGCCGCCTCGGCGAAGCGGTGGTGGATCCTCGCGATCATCGCCGTCGCGCAGCTGATGGTGGTCCTGGACGCCACGATCGTGAACATCGCCCTGCCCTCGGCCCAGGCCGACCTCGGCTTCTCCGACGGCAACCGGCAGTGGGTCGTCACCGCCTACGCGCTCGCGTTCGCCTCCCTGCTGCTGCTCGGTGGCCGGATAGCGGACCTCTTCGGCCGCAAGCCCGCCTTCCTCGTCGGCGTCGTCGGCTTCGCGGGCGCGTCCGTCCTGGGCGGCGCCTCGACCGGGTTCGAGATGCTGGTCATCGCACGTGCCCTCCAGGGTGCCTTCGGCGCGCTGCTCGCACCGGCCGCGCTCTCGCTGCTCAACACGACGTTCACCGACGCCCGGGAGCGGGCCAGGGCGTTCAGCGTCTACGGCGCCATCGCCGGTGCCGGTGGCGCGGTGGGCCTGCTGCTCGGCGGTGTGCTGACCGACGCCCTGGACTGGCGCTGGACGCTGTACGTCAACGTGCCCATCGCGGCCCTCGCCTTCGTCGGCGGCTGGCTGCTGCTGAGCAACCACCGGGACGCCGCGAACTCCAAGCTGGACGTGCCGGGCACGATCCTGGTCGCCTCCGGACTGTTCGCCGTGGTCTACGGCTTCTCCAACGCCGAGACGCACGACTGGGGTTCGCCCGAGACCTGGGGCTTCCTGCTGGCCGGCGGTGTGCTGCTGGCGGCGTTCGCCTGGTGGCAGACCCGGGCCGCGCACCCCCTGCTGCCCCTGCGGATCCTGCTCGACCGCAGCCGCGCCGCCTCCTTCCTGACGGTGCTGATCACCGGCGCCGGAATGTTCGGTGTGTTCCTCTTCCTGACCTACTACCTCCAGATCAACCTGGGCTTCAGCCCGACGAAGACAGGGGTCGCGTTCCTGCCGATGGTCGCGGCGCTGATGGTGATGGCGCAGGTCGGCACCACGGTCCTGGTACCACGGCTCGGCCCCAAGGTCGTCCTGCCGCTGGGCTTCGCCATCGCCACCGCCGGCATGGCCTGGCTGACCGGGATCGGCATCGGCTCGGACTACGCGACGGCGGTGCTGCCGCAGCTGATCATCGTCGGTGCGGGCCTCGGTATGGTCATGCCGCCCGCGATGCAGCTGGCCACCGGCGGAGTGGCGGCCGAGGACGCGGGCGTGGCCTCGGCGACGGTCAACGCCATGCAGCAGGTGGGCGGTTCGATCGGTACGGCACTGCTGAACACGCTCGCCGCGAGCGCGGCCACGGACTACCTGTCGGGCCGGGACGCCACCAGCAAGCTGGTGCAGGCCCAGGCGACGATCGAGAGCTACACGACCGCCTTCTGGTGGTCGGCGGGCTTCTTCGCCGCGGGTGCCCTGATCGCCTTCGTGCTCTTCCGCCCCGGCGTGCCGCAGCAGGACGAGTCCGCCGCACCGGTCGTCCACATGTGAGCCGCCTGACCGCCTGACCCCCAGGTCCGAGGGGCCGCCGTCCACAGGGAGACGGTGGCCCCTCTTCCCTGTCCGGGTCCGGCGCTTGTGTCATGCGGGCGGCGCACAGGGGCTGACGCCGTTGGCCCGACCGGGAAACGGGTACTCGCGGACGTATGCGAATCAGCGTGGTGGATGTGGGGTCGAACACGGTCCGGTTGGTGGTGGCTGATGCGGAGGGCGGGGTGCCGCTTCCGGTGCACACCGCCAAGTGGCGGCTACGGCTGTCGGAGCAGGTCAGACCCGGGGAGGCCGTCCCGGAGGAGGCCATCGAGCGGCTGGTCCAGGCGGTCTCGGCGGCGGACCGCACCGCGCTCCGGTGGGGCGCGACCTCACCCCTGGCCTTCGCGACCGCCGTGGTACGCGCCGCCCCGAACCGCCGGGAAGTGCTGCGCGCCGTGCGGACGCGGACGGGCGTGCCCCTGTGCACGCTGCCGGGCGAGGTGGAGGCAGAGCTGACGTTTCTCGGGGCGCGGCGGTGGATGGGTTGGCGGTCGGGGCCGCTCGCGCTGCTGGACATCGGCGGCGGCTCGCTCGAAGTGGCCTTCGGACGCGGCCGGTTGCCCGACTTCGTGGCGTCGCTGCCGCTCGGCGCGGCACGGCTGACCCATGAGTTCTTCGAGGGCGAGGATCCGCCGACGACCACGCAGGTACGCGCACTGCGCCGCAAGGTCCGCCACCAACTGCGGGACGTCGCGGCCCGGATCCGCTGGGAGGGCCCGCGCACAGCGGCGGCCACCTCGCGTACGTTCCAGCAGCTGGGCCGGTTGTGCGGGGCGGCGGCGGGGCGTCACGGGCCGTTCGTGGAACGGCAGTTGGCGCGCTCGGACCTGCGCGAGGCCGTCGGCCGCCTCTGTCTGCTGCCCGCCGCCGAACGCGCCCTGCTTCCCGGCATCTCCGCCCCGCGTGCCGCACAGAGCCTGGCCGGCGCCGTGGTCGCGCACACCGCGATGAAGCTGATCGGCGTGCGCGGGGTCACGATCTGTCCGTGGGCGATCCGCGAAGGGGTCATGCTGCGGCACATAGAGGACGGAGCCGCCTGGTGGGCGGAGGTGTCCCGCCTCGACGAGGAGGCCGCCCCTGCCGAGCCGGTACCGCTGCGGATCGCGCCCGCGACCAGCTGACCGCCACCGACGGCAGGGGCCGAGCGCGGGCGCCCGCACACCTCGCACGACTTGGCCGACGACCGAAGGAGAGACCCGTGTCCGACGAGAGGAAGCCGCGGGAGGAACAGCCGGAGACGGCGCTGGAGGAGGTGCTGAAGGAGATGTCGGACGCCGCCCACCGCACCGACGACTCCGCCGATCGGCGCCGACGCAGGGGCGAGGCCGGTGAGGCGATCACCCCGAACGAACGGGCCCAGGAGGAGTCCGAGGGCGAGTGACGGGCCACGCGCCGCCGGGCGGCACTCCGGGCGGGTGGCCCGGCGCGCCCCGGGTACTCGGCGGCCATGGCACACGACGTCCACAGCGCGCGGGAAGACCAGGGACCCCGGCTGCCGTCCGCGCGGGGCCCCCTCTCCGCCGCCGTCGAGGAGTATCTGCGGGGTACGGGCCCGCCACCCCGGAGCCAGGACGTCGCGAGCGCGTCCGGCTACGGCGACGATCTCCAGCTGGCCCTGTACCTCTGCTACGAGCTGCACTACCGCGGCTTCGCCGGCGTGCCCGAGTCCTACGAGTGGGACCCGGACCTGCTCCGCGTCCGCGCGGCGCTGGAGCACCGCTTCCTGACCGCCCTGCGCGCCGACGTCCCCGCCCGCGACAGCGTGGAGGACGCGCTGGCCGACCTCCTCATCGAGCCCGTCGACGGCGGCGGCGTCAGCCACTACCTGTCCGCCGAGGGCGAGTTGTGGCAGGTACGCGAGTACGCGGCCCAGCGTTCCCTGTACCACCTGAAGGAGGCGGATCCGCACGCCTGGGTGCTGCCGAGGCTGTGGGGCAGGGCCAAGGCCGGCATGGCGGCGGTGGAGTTCGACGAGTACGGCGGCGGCCGCCCCGACCGCGTCCACGCGCGCCTCTTCGCCGACCTGATGACCGACCTCGGGCTGGTCACGACGTACGGGCACTATCTCGACGAGGGCACCGCTCAGGCCCTGGCCACGGTCAACCTGATGTCCCTGCTCGGTCTGCACCGGGCGTTGCGCGGAGCGCTCGTCGGCCACTTCGCCGCGGTCGAGATCACCTCGTCGCCCGCCTCGCGGCGGCTGGCCGAGGCGATGCGCCGCACGGGCGCCGGGCCCGCCGCCGAGCACTTCTACGACGAGCATGTCGAGGCCGACGCGGTGCACGAACAGGTCGTACGGCACGAGGTCATCGGCGGCCTGCTCGCCGAGGAGCCGCGTCTCGCTGCGGACGTGACCTTCGGGATCGAGGTCACCGGCCATCTGGAGGACCGCTTCGCCGACCGGCTGCTCGGCGCCTGGCGCGCGGGACGGACGTCGCTGCACCAGGGCCCTCGGTCCGTAATTCCCCTTATTTCCTGAATGCCGGGGTACCCGGGGCCGGTGAAAACACTGGTACCACCGGGCGTGTACGCCCCTCAGGAAGACACCGACCTGCTGGCAGGGGCCCTGCGCGACGAGCCGCTGCCGGACGGCGCGGCCGTCCTCGACGTGGGCACCGGTTCGGGCGCGCTGGCGATCGAGGCCGCCCGGCGCCGCGGCACGCGGGTGACCGCGGTGGACGTGTCCTGGCGGGCGGTGTGCACGGCACGGCTGAACGCCCGGCTGGCCCGGCGCCAGGTCCACATCCGGCACGGCAACCTCTTCGCCCCGGTCAGGGGGCAGTCGTTCGACCTCATCCTGGCCAATCCGCCCTATGTGCCCGCGCCCGAGTCCGCCCACTCGCCGCGTGGCGCGGCCCGCGCCTGGGACGCCGGACGGGACGGACGGCTCGTCCTCGACCGGATCTGCCGGGAGGCCCCCGCCCTGCTGCGCCCCGGCGGTGTCCTGCTGGTCGTGCACTCGGCGCTCAGCTGTCCCGACCGGACGCTGACGCACCTGCGCGGGGCGGGGCTGAAGGCGTCCGTGACGCGGCGTCGCGTGATCCCGTTCGGGCCGGTGCTGCGCTCGCGCGAGGGCTGGCTGCGGGAGCACCGTCTGGTGGCAGCCACCGATCGGAGGGAAGAGCTGGTGGTCGTCCGTGCCGAACTCCCCGTCTGACGAACCGCGCCGGATCAAGATCCAGCGCCAGGGCCCCGTCCTGGTGGAGGGGCCGGTCGAGGTGGAGCTGGAGGACGGCACCGTCGTCGCCTCCGACCGCTTCCGCGTCGCCCTGTGCACCTGTCGTCGCAGTCGCCGCTACCCGTGGTGCGACACCAGCCACCGCGACCGTGCGAAGAACCGTCCGCCGCACAACACGCCGGAGGAGACAACCTGCCCACGGGACAGCTGACTTCGGATGTCCACGGGACAGTCGGCCTCCTCACGTGCCGGGGCGGTCCCGAGGTGCCGGCCCGGCGGCCCCACTCCGCCTGGCCGACCCCCGGTGCGAGATCGCAAGGAGCCCTCGGCAGCACTCGCACTCCCCATCCGCGAGCCGCTGCCGAACTGCACGGGACCCGCGATCCCGGTCCTCAGAACGCGAAGAGGCTCGTGGTGTAGGAGCCCTTCACGCACTCGTTGCCGAACGTGCGCTGATAGGACACGCGCTGGCCCTGCCAGACCCCGTCGACCGTGACGATCACGGGGTCGTACTGCTTGGTGCAGAGCACGCCGTCTCTACTCCTCAGGGCGTCGAAGTTCCCGCCCACACTGCGCAGTTCGACGCACGCGGAGGCGGCATCGGGATGGGTACCCGAGGGCGTCGGGGCGCAGCTCAGGGTGACGGCGCGCACCGGCGTCGTCAGGGTGGCGTCGTCGCCGTGGGCCAGGGTGAGCACCAGCGCCGACGGGGCGTAGAGCGAGGCGGGGGCGGCGTCCGGGGCGGCGAGGGCGGATCCGGTCAGGGGTCCGCAGACGGCGGTGGCCGTGAGAGCGAGGGTCGCTGCCCAGCGCGCGGTGTTCCGCATTGTGTGCATCCTTCCGCTTGATTCGGGGGTGTGCCGGCTCCGGCGCGATCGGTGCCGGAGCGACGAGCGGGAGTCTGCCGAGTCCGCGACGGAAGGTCACATCGACACCACGTGTTTCAGTAACCTTGCGTATTGAATCAGTGGCGTGAAGTAACGGAGTTCGAACGTTCCAACGCCCTAACTTGGCGGTTCTTGATCGTTCCAAGCCGTCGAGTGGCCGGATCTCGCACGCTGATTAATAGGCCTGAAACATTCCGGTTGAGCCCTCGGCGGACACGTCCGTACCCCCTTGTGTTCATGGAGAGACCGAGTAATCGTCATTACATGATTACGAGCGAGCAACGAGAGAAGCTGCGCGGCTGGCTCGCCGGCCGCGTGCCGGACGACCTCTTCGAGGAGCTGACCGAGGTGACGGTCGACCGCGAGGAGATCACCGTGATCGGCCGCATCCCCGCACCCCACCTGGGCGAGGACGTCTCGGCCGCGGAGCGCGAGGCGGCCGTGGAGGGCCGGATCCAGGAGTTCCGGGAGCGCACCCGGGAGGCACGGATCGCCGTGGCCCGGGACGCCGAACACCGGTTCCGCCGGAAGGTCTCCTGGGGCGTGGAGTGCGGCACCGAGCGCGCCCTGTTCACCCATGTCGCCGCCCCCGTGATGACCCGGCTGCGACAGCCCGAACGCCAGGTCCTCGACACCCTGATCGCAGGCGGCGTCGCCCGCAGCCGCAGCGACGCCCTCGCCTGGTGCGTACGACTGGTCCAGCGACACACCGACGACTGGCTCACCGAACTGCGCGAGTCCCTGGAGAACGTGCAGCGGGTGCGGGCGCAGGGGCCGGACGCGGAATCGGAGGAGGCGCCCGAGGACACCGAGTGACGGAGGCTTCGTCCGCTGCCGGCACCGAAGGCTCTTCCCCGAACTTCGGGCGCATACGGGCCGGAGGGCACTGTCAGTGCCGTCGGCTAGCTTGCCCTCATGACTGAATTCGTTCTGGTGGCGGGTGCGAAGCTGGGTGCGTGGGCCTGGGACGAGGTGGTGCCCGGGTTGCGGGCGGCCGGGCACGGGGCGCATGCGCTGACCTTGTCCGGGCTGGCCGAGAAGCGGGGCACGCCGGCCGGGCAGCAGACCCATGTGCGGGACATCGTCGAGGAGGTGGAGCGTCTCGACCTGCGGGACGTGGTGCTGGTCGGGCACAGCTACTCGGGCATACCGGTCGGGCAGGCCGCCGAGCGCATCGGTGACCGGCTGGCACGGGTGGTGTACGTCGACGCGAGCGTCCCGGCCGACGGGAAGTCGTTCCTGTGGGGTTGGCCGAGCGACGGGGTGCGGGCGGCGATCGAGGGGAACGACGGCTTCTGGCCGTCCTTCTCGGCCGAGGACCTGGCGGACCAGGACCTCACCGACCAGCAGATCGCCCGGATCGTCCGCGACTCGACGCCGCACCCCGGCGCCTCGCTCACCGAACCGGCCGTCGTGCCCCGGTCGCTCGCCGAGTTGCCGTCGACCTACGTCAAGTGTCTGCTGGACTGGCCCGAGCCGAGCGACGACGTCGCCGAACTCCTCAAGAGCGACCGCTGGCAGCTGGTGACCATGGACACCGGCCACTGGCCGATGTTCTCCCAGCCGCACGAACTGGCCCGCATCCTGCACGAGTCGGTGGCCTCCCCCTGATCCACTCCCCCGCCTACCGGTCGGTATGGTCGGCGTACAGCGCGTTCTCACTGACGAGAGGCGGGGCGTACGCATGGGCAAGCACTGGGCGGACTTCCAGTACGAGATCTATCTGAACGGGATCACGGGGGCCGTGCCCCGGCTGCCCACCGATCTGACCCGGCTGGAGGAGCTGACCGAGCAGCGCCTCGGTCCCGGCCCCGTCGGCTATGTGGCGGGCAGCGCGGGCGACGGCAGCACCGCCCGCGCCAACCGGGCGGCGCTCAGGCGGCGCAGGATCGTGCCACGCATGCTGCGGGACGTGCACGAACGGGACCTGTCCGTCGAGGTGCTGGGCCGCGCCCTGCCCGCCCCGCTGGCCCTCGCGCCCGTCGGCGTGCTGTCGATCATGCACCCGGACGCGGAGTGCGCGGCCGCCCGGGCCGCGGCGGCGCAGGGCGTGCCGTTCATCCTCTCCTCGGCGTCCAGCACCCCGATGGAGCAGGTCGCGGAGGCGATGGGGGACGCCGAGCGCTGGTTCCAGCTGTACTGGCCGAAGGACCCGGAGGTGGCCCGCAGTTTCCTCGGCCGGGCGAAGGCGGCCGGGTTCACCGCGCTCGTCGTCACCCTGGACACACCGATGCTGGCCTGGCGGCCCCGCGACCTCGACCAGGCGTATCTGCCGTTCCTGCACGGCGTGGGCACCGCCAACTACTTCTCCGACCCGGCCTTCCGGGCGGGCCTGGCCAAGCCGGTGCACGAGGATCCGAACGCGGCCGTGATGCACTTCGTCGGCATGTTCTCGGACCCCGCCAAGACCTGGCCCGACCTGGCCTTCCTGCGGGAGAACTGGGACGGCCCGATCGTGCTGAAGGGCATCCTGCACCCGGACGACGCCCGCGCGGCCGCCGACGCCGGGATGGACGGGATCGTCGTCTCCAACCACGGCGGCCGACAGGTGGCCGGCTCCGTCGGCGCGGCGGACGCCCTGCCCCGGGTCGTCGAGGCGGTCGGCGACCGGCTGACCGTCCTCTTCGACAGCGGCGTGCGCACCGGCGACGACATCTTCAAGGCCCTCGCGCTCGGCGCGCGGGCGGTGCTCGTCGGACGGCCGTACGCGTACGGGCTCGGCCTCGACGGCCAGGCCGGCGTCGAGCACGTGATCCGCTGTCTGCTCGCCGAACTCGACCTCACCCTCGCCCTGTCCGGGCACGCCACTCCCGCCACGATCGGCCCCGCCGACCTCATCGAGGAGTCCGCATGACCGCCACGAACGCCACCAAGAACGTCCTCGCCGTCATCCCGCCGCACGTGGGCGGCCGTGAGATCGGCGCCCGGCTCGCCACGCTGTTCCCGGGGAGTGCGAACGTCACCGTCGTCGAGGCGGCCGACGAGAACCCGGTCGCGCTGCGCGCCGCGCACGCCGTGATCACCGCGCTCGCCCCGGTGACCGCCGAACACCTCGCCGCCGCACCGGAGTTGGAGCTGGTGCAGTGCGCGAGCCACGGCTTCGACTACGTCGACATGGCGGCGGCGCGCGAGCGCGGGGTGAGCGTGTGCAACATCGGTTCCAGCGGTGCCGAGGCGCAGAACGTGGCCGAGCAGACCTTCGCCCTGATGCTCGCCCTGGCCAAGCAGCTGATCGCCGCCCACACCGCGCTGGTCGAGGCCGACTGGGCACTCCCCCGGCTCCAGCACTCCCTGACCGAACTGTCCGGCAAGACACTCGGCATCGTGGGTCTGGGGCAGATCGGGCGTGAAGTCGCCCGCCGCGCGACGGCGTTCGACATGAGCGTGGTCTACGCCGGCCGCCACCGGCAGTCCCCGGAGACGGAGGCCGCCCTCGGCGGCGCCCGCCACGTCCCACTCGACGAACTGCTGCGCACCGCCGACTACGTCTCCCTGCACGCCCCGCTCACCGACGAGACCCGGCACCTGCTGGACGCCGAGCGCCTCGCGCTCCTCAAGCCGACGGCGTTCGTCATCAACACCGCCCGCGGCGCCCTGATCGACCAGGACGCCCTCGCTGACGCGCTGGAGAAGGGCGCGGTGGCCGGTGCGGGCATCGACGTCTTCGACCCCGAACCCCCCACCCCGGCCCTGCGCCTGCTGCGCGCCCCGAACGTGGTGCTCTCCCCGCACGCCGGCGGCGTCACCCGCGAGACCCTGGTCCGCATCGCGCTGGCAGCCGTCCAGAACGTGACGACCTTCCTGTCGGGCGAGGCACCTCGGGACGTGGTGAACTAGGGCCTGTCGTTCGGGTCGGCATGATCCAAACAACAGACCCTAGGCCGGCGGTCCCGACGGCGTGCTCCGGAACAGTCGCCCGCGCGACCACACCACCTCCAGCTCACCTCCTAGGCGTTCTCCTCCCTCACCCGTACCGCCCGCACCCCGGGCGTCTCGATCTCCGCATTCGAGAGCGACCCGGGACTCGCCGACGCCGAAGGGTCGGTCAGCCAGCGCTGGGAGTCCGAGTCGTCGCGGACCTTGACCACGATGTCCGCGGACTTGTCGGCGATGGTGGGGGCGACGGCGAGTCTCTTGTCCCAGCGGGGCAGTAACTCGCCCTGCACGGTGAGGTCGTAGCGCACGTCGTCGGCCCGTTCGGAGTCGTCGTCGGCGCACTTGCCGAGGATCACCACGCCGGCGTCCTTGTGGGAGTCGAGGCACAGCTCGGGGTCCGCCACGCTGCGCAGCAGACCGTCCTTCTCGTACGACCACTGCTGGGTCTCGTCGTCCGAGCACTCCGCCAGCTCGGTCCCGGCACCGGCCTTCGGCTCGCCCCGGACGTCGAGACACAGGTCGGCTTCGGCGTTGCGGAAGCCGGCCCGGCGCGGTGCGTTGGGGAGTTGGGCGGCGCCCGGTGGGGAGGTGGACGCCGCGGGGGGTGACTGGGAGGCGGTGTTGCCGCCGGTGGCGGAGGCGGCCGGGTCGACCCCGTCGTCGTCCGAGAGCAGACCAGCGGCGAGCATGATCGCGACCAGTCCGGCCGAGGCCACGCCCACGCCCGTGAGCAGCGTCCGCGAGGAGCGCGGGCCGCCGGGTGTCCGGCGGATCTGCGCGGGGATCCGGGACATGAGGTGACGTCGTGCGGCGCCGTGCCGGGCGGCGCCGCGGGCGCGGGGTGCGGAGGACCGCGTACGGCCCGGTCTGGTGTCCAGGTAGCGGCGCGCGCCCCAGCCGAGCACCGCCTCGGCGATGAGCACGCCCAACCCGCCCTCGAAATGGCTCAGTTGTTCGGCGGCGTTACGGCAGTAGCGGCACTGCGTCAGATGCTGCTGGACATCCGGCAGCAAGGCCCCGCCCCGGCGAATCGGAACGTCGAGGAGGCGGTTGTAGAACCGGCAATCCTTGGTCGGCGCGAGTTCCCGATGGGCATGTACACAACCTTCGCGGAATTTATCACGCGCTTGTTCGAGAGCGGCCGAGGCGGTGACGGTATCCATGCCCAACAGACCGGCGGGCACGCTTAACGGCTCGGCTTCGACCTCGGTATGCCAGAGCAGACAGCGGGCAAGTCCCGGAAGCGACTGGAATGACCGATCGGCGAGCCTGCGATTTTCCGGCGTCATGGACTTCGCGGTCCGCATACCGCGACCGCCCGCGGGTTTCCCCAGCTCCGGCAGAACACCCGCTATTCGGTCGTCCGCCGACCACTGCCGGACCGCGTCCCGGACTGCCACGAGCAGCCGGGGGCGCAGCGCGGCGGCCGGTTCACCGAGCGCCAGGCGGTCGAGGACCTGATGGAACGCGGCGGCGGTGACCATGTCGGCGGCCGTCTCCGGGGAGGCGAGGCAGATCTGCGCGTACGCGTGGACCGGTTGCCAGTGCCGCGCCATGAGCAGCGCGACGGACGGAGCCGCCTCGCCGTCCGGACGGCCCCGCAACCGGGCGGCGAGGCCTTCGTCGGATTCCTCCGGTTCCCCGCCGGGCGGGGTGACCTC
>CBFGZZ010000087.1:0-26591 GCA_965653385.1 uncultured Streptomyces sp. | reverse complement strand
GCCGGGGCGGCCGGCGCGGGCGCCGGAGCCGCGGGCTGGGCCGGAGCCGGGGCGGCCGCGGCGGGCGCGGCCGGAGCGGCGGGGGCGGGAGCCGGAGCGGCGGGGGCGGCCGGAGCCGGAGCCGCGGCGGGGGCCGGGGCGGCCGGGGCCGGGGCGGGAGCCGGAGCGGCACCCGCGGCGCCGATGACGGCCAGCTTGGCGCCGACCTCGGCCGTCTCGTCCTCGCCGACCACGATCTCCAGCAGCGTGCCGGAGGTGGGCGCGGGGATCTCGGTGTCGACCTTGTCCGTGGAGACCTCGAGCAGGGGCTCGTCGGCCTCGACGCTGTCACCGACCGACTTCAGCCAGCGGGTGACGGTGCCCTCGGTGACGGACTCGCCGAGCGCGGGCAGGACGACGTCCGTGCCCTCGGCGGAGCCGGCACCGGCGGCGGCCTCGGCGGTGGGAGCCGGGGCGGGAGCGGCCTGCTCGGTGGACGGGGCGGCGGCCTGCGGGGCCGGCTCCGGCTCGGCGGCCGGGGCGGGCTCGGAGGCGGGGGCCGGGGCGGCCGCGGGGGCGCCCGTGCCGTCGTCGATCACGGCCAGCTCGGCGCCGACCTCGACCGTCTCGTCCTCGGCGACCTTGATGGAGGCCAGGACGCCGGCGGCGGGGGAGGGGATCTCGGTGTCGACCTTGTCGGTCGACACCTCGAGCAGGGGCTCGTCGGCCTCTACACGCTCACCCTCGGCCTTCAGCCAGCGGGTGACAGTGCCCTCGGTGACGCTCTCGCCGAGCGCCGGAAGGGTTACGGAAACCGCCATGGTTTCGGTTGCTCCTTACGAATTGCGGAAGTCTGAGTCGTCGCTTCGTCGACCGAGGGATCAGTCGTGCGCGTGCAGCGGCTTGCCGGCCAGGGCCAGGTGGGCCTCGCCGAGCGCCTCGTTCTGCGTCGGGTGGGCGTGGATGAGCTGGGCGACCTCGGCCGGCAGCGCCTCCCAGTTGTAGATCAGCTGGGCTTCGCCGACCTGCTCGCCCATGCGGTCGCCGACCATGTGGACGCCGACGACGGCACCGTCCTTGACCTGGACGAGCTTGATCTCGCCCGCGGTGTTCAGGATCTTGCTCTTGCCGTTGCCCGCCAGGTTGTACTTCAGAGCGACGACCTTGTCCGCGCCGTAGATCTCCTTGGCCTTGGCCTCGGTGATACCGACGGAGGCGACCTCCGGGTGGCAGTACGTCACCCGCGGGACACCGTCGTAGTCGATCGGAACGGTCTTCAGACCGGCCAGGCGCTCCGCCACCAGGATGCCCTCGGCGAAGCCGACGTGCGCGAGCTGGAGGGTCGGGACGAGGTCACCGACGGCGGAGATGGTCGGCACGTTGGTGCGCATGTACTCGTCGACGAGGACGTAGCCGCGGTCCATCGCGACGCCCTGCTCCTCGTAGCCGAGACCGGCGGAGACGGGCCCGCGGCCCACCGCGACCAGCAGGACCTCGGCCTCGAACTCCTTGCCGTCGGCCAGGGTGACCTTGACGCCGTCGGCGGTGTACTCGGCCTTCGAGAAGAAGGTGCCCAGGTTGAACTTGATGCCGCGCTTGCGGAACGCGCGCTCAAGAAGCTTCGAGGAGTTCTCGTCCTCGACCGGGACGAGGTGCTTGAGGCCCTCGATGACGGTGACGTCCGCACCGAAGGACTTCCAGGCGGAGGCGAACTCTACGCCGATGACGCCGCCGCCCAGGATGATCGCGGACTTCGGTACGCGGTCCAGGACGAGGGCGTGGTCCGAGGAGATGATGCGGTTGCCGTCGATCTCCAGGCCCGGCAGCGACTTCGGCACGGAGCCGGTCGCCAGCAGGACGTGGCGGCCCTGGACGCGCTGGCCGTTCACGTCGACGGAGGTCGGGGAGGAGAGGCGCCCCTCGCCCTCGATGTACGTCACCTTGCGGGAGGCGACAAGCCCCTGGAGGCCCTTGTACAGACCGGCGATGACACCGTCCTTGTACTTGTGGACCCCGGCGATGTCGATGCCCTCGAAGGTGGCCTTCACGCCGAACTGCTCGCTCTCGCGGGCCTGGTCGGCGATCTCGCCCGCGTGCAGCAGGGCCTTGGTGGGGATGCATCCCCGGTGCAGGCAGGTGCCGCCGACCTTGTCCTTCTCGATCAGGGCGACGTCCAGGCCCAGCTGCGCCCCGCGCAGGGCCGCGGCGTAACCGCCACTACCACCGCCGAGGATCACTAGGTCGAAAACGGTGCTGGCGTCGTTCGCCACGTCACGTCCTCCATGCATGTGCGCCTACGCCGGTCAGCGGTGACCGGTCGGCGGCTGGTGTCCGGCCGCTCTTTCTTCGGCCCTGTGGTGGGGGCCCTGTCCTGCCGAGCCCCATCTTCGCACTTGTCCACACCGAACGAGACGCCGGGCCGGTGTGTGAGACGTCCCACGTTCAGTTGAGCGGATGCCGGAGGCGCATGAATGAGGGGGCCCCGCCCTACCCGCGCGCGGAGCCCCCCTTTTGTTCAGAGCAACCTCACCCCAGGTCGCCGGCCGCGGTGAGTTCGGCGAGCCGGACCAGCGTCCGCACCGCGCTGCCGGTACCACCCTTCGGGGTGTACCCGAAGGGGCCGCCCTCGTTGAACGCCGGACCCGCGATGTCCAGGTGCGCCCACGTGATCCCCTCGCCCACGAACTCCCGCAGGAAGAGACCGGCGACCAGGCCGCCACCCATCCGCTCGCCCATGTTGGCGATGTCGGCGGTCGGCGAGTCCATGCCCTTGCGCAGATGCTCCGGCAGCGGCATCGGCCACGACGCCTCCCCGACTTCCTCGGCCGCCTCCACGATCGCGGAGCGGAACGCGTCGTCGTTGGCCATCACACCGAACGTGCGGTTGCCGAGCGCCAGCACCATCGCACCGGTCAGCGTCGCCACGTCCACGATCGCGTCCGGCTTCTCCTGGGACGCCGCCCACAGCGCGTCGGCGAGCACCAGTCGGCCCTCGGCGTCCGTGTTGAGGACCTCGACGGTCTTGCCGCTGTACATGCGCAGCACGTCACCGGGGCGCACGGCGGAGCCCGAGGGCATGTTCTCGGCCAGCGCCAGCCAGCCGGTGATGTTCACCTGGAGGCCGAGGCGCGCGGCGGCCACGACGGCGGCGAACACGGCGGCAGCGCCGCTCATGTCGCACTTCATCGTCTCGTTGTGCCCGGCCGGCTTCAGCGAGATGCCGCCCGAGTCGTAGGTGATGCCCTTGCCGACGAGGGCGAGGTGCTTGTCCGCCTTGGAGTGCGTGTACGACAGCTTCACCAGCCGCGGACCGGCCGCCGAGCCGGAGCCGACGCCGAGGATGCCGCCGTAGCCGCCCTTGGTCAGCGCCTTCTCGTCGAGCACCTGCACCTTGATGCCGTGCTCCTTGCCGGCCGCCGTGGCGATGGCGGCGAAGGACTCGGGGGTGAGGTCGTTGGGCGGGGTGTTGATCAGGTCGCGGGCGCGGTTGAGCTCCTCGACGACGGCGGTGGCACGCTCCAGCGCGGCCTTGTGCTCCTTGTCGCGGGGCTTGCCGCCGAGCAGCGCGGCCTCGGCGAGCGGGGCCTTGCCGTTCTTCTTCGCCGATACGTTCTTGCCGTTGTCCTTGTAGGCGTCGAAGGAGTACGCGCCGAGCAGCACGCCCTCGGCGACGGCGCCGACGTCACCGGCGTCGCCCAGCGGCAGCGCGAACGCGGCCTTCTTGGATCCGGCGAGGGCCCGGGCGGCGACACCGGCGGCCTTGCGCAGCGCCTCGCCGTCGTACTCGGCGTCCTTCTCCGGTGCGGCGCCCAGGCCAACCGCCACCACGAGCGGGGTCTTGAACCCGGCGGGCGCGGGGAGCTTCGTCACCTCGCCCTCGGCACCCGAGGCACCGAGGGTCTCCAGGACGCCGGCGAGCCTGCCGTCGTACGCCTTGTCCACGGCCTCGGCGCCCGGTGCGACGACCGGACCCGTGGCCTTGGGGCCGGAGCCCTTGGCGACACCGATCACGATCGCGTCGGCGCGCAGGCCGGGCGCCGCGGCGGTGCTGAGAGTGAGAGCAGTCACGGTGGTGAAATCTCGCTTCCGATGTGAAGTTTGCGATGGCCGAAAAGGTGTGGGTCGACCGGGCCCGACGGCCGACCCTATTTCCGACCCACGGACGCGGTCTCAACGGGTGCGGTATCAGCGGGGCCTTCCCCGGCACGGCGAACACTCGGGACGAGCCTACGCTCGTGTGAGCGTTCGCTCATTCCTGCGGGCGTTCATCCGTCGGTGGCGTCACGGTCATTTCTTGATCCTCTGCCTCGGTGAGCTGAGTCACACTCGTCTGGTTCCGGTGAGTGGTCTGCTTGCCGGTTTGCATGATTTCCACGGATCCTCCGCCGTTTCACCGCAAGCGGCCACAAGGGGATCTTCCGGGGGAAGGGGCGACCAATGGCGCAGAGTGCGCACAGATGGAGAAACTCGGCCGCTGTTCTGACGGCCACCGGTCTGCTGGCGCTGGGTCTGGGAGTGCCCGGCGCCGCGGCCGCAGCGCAGCCGCGCATCGATCTCAGGGTGCTGGTCGTGGACAACGGCGACAGTCCCGTCCGGGCGATCACCGCCCGGCTGAGGAGCACCGGCATCCCGTACACCACCGTCGACCTGACCGACGCCGGCCGTCCGACCATCACGGCCGCGTTCCTCAGCGACACGGTGAACGGCACGCCCCGCGCCAAGTACCAGGGCGTCGTCCTGCCCAACGAGGCGCCCTTCGGGGCGGGGTCGGCCGAGCAGACCGCGCTGGAGAGCTACGAGCGGACCTATGGCATCCCGCAGGTCGACGCCTACACCTGGGCCCACCCGGGCGTCGGTCTCGACTACACCGGCGAGGGCGGCTGGACCGGATCCCTCGACGGACGCGAGGCGGCCGTCACGGCCGAGGGCAGGTCGGGGTACTTCGGCTATCTCGACGGCGCCCTCACCTTCGAGGACAACGACCCGTCCGTACTGGAGAGCTACGGCTTCGTCGCCCGGCCCCGTGCCGGATTCACCAGCTATGTCGACGCCCCCGTGCCCGCCGGCTCCGGGCGCGGCAGCCTGATCGGCGAGTACAGCCACGACGGCCGCCGCGAGCTGGTGGTGACCTTCGCCTACAACGAGTACCAGCAGCAGTTCCAGGTCCTCGCCCGCGGCATCGTCGAATGGCTGACGCAGGGCGTGCACCTGGGGCAGGCCCGCAACTACTTCGCGGTGCACGTCGACGACGTCTTCGCGTCCGACGCCCGCTGGGACACCGAACGCAACTGCACGCCCGGCGACATCGACTGCGCGGGCGGCCCCGGCGAGGAGGTCCCGCCGATCCGGATGACCGCCGAGGACGCCGTCCACGCCGCGCAGTGGCAGCGGCAGCGCGGCTTCAAGCTGGACATGGTCTACAACGCCGGCTCCGGCGAGGAGTGGAAGAGCGAGAACGGCGGCGCCGACCCGCTCGCCGACCGGCTGCTCGCCGACAAGGCGCAGTACCGCTGGATCAACCACACCTACACGCACCCCTTCCTCGGCTGCGTCCAGGACACCTCGACCGTCCCGTGGAGCTGCGCGAAGAACGCCGACGGCTCGACGAAGTACATGAGCCGCGCGGACATCTCCGCGCAGATCCGCGACAACCACGACTGGGGCGTCGCCAAGGGGCTCCCGCTCGACCGCACGGAACTCGTGACCGGCGAGCACTCCGGCCTGAAGACCCTGCCGCAGCAGCCCGCCGACAACCCCGACCTGGCCGGCGCCCTCGCCGACAACGGCGTCAAGTGGATCGCTTCCGACAACTCCCGTGAGCCCGCCCAGCGTTCGGTCGGCGCCGCCCGGACCGTGCCCCGGTACCCGATGAACGTCTACTACAACGTGGGCACCGAGGAGGAGATGGTCGACGAGTACAACTGGATCTACACCTCCACGGCCGACGGCGGCAGCGGCATCTGCGAGACCAACCCCGCTTCCACCTGCCTGGCCTCCCCTCTTGACCCCGTCACCGGATACGACGAGTACATCGTCCCGCTGGAGGCCCGTACCGCCCTCGGGCACGCGATCAGCAACGACCCGCGCCCGCACTACGCCCACCAGTCCAACCTGGCCGAGGACCGGACGCTCTACCCGGTCCTGGACAAGGTGCTCACCGACTACCAGTCGCTCTTCGCCGACAACACCCCGGTCGAGAACCTCGCCCAGAGCGCCATCGGCACCGAACTCCAACGCCGCGCCACCTGGCAGAGCGCCGTCACCAACGGCTCCGTCACGGCGTACCGCATCGGCAGGACGGTCACCGTCAAGGCGCCCAACGGGACACTGATCCCCGTGACCGCACCGGAGGGCACGACCAGGCAACTCCTGCTCGGAACCTCCGCGTTCGGGGCGCCGTACGCGGGCAGCCGCTCGGCCTGGACCAAGCCAGAGCTTCTGCAGAGCGCCGTCACACTGAAGTTGCCTTAGGGCATCGCCCCTTTTCTTGGGGGCGCGGGGCTGTTTTGGACTTGCGGCTACCGCCGCGTGGGCGCGACCAGCCACGACGCGGCGGTGCCGGGGTCCGGGCAGCAGTTCCCCGCACATCATCCGCACGACAGGGGGAAGCGCAGCCATGCCTACAGGCCGCCACGTCACCATGCTCACCGAAGGCACCTACCCACACGTCCACGGCGGAGTCAGCACCTGGTGCGACCAGCTCGTCAAGGGCATGCCGGAGGTCGACTTCCACATCGTCTCGCTCACCGGAACCGGCCGCGAACCGGTCACCTGGGAGCTGCCGCCCAACGTCCACCGACACACCTCCGTACCGACCTGGGGCCCACGCCCGGGGCACAGCCGGCCTCCGTACGGCAGGTCCCGGCGCCGTTTCATCAACGCCTACGAACGTTTCCTGCTCTCCTTCCTGGACCCCGACGCGTACTGCGACTTCGGCGAGGCCCTGGACGAGCTGGCCGGACTCGCCCGCGACGGACGGCTGTCGGCGGCCCTGCGCACCGAGTCGGCGCTGCGGTCGCTGATGTGGATATGGACGATGCCGCATCTGCCGACCGCGGCCGCCCACCCGACCGTCCACGACGCCCTGACCGCGACCGACCTGCTGGAACACGCCCTGCGCCCGCTCGGGATCCGGATCCCGGAGGACTCGGTGGCGCACGCGGTGAGCAGCGGCCTCGCCACGCTCCCCGCCCTCGCCGCCCGCAGGCTGGACGGCGTGCCGTTCCTCCTCACCGAGCACGGTATCTATCTGCGCGAGCGCTACCTCGGTTACCGCAGCGATCTCCAGCGCTGGCCCGTGAAGGCGTTCATGCTCGGCTTCTACCGTGAACTGAATTCACATGGTTACCGCACGGCCGACCTGATCACACCGTGCAACCGGTACAACCGTCGCTGGGAGGAGCGCGGCGGCGCCGACGCCGACCGGATCCGCACCGTCTACAACGGCGTCGACCCGCACGCCTTCCCGCACGCCGGCCCCGAGCCCGAAGCCCTCACCCTCACCTGGTGCGGCCGTGTCGACCCCATCAAGGACCTGAAGACCCTCCTGCGGGCCTACGCCATGGTCCGCGCCGAACTCCCGGAGACCCGCCTGCGCCTGTTCGGCCCGGTCCCGCCCGGCGGCGAGGCCTACCGCACCGAACTGGAGAAGCTCGCCGCCGAACTCGGCGTGACGGACGGCCTGACCTTCGAGGGCCGCATCAGCGAGGTCTGGCGCGCCTACGCAGCCGGTCACGTCGTCATGCTGTCGTCCATCTCGGAGGGCTTCCCGTTCTCCATCATCGAGGCCATGTCCTGCGGCCGTACGACGGTCTCGACGGACGTCGGGGGAGTGCGCGAGGCCGTCGGCGACACCGGCCTGGTCGTCCCCCCGCGTGAACCGGAGAAGATGGCGGCGGCCGCGCTGACCCTGCTCCGCGACGACGAACGGCGCCTGGAACTGGGGGAGTTGGCCCGACAGCGCGTAATCGACCGCTTCACGCTCCGTCGCTCCGTGGACAACTTCCGGACGATCTACCAGGAGCTCGCGGGCGGCGCCGAGGTCTACGAGCCCACGCTCGAGACGGTCGCCGACTGGACCCTCGAACTGCGCGATCCCTGGTACGAGAAGGTCGCGACGGACGGAACCGGCTGGTGAGCGGCAGCCTCTGGATGCCGCCCGGCGCCCACCCCGACACCCTGCCCGTCGTACCGCGCCAGCGCCCCACCCCCGGCTGGGCCCGGCCCGACCCCGTCGACGAACTCGCCGAACGCCTCGACGACTTCATAGCCGCCGCCGTCCACCCGGACGAGATCGCCGCGCTGCTGGAGTCCGACGGCCTGTCCGACGACCAGATACGCGAGCGCTACGGCGTGAAGGACTCGTTCGCCCTGGCGGAGGAGCTGTACGAACGGGTCGAGCGCCGCCACCCGGAGCCGGCCGGCCCGGTCCACGACCCCTGGCGGAGCGGCCTGCTCGGCTGCCTCCTGCGCGGCGTGGTCTTCGCCCTCCCCGGCCTCGGCTACGTCCTCGGCGCCCCCTTCCTCACCGGCCCACGGGACGACTTCGACCTCCCCGCGGGTACGGTCCCGCTCCTGGCCGGCGCCCTGGTCGGCTGGACCTGGAACCAGGGGCTCGCACATCGGGCGTACTCCTGGCTGGGGTTGGGGGATCGAGGGGCCGCCCGCCGCGCGTTGCTGCTGGGCGCGCCGGCGGGCGCCCTGCTCGGCATCCTGATGTCCCTGGCCGTAGCGGGCACCGCCCACCCGTCCGCGCTGGCTTTCGCGGCCGGCCAGTCGATCTACCTGGCCGCGGCGACGGTACTGCTGGTGCTGGGCCGCGAACGGGCGCTGCTGGCAGCGCTGTTGCCGATGGCGGCGGGAGCGGCTGTGACGCCGGCCCATCCGCTGCCCGACACCGCACGGCTCACCCTTCTCTTGGGTTCGCTGGCAGTGGTGGCCCTTCTAGGCCTACGGGAAGTGGCACTCCCCAAGGGGCGCGGGGCTGTGCACGATGTGCGGCTACCGCCGCGTGGGCGCGATCAACCACATCGAACCCGCAGCCGCCAAGAGGCGATGGGTCCCCCTCTCCTGGGCTCCCTCCCATACGCCGTCTTCGGCCTGGCCACAGGCATCCTGGTCCTCCACGCAGCCCTCGGAGACCCCCTCGCCGCCGTAGCCCTGACCCTCAGCATGGGCCCCGCCGAATGGCTCCTGTACCGCTTCCGCAGCGCATCCCTCACGGGCCTGCGCTCCAGCGGCACCCCCAGGGCGTTCCGGCGCGCAACGGCCCGAACGGTCGCCGAATGCCTCGCCGCCTACCTGGCCGCCCTCCTCGCCCTCACCCTCACCACCGGCAGCACCGGCGTGCACCTGGCCGGTCTGCTCCTCCTCGGCGTCGTCCTGTGGACGGGCCTGCTGCTCCAGTCCTTCGGCGCGGTGCTCGGCACGACGACGATCTGCTGCGTGGCCGCCCTCGCCCAGACGGTCGCCCTGGTGACACACGCCGGCAGCCCGCACTGGATCGGCCTGATCGTCCACGCGACCGCGGCGGTGGCCCAAACCGCCCTGGTCTGCGCCCTGTTGGGGAGAGTGACCGCCCACCGATGAAGGAGCTGCTGATCCCCTACTACGAGCACCCGTCCGCCCGCCGCGCCGAATGGGACGCGATCATCGCGGCCGCGCCCCGCCTCTACGGCGTCGTCCTGAACCCGGCCAGCGGCCCCGGCGACACACCCGACCCGGCGTTCGCCGAGGTCGCCGACAGGCTGCGGCGGGCGGACGTCCGGGTGCTCGGCTACACCGACACCGACTACGGCCGCAGACCCCGCGCCGACGTCGTACGGGACCTCGCACGGCACCGGGACTGGTACGACGCCGACGGCGTCTTCCTCGACCAGGTCGCCTCCGGCCGTGCGGAGTTGCCGTACTACCAGCGCCTCGCGGCGGCCGCCTGGGGCGCCGGTTACGGCACGGTCGTCCTCAACCACGGCACTCCACCGCACCCCGCGTACGCCAGGATCGCCGACGTCCTGGTCACCTTCGAGGGCACCTGGAAGTCGTACGCGGACACGCGATCGCAGGAGTGGCGGGGCGGCGGCACGGGCGTACGGCTGTGTCATCTCGTCCACGGCGTCCCGGCCGGCGTCGACCTGGCCGGAGCGGCCCGGGAGCGCGGGGCCCACGTGTACTGCGGGGTGCCGGGGATCGGGGATCATCCCTGGGGTACGTTGCCGCACGCTCTGGAGCTCATCCTGTGAGACGCGTTCTGCCGCTGGTCGCCCTGTTGTCACTGCTCGCGGGCTGCACCGCGGGGCCCGCCGAGGACGACGAGCCGAGCGGCCACCGCTGGCAGCCGCGCCCCGGCACGGCCTGGCAGTGGCAGCTCAGCGGCCGTCTCGACACCTCCGTCGACGTGCCGGTGTACGACATCGACGGCTTCGACCACTCGAAGGCCACGGTCGCCGAGTTGCACGGCCAGGACCGCAAGGTCATCTGCTACCTCTCCACCGGCGCCTGGGAGGACTGGCGCCCCGACGCCGGGAAGTTCCCCAGGTCGGTGCTCGGCAAGGGCAATGGCTGGGAGGGCGAGCGCTGGCTCGACATCCGGCGCACTGACGTCCTGGAGCCGTTGATCGCGGCCCGGATCGACATGTGCCGCGACAAGGGCTTCGACGCGGTCGAGCCGGACAACATGGACGGCTACCGCAACCGCACCGGCTTCCCGCTGAAGGCCGCCGACCAGCTCCGCTACAACCGCCTCGTCGCGAGACTGGCCCACGAGCGGGGTCTGGCGGTCGGCCTGAAGAACGACCTGGACCAGATCCCCGAACTGGTCGACGACTTCGACTTCGCGGTCAACGAGCAGTGCGCCCAGTACGAGGAGTGCACGGCCCTCAGCCCCTTCGTGAAGGCGGGCAAGGCGGTCTTCCACGTCGAGTACGAGGTCCCGACGCGCAGCTTCTGCGGTCAGTCGCGTCGTCTGAAGCTGAGTTCGATGCTGAAGAAGTACGAGCTGGGGGTGTGGCGCCGGCCGTGCTGAGAACCGGGCGGACCGGTGTCACCCCGGGGTCACCTCGCTGTCAGCCCAGGGCCAGGACCACGAGCGCGGTGGTCGCCGCCGTCTCCGCGAGGCCGCCGAAGACGTCGCCGGTGACGCCCCCGAAGCGGCGCGTGCAGTGCCGGAGCAGCAGCTCGGCGGCGCCGAGCGCGGCGAGGACCGCCAGAACCGTGCGGGCTGTGTCGTACGCCCCGAAGAGCGCCCCCGCGGCCGCGGCGACCCCGGTCACCGCCAGGGCGACGGCCACCGCGGCCCGTGCCGGAACGACGCCGGCGACCGCGGCCCCCAGCCCCTCCGGCCGGGCGGCGGGCACGCCGGTGCGCGCGGCGAGGGTGAGCGCGAGGCGGGCGGCGACGGCCGAGACGACGGTGGCGAGGGCGCCCCGGGCCCAGGAGCCGTCGTACAGCCGGGCGAGCGCGGCCACCTGCGCCAGCAGCACGAACACGAGCGTGATGACCCCGAAGGGGCCGATGTCCGACTGCTTCATGATCCGCAGAGCGTCCTCGGCGGGCTTGCCGCTGCCGAGCCCGTCGGCGGTGTCGGCGAGGCCGTCGAGATGCAGCCCACGGGTGAGTACGGCGGGGACGGCGGCGCCGGCGACGGCGGCGAGGAGGGGATCCGCACCCAGGAACAGCAGCACGAGTGCGGCGAGGGCCGCGCCGCAGCCGAGGACGACCCCCACCAGCGGGGCGCACAGCATTCCGCCGCGCGCCGCCTCCCGGTCCCAGCGGCTCACCTTCACGGGGAGGACGCTCAGGGTGCCGAAGGCGAAACGGAGACCGTGCAGGGGCGGCGGGGTCATGGACACGTCGGCAGCGTAGCCCGGACGTCCGCTCCGCCAGGCGGCCCGCCCCCGACCCGGACACACTGGGACCATGGGTGACTGGTGGCAGCGCAACATCGTCGAACCGGGGAAGCTTCCGCTGCTCCTGGCCCTGACCGCCTTCGTGGTCACCTTCCTCGTCACCCGTGTCATCACCCGCATGATCCGCGCGGGCAAGGGACCGTTCCGCAACATCGAGACCGGCTCGGTCCACATCCACCACGTCGTCCCCGGGATCCTCCTCACGGTCGTCGGCGGCTTCTGCGCGGTGGCCGGCGGACAGTGGGGATTCGGCTCGTCCGCGGCCGCCGTGGTCTTCGGGATCGGCGCGGGGCTCGTCCTGGACGAGTTCGCGCTGATCCTGCATCTGGACGACGTGTACTGGACCGAGGCGGGCCGCAAGAGCGTCGAGGTGGTCGTGCTCACCGCCGCTCTGGCCGGCCTGTTCCTCCTCGGCTACGCGCCCTTCGGGGTCAACGACCTCAGTGACGACGAGCTCCAGAACCGCGGGACGGTGCTCAGCACGATCGCCGGGAACTTCTTCGTCGCCCTGATCGCCCTCTTCAAGGGCAAGGCCCGTATGGCGATCTTCGGGGTGGTCATCCCCTTCGTCGCCCTGTTCGGCGCCGTCCGCCTGGCCCGTCCCGTCTCCCCGTGGGCGAAACGCTTCTACCGGCGCCGCCCCCGCGCCCGTGCCAAGGCCTGGCTGCGCTCCTACCGCCACGACAAGCGCTGGATCGGGCCCAGCCGCAAAATTCAGGACTGGATCGGCGGCGCCCCCGACGTGGACCCGCCCCGGGCCCTGGAACGCCGCTGACGCACCGCCGACACCGCGCACAGCACCAGCACCGCCGCGATCGCCGCCAGGTGCTCCCTCCCGGCGAGATTGTCCTTCAGCGCCACCTCGACCACCATCGCCACGATCACCACGGAGGCGGTGACATACGCGCCGTAGCGCCAACCGAGGAAGACCGCCAGCCCCACCACGGCCGCCGACGGCCCCGTGTCCACGACCCGCGCGTCCGAGGCGGGCAGCCCGATCGGGTGGTCCGGACCCAGCGCGACGCCCACGCGCGCGTACAGCGTGCCGGCGAGGGTCGCGACGTAGGCGATGACGAGCGTCCGCCACCGGCCCAGACAGAGCTCCGCGATCCCGAACACCACCAGGATCTGCGCGAGCGCGCCCCACACCGGCAGGTCGAGGGCGGGCACGAACAGGGACAACGGCGTCCGCGCGAGCGCCGACCACAGCGGGTCCTCGGCGCGGACGGCCCCGAGGTCCTGGACGACCTGATACCCCCAGGACCGGTTCTGCACGACCTGCACGAGCCCCGTCAGACAGACGGCCCCCAGGGTCATCGGCACGACCGCCCACCATCGCCGTCCGGCCGACGCCCCCCGAACGGCGAGGTACAACGCCCCCCACTCGGCACGGATCCAGCGGCTGAGGGTGTCAGCTCTCACGAGGGGGGATCATAGGCGGACAATCAGGATGAGTCGCCCTCCGGCTCGGGCGTGGGCTCCTCGTCCTCCGGCGTCTCCGAGTCCTCCGGCGTCTTTGCGGGCTCCGGCTTCTCCGGGAGCTCCGCGGCCAGTGCCGCCGCGGCCTGGACCATCGGCAGGGCCAGCAGGCCGCCGGCGCCCTCGCCGACCTTCACACCCGGGTCGAGCAGGGGCTCCAGGGCCATGCGGTCCAAGGCCTTCGCCTGGCCCGGCTCCCCGCTGTCGTGGGCGGCCAGCCACCAGTCCGGCGCCCGGAACGCGATCCGCTGGCCCACCAGCGCACAGGCGGCGACCACGACCCCGTCCAGCACGACCGGCATCTTCCGCACCGCGCTCTGCAGCAGGAAGCCGGTGATCGCGGCGAGGTCCGCGCCGCCCACCGTCGCGAGCAGCTGGAGCTGATCCCCGAGTACGGGTCGCGCCCGGCGCAGCGCGTCCCGGATCGCCGAGCACTTGCGCATCCACGCCAGGTCGTCGATGGCCAGCCCGCCCCGCCCGGTGACCACCGACGCGTCGGTCCCGCACAGCGCGGCGACCAGCACCCCCGCCGCCGTGGTGCCGCCCACGCTCACATCGCCGAGCACCACCAGATCCGTACCGGAGTCGGCCTCCTCGTCGGCCACCGCCACCCCGGCCCGGAACGCCGCCTCGGCCTCCTCGGGCGTCAGCGCGTCCTCGACGTCGATACGGCCGCTGCCGCGCCGCACCCGATGCCGTACGACCGCCTCCGGCAGCGACTCCGGGTCGCAGTCCAGCGCCATGTCCACGACCCGCACCGGAACACCGAGCCGCCGCGCGAGCACCGCCACGGGCCGGCCGCCCTCGAGGATCTCCCGCACCAACTCCCCGGCGCTGCCCGCCTCGCGCGCCGACACGCCCAGCTCGGCGACCCCGTGGTCACCGGCGAACAGTACGACCCGCGGCTGTTCGATCGGCCGCACCGGCACGGCGGACTGCGCGGCGGCCAGCCACTCACCCAGTTCGTCCAGGCGGCCCAGCGCCCCGGGCGGCACGATCTGACGCTCACGGCGCGCCTCTGCGTCACGGCGGACCCCTCCGTCGGGGCGCTCGATCAGATCAGTGAAGTCGTCGAGATTAAGCGAGCTCATTCGCCGAACAGTACCGGCACCGGTCGAACAGAACGGCGCCACATGGCCCCCACGGGCCTCGCCACGTCACCACCGCATCCGCGTGACGTCGTTGCACCCGGGATTGGCATCCCATACGTTCCGTTTTGCAGTGGATTGTCGGGGCATGGTCCGGGCATGCTCGCACCGCCCGCCGTACCCCCCGGGCGTACGCCCCCGTCGTACGCCCCCGCGCCCGGGAGCCGCTCATGACCGCGACCGCACCCTCCGAACGACACCGCGCCGACTGCGCGTTCACCCTCGCCGCCTGCCGGGACCAGCGCTTCGTCCCCCGGCACCTACGCCTCACCCGGCTGCCCTACCGCCGGCTGAGAGCCGCGGCCCGCGCCGCGCTCCCCTTCCCCGAGCCGGAGAGCTGGCTGGACGTCGGCACGGGCTTCGCCCGCTTCCCGGAGGCGGCCAAGGAACTCTTCCCGTACACGGCGTTCGACGGCCTGGACCTCACCCACCGCGTCCTGGACGCCCGCGTCGCCGAGCGGGTGGAGGAAGCCCATGTCGGCCACCTCACCGATCCCCGCATCACGGCCCGCCTACGCGCCCGCTACGACGTCGTCAGCATGTTCCGCCACCTGGAGCACGCCCCCGACCCCCGCGCGGAACTCCGCGCCGCCCTCACGGTCCTGCGGCCGGGGGGCCACCTCCTCCTCGAACTCCCCAACCCCCGCAGCGTGTTCGCCGTACTCCTCGGCCGACTGTGGATCCCGCACAGCCGGCCGGGCCACCTCCACCTGATGCCCCTGCACACCCTCTGCGAGGAACTCGAACTCCAGGGCTGCACGATCGTCTCGACGGACCACCGAGCCGCACACATCCCGTACGACATCGCGGCCACGACGTCCCTGGCCCTGACGCGACTCTTGCCCTCACTCCTGTCCCGAGCATGCGCACCCCTGGTAGCCGTGGCCTGGGCCTTGGACCACGTCCTGGCCCCGTTCCTACGTGCCACCCGCTTCTCGAACGCCTACAGAGTCATCGCCCGCAAGGAGCCGACCTGAGCGCGATCAACCACGACGCAGCCGCTGACGCACGACGACAAAGCGCGGCACTCTCATAGGCGCACTCAGCCACGAAGTACGAGCGCCTGCCCCGCCACCACCAGCACCACCTGCTCGCACTCCGAGGCGAACGCGGCATTCAGCCGCCCCAACTCATCCCGGTACCGCCGCCCCGACGCGGTGGCCGGCACAATCCCCGACCCCACCTCATTCGACACGGCGACAACAGTCCGCCGAGTCCCCCGCACCGCCTCCGTAAGCTCCCGCACCCGCTCCCGCAGAGCCTTCTCCCCACCCTCCGCCCACACCGCGTCGTCCCACGCCCCGACGGAGTCCATCGCATCCGTCAGCCAAAGGGACAGACAGTCGATCAACAACGGCGCCCCACCCTCGGAGAGCAACGGCACCAGATCGCACGTCTCGGCCGTACGCCACGACCCAGGCCGCCGCTCCCGGTGCACCGCGACCCGCGCCGCCCACTCCGTGTCCCCGCCCCGCGTGCCTCCGGTCGCCACGTACAGCACGTCCGGAAACGCCTCCAGCCGACGCTCCGCCTCCACCGACTTCCCCGACCGGGCGCCGCCCAGCACCAGTGTCCGGCGCGGCACGTCCGGCACGTCCTCGTACGCCCCCACCACCAGCGTCGTCCCGTCCGGCACCGCCCGCGCCCCCGCCGCGGCCAGCCGTCGCCGCAGCTCGGCCCCCGGCGGAGCGTCGTGGTCCAGATGTACGGCGACGACATCCGTGGTCGGCCCGAGCGCCCCCACCGCCCGCAGCTTGGCCAGCGCGTCCGGCCGCCCCACGACATCGGCGACCACCATGTCGTACATGCCGACGGCTCCGCTCTCCAGCCCGGCCGGCGCACCACCCGGCGGCAGATACAGCAGCCGCTGCCCGTCCGGACCGGTCACCGCGTACCCCGTGCCCGGCGAATCCATCGCCACCGCCCGCACCCGATGCCCCGTCAGCAGCGCCAACTCCCGCCCGTCCGGTACCCGCCCGGGCTGCGGCACCCCGGCCGGCACCTCGACGGCGGGCCCGTCGTGCGGATGCGACAGCAGCACCTGCCGTACGTTCCCCAGCGAACGTCCGGCGCGGGCGGCCGCGAACGCCGCACCGGGCGTCAGATCCAGCAACAGCGCCCCGTCCACGAGCAGCGCGGTCGCGGCCCGCGCATCACCGCCGAGGGCGCTCGCGCACGCCGCGCACGGACAGTCGGGGCGGGGGAGTCCCGCGGGGGCACCGGTGCCGAGGAGAGTCAGTTCCACGCACTGATTTTCGCCGCTCGCCGCTCGTCCCGCGTGATGGAGGCCCCCTAAGGAGCAGACGCACACGAACCGCATACGCTGGTGCACTCAACGTGCTGACACCTTGGAGGCGTACATGGCGGCATGGACGTGGCGGTTCGAGAAGGCCGACGGGGCGGAGGTCCAGCCCGCGGTGCAGCCCGAGGAGTTCACCACCCAGGGGGACGCCGAGTCATGGATCGGGGAGCACTGGAAGGCACTTCAGGAGGGCGGCGCGGACCAGGTGCGCCTGTTCGAGGACGCCAGCGAGATCTACGGCCCGATGAGCCTGCACGCCGAGGCATGAGCCGAGGGGCGAGGGCGGCCGTACGCCCTCGCCCCGCTCCCTCGCCCACTGCCCCTCCCTCTCCCGTCACTGCTCACCCAGCGTCACATCCACCTTCTTCTCACTGCCGTTGCGGGTGTACGTCACCGTCGTCCGCTCACCCGGCTTCTCGCCGGCCAGTGCCTCGGCCAGGGACGTGATGGTGGTGATGTCCTCGTCACCCAGCCGGGTGATGATGTCCCCGCGCTGCAGACCGGCCCGGTCGGCCGCCCCGCCCGCCAGTACCTCGACGACGGCCACGCCCGCCGCCTGGTAGTCGTCGTTCACGACGGTACGGCCGGTGATGCCGAGCGCCGCCCGGCCCGAGTCGGTGACCCTGCCGTCCTCGATGATCTGGTCGGCGATCGACTTCACCGTGGACGCCGGGATCGCGAACCCGATGCCGGGCGCCGCGCCCTCCCCGAGGCCCGGGTCGACGGCGGCCAGGGTCGGGATGCCGATGACCTGGCTGTCGAGGTTCACCAGGGCACCACCGCTGTTGCCGGGGTTGATGGCGGCCGACGTCTGCACCATGTTGGCGATCGTCGCGCCCGTCCCCCCGTTGCCGCTGCCCTCGGTGACGGTCCGTCCGGTCGCCGAGACGATGCCCTGGGTCACGCTGGACGACAGCCCGAGCGGCGAGCCCATGGCCAGCACGATCTGCCCGACCGCCACCTTCGACGAGTCCCCGAACTCCGCCGCCTTCAGCCCGCCCGGCGCCTTGTCCAGCTTGATGACGGCCAGGTCCTGCTCCGGGTACGAGGAGACGAGCCGCGCGGTGAGCTCGTCCTCGCTGTTGGCGGTCGTCACCCGGAACGTCCGCTCGTCCCCGACGACGTGCGCGTTGGTGACGATGTGCCCCTGGCCGTCGTAGACCACACCCGACCCCAGGTCGTTCCTGGCCTGGATCTGCACGACCGACGGCAGGACGTCCTCGATCACCTGCAGATAGCCGTCCTGGAGGTCGTCGACCGCGCCGACCGCCTTCGGTACGGCCGCCTGCCGCGTCGAGTCCTCCCTCTCGCGGGTCGCCGAGGAGGCGGAACACGCGGAGAGCAGGCCGAGACAGCAGACGAGGACGGCGACCGCGACGGCCGGACGCCGGGCACGGGAACGGCGAGCATCCATGCCCCGAGTCTCACCGCGGGGCCGGGACGCGGCCCGTCCTGCTCACCCGAACGGGATCGAACGGGGGCGAACGGGCTCAGCCGCGCACCCCGCACAGGTGCAGCAGGGCCGCCACACCGCGATAGGGATCCGTCTTCCCGGCCCGCTCCTCGACCGCCAGCAGCGTCTCCACGTCCGCCGGGATCTCCGTCCCGTCGGCCGCCGTGTCGGTGAACACCCGCACCCCGTACCAGGCGTGCAGCGGCGCCGCGATCCCCGCGAGCGTCGCCGTCAGGTCCGCCAGCCGGTCGGCCCGCACGTCGAGCCCCAGCCGGTTCCGGTACGCGGTCGTGTCGAAGGCGGCCAGCGTCCCCGCCCAGTCCCTGGACAGTCCCGGCCGCATCGCCAGGGCGTCGCCGTTACGCACGAGCAGCGACAGCAGTCCGCCCGGGGCGAGCATCCGGGCCAGTCCGGCCAGCAGCGGGTCGGGCTCCTGGATGTACATCAGCACGCCGTGGCACAGCACGACGTCGAAGCTGCCCGGCAGAAAGTGGACGCCGGTGTCGCGTCCGTCGCCCTGGACGATACGCACCCGCTCCCGGATCCCCTCCGGCTCACCGGCGAGCTCCTCGCGGGCCGTCGCGATCATCTTCGGGTCCTGCTCGACGCCGGTCACCTGATGCCCGGCCCGGGCCAGCCGCAGGGCCTGCGTGCCCTGGCCCATCCCCACGTCGAGCACCCGCAGCCGCTGCCCGACCGGGAACCGCCCGGCTATCTGCTCGTCGAGCTGCCGCCCCACCAGCTCCTGCCGTACGACATCACGCAGCCCGCCCAGTTTGCTGAGCCACGCGTCGGCGGCACCCCCCGAAAAAGCAGTAGCGCTCAGGGCCGCTCTCCGCGCTTGACCTGAGGCTTCGGCAGCCGGAGCCGGCGCATCTGGAGGGAGCGCATCAGCGCGTAGGCGACAGCGCCGCGCCGGTTGGTGTCCGAAAAGCGCTCGGCGAGCCGCTTCTTCAGCCGGAAGCCGGTGACCACCGAGTCCAGGACGATCAGCACGATCACGACCAGCCACAACAGCAGCGCGATGTTCTGCAGCGCGGCCACGCGCACGATGCTCAGCGCGAGGATGACCACGGCCATCGGGAGGAAGAACTCCGCGACGTTGAAGCGCGAGTCGATGAAGTCACGCGCGAACTTGCGGACCGGGCCCTTGTCGCGGGCCGGCAGATACCGCTCGTCGCCCCCGGCCAGCGCCTGGCGCTGCTTCTCCAGCGCGGCCCGGCGCTCGTCGCGCTGCCGCTTGGCGGCCTCCTTGCGCGTCGTCGGCGTGTTGGCCACGCTGCGGCGCTGGGTCTGGGCCTCACTGCGCTTGGGCGTGGGGCGGCCCTTCGGGGCCTCGGGGTGGCGGGTCTGAGTGGAGTCGGTCACCAGCGCCTTGTCGGCGTCCTGGGCCTTCTCTTCCTTGGCACGGCTACGGAACACAAAACCCAAGGGTACGGGGTGCCAGGGGTTGGACCCCAGCCCCGTGGGGAACGATCCGGCAACACCAGTCGTCGTAGGGGGACAGAGGGGACGTTGCAGACGGTTCGTCCTCAGGCCGCGGAGTCACCCGGCAGCCACCCGGGGGTCACCTACTCCTTACGCCGGAGCAGGAGCGTCAGCAGTCGTCCTTGGGGATGAGCGCATCCGTCCCCGAACAGTGCGTCAATGGATGCAGGGCCCGTACTGTGGGTTCTGTCGCAGAGCTGGAGCTGGACGTCAGAAGGGGGCGCGCGAAGCCCATGAGCGGTGTCATGAAGCGTATGGGGATGATCTTCCGCGCGAAGGCGAACAAGGCCCTTGACCGGGCCGAGGACCCGCGCGAGACCCTCGATTACTCGTACCAGAAGCAGCTGGAGCTGCTCCAGAAGGTCCGCCGCGGCGTCGCCGACGTGGCCACCTCGCGCAAGCGCCTGGAACTCCAGCTCAACCAACTCCAGCAGCAGTCGTCGAAGCTGGAGGACCAGGGCCGTAAGGCGCTCGCGCTGGGCCGCGAGGACCTGGCCCGCGAGGCGCTCTCGCGCCGCGCCGCCCTCCAGCAGCAGGTGACGGACCTGGAGACCCAGCACGCGACCCTCCAGGGCGAGGAGGAGAAGCTCACCCTGGCGGCCCAGCGCCTCCAGGCCAAGGTCGACGCCTTCCGCACCAAGAAGGAGACGATCAAGGCCACGTACACCGCGGCCCAGGCCCAGACCCGCATCGGCGAGGCCTTCTCCGGCATCTCGGAGGAGATGGGCGACGTCGGCCTGGCGATCCAGCGCGCCGAGGACAAGACGGCCCAGCTCCAGGCCCGGGCCGGTGCCATCGACGAACTCCTCGCCTCGGGCGCCCTCGACGACCAGTCCGGCATGCACAAGGACGACATCCAGGCCGAGCTGGACCGGCTCTCCGGTGGTACGGATGTAGAGCTGGAACTGCAGCGCATGAAGGCGGAGCTGGCGGGCGGCTCGTCCTCGCAGCAGGCGATCGAGGGCGGCAACGGCCAGTCGCAGTCCCAGCAGCAACCGAAGGACACCCCGCGCTTCGACAAGCAGTAGCCGACGGGCGGGGCCCACGCCGAGGAGGCGAGATGGGCGACATGATCGTCCGGATCATGGGCGAGGGGCAGGTGAAGCTGTCCGACAGTCACCTGCCCGAGCTGAACAAGCTCGACGACGAGCTCCTGACGGAGATGGAGAACGGCGACGGCCCCGGCTTCCGCCGCACCCTCACCGCCCTCCTCTCCAAGGTCCGAGAACTGGGCGACCCCCTTCCCGACGACTCCCTGGAACCCTCGGAACTGATCCTGCCGTCGCCGGACGCGACGCTGGAGGAGGTCCGGGAGCTGCTGAGCGACGACGGCCTGATCCCGGGTTGACCGGAACGGGGGTCCGGGGGCGGCAGCCCCCAGTCGACGCGCACCGCAACGCCGGGCACACACCACAAGGAACCTCCAGTTGGCCCCCGTTCCAAGCCCCGCAGGGACCCGCCTGCGGCGACACCTCAAGGCGCACCCCATGGCGCTGGACGCGGCGCTCGCGGTCGCCGTGCTGGCCTGCATGGTCGCCGGCTCCTTCGTGGACCCGCACGGGAAGAACGAGGTCACCTGGGCCCTGCGCACCCCCGACGCGCTCAGCCTCGTGCTCATCACCCTCGGTGCCGCGGCCCTTGTCTTCCGCCGCCGCGCCCCCATGACGGTCCTCGCCCTCACCGGCACCGCCTCCGTGGTCGAGTCCGTCACCGGCGACCCCCGCGCCCCCGTCGCCATGTCCGCGGTCATCGCCCTGTACACCGTCGCCTCGACCACCGACCGCCCCACCACCTGGCGCGTCGGCCTGCTCACCATGACCGTGCTGACCGGCTCCGCGATGCTCGCCGGCCCCCTGCCCTGGTACGCCCAGGAGAACCTCGCCATCTTCGCCTGGACCGGCATCGGCGCCACCGCGGGCGACGCGGTCCGCAGCCGGCGCGCCTTCGTCGCAGCCATCCGCGAACGCGCCGAACGCGCCGAACGCACCCGTGAGGAGGAGGCCCGCCGCCGCGTCGCCGAGGAGCGTCTGCGGATCGCCCGGGACCTGCACGACGTCGTCGCCCACCACATCGCCCTCGTCAACGTCCAGGCCGGCGTCGCCTCCCACGTCATGGACAAGCGCCCCGACCAGGCCAAGGAGGCCCTGGCCCACGTACGCGAGGCCAGCCGCTCGGCGCTCAACGAACTCCGCGCGACAGTCGGCCTGCTCCGGCAGTCCGGCGACCCCGAGGCCCCCACCGAACCCGCCCCCGGCCTGGACCGCCTCGACGAACTCGTCGGCACGTTCCGCAGCGCGGGCCTCCGGGTGGAGATCGCCCGCGCCGACGAGGGCACCACGCTCCCCGCCGCCGTCGACCTGGCCGCCTACCGGGTCATCCAGGAAGCCCTCACCAACGTGCAGAAACACGCGGGCCCGGAGGCGAAGGCCGAGGTCAGCGTCGTCCGCGTCGGCCCGAACGTCGAGATTACCGTCCTCGACGACGGAGCCGGCGACGACGAGGGCGCCGAGGACGGCGGCCACGGACTGCTCGGCATGCGCGAGCGCGTCACCGCCCTGCGCGGCACCCTCACCACCGGCCCCCGCTACGGAGGCGGCTTCCGCGTCCATGCGATCCTGCCGGTCAAGAGCCGCACCCGCGCCGCGGACGACGCCGAATGACAACCGAAGACGCGGGACGCCCCTGACCTCCCCCCGACAGACGAGGACCCCCGCATGACCATCCGCGTCCTGCTCGCCGACGACCAGGCTCTGCTGCGCAGCGCCTTCCGGGTGCTGGTCGACTCCGAGCCCGACATGGAGGTCGTCGCCGAGGCCGCCGACGGCGCGGAGGCGGTGCGGCTGGCCAAGGAGAAGCGGGCGGACGTCGTCCTGATGGACATCCGGATGCCCGGTACCGACGGCCTCGCCGCCACCCGCATGATCAGCGCCGACCCGTCCCTCGCCCAGGTCCGTGTCGTCATCCTGACCACCTTCGAGGTCGACGACTACGTCGTGCAGTCGCTGCGCGCCGGCGCCTCCGGCTTCCTCGGCAAGGGCTCCGAACCCGACGAACTGCTCAGCGCCATCCGGGTCGCGGCCGGCGGCGAGGCCCTGCTGTCCCCGGCCGCCACCAAGGGCCTGATCGCCCGTTTCCTCGCCCAGGGCGACGGCACGGACGACGACCGCGACCCGGCCCGCGCCGAGCGGCTCGACGCCCTCACCGTCCGCGAGCGCGAGGTCCTCGTCCAGGTCGCCGGCGGGCACTCCAACGACGAGATCGCCGAGCGCCTCCAGGTCAGTCCGCTGACCGTGAAGACGCACGTCAACCGGGCCATGTCCAAGCTGGGCGCTCGCGACCGGGCCCAGCTCGTGGTGATCGCGTACGAGTCCGGGCTGGTACGTCCAAGGGTGGAGTGACCTCGAAGCGGCGTACTGCGCCCGGAGTAGGCGCCGTATAAGGAAATGGACCTGGGGCCTACGAAACCGGGCTCCCCGATGGCTCAGGGTGTAAGGGCGGGCGCTCACTTGTGCGCACAGACGCCCCTGCCACGTCCGCTGCCCACTTCTGCCGCTCACAGAAGAGAGACCCTGACCCATGTCCTGGCTGTCGAGATTCAGCCTCGCCCAACGTGCCCTGATAGGCCTGATGTCGATCATCGCCATCGCCTTCGGAGCGATCGCGATACCTCAGCTCAAACAGCAGCTGCTGCCCTCCATCGAACTGCCCATGGTGTCCGTGCTCGCGCCGTACCAGGGCGCCGCGCCGGACGTGGTCGAGAAGCAGGTCGTCGAGCCGATCGAGGACAGCCTCGAAGCCGTCGACGGCATCACCGGCGTCACCTCGACGGCGAGCGAGGGCAACGCCCTGATCATGGCGTCCTTCGACTACGGCCCCGACACCCAGCAGCTGGTCGCCGACGTCCAGCAGGCCGTCAACCGGGCCCGCGTACAGCTCCCGGACGACGTCGACCCGCAGGTCATCGCCGGATCCACGGACGACATCCCGACCGTCGTCCTCTCCGTCACCTCCGGCCAGGACCAGCAGGCCCTGGCCGACCAGCTCGACCGGACGCTGGTGCCGGACCTGAAGGACATCGACGGCGTCGGCCAGGTCACCGTCGACGGCGTACGCGACCTCCAGGTCACCGTCACCCCGGACGACGCGAAGCTGGCGAAGGCGGGCCTGACCTCGGCGGCCCTCTCCCAGGCCCTCCAGGCCGGCGGCGCGACCGTCCCGGCCGGCTCCTTCGACGAGGACGGCAGCAACCGCACGGTCCAGGTGGGCGGTGGCTTCACCTCGCTGGAGCAGATCAAGGACCTGATGGTCACCGCCGAAGGTGCCGCGGGCGCCTCCGCGAAGAAGCCGGTCCGCCTCGGTGACGTCGCCGCCGTCCAGCAGGAGCAGGCCGCGGCCGACTCCATCACGCGCACGAACGGCAAGCCGTCCCTCGCCATCGCCGTCACGATGGACCGCGACGGCAGCGCGGTCGCGATCTCGGAAGCGGTGCAGGACAAGCTCCCGGAGATGCGTAAGGACCTCGGTGCGGGCGCCACGGTCACGGTCGTCAGCGACCAGGGCCCGGCGGTCAAGAAGTCCATCGACGGACTGACCACGGAGGGCGCCCTCGGTCTGCTCTTCGCGGTCCTCATCATCCTGGTCTTCCTGGCGTCGATCCGCTCGACGCTGGTGACCGCGGTGTCCATCCCGCTGTCGGTGGTCCTGGCCCTGATCGTGCTGTGGACCAGGGACCTCTCGCTGAACATGCTGACGCTCGGCGCGCTGACCATCGCCATCGGCCGGGTCGTCGACGACTCGATCGTGGTCCTGGAGAACATCAAGCGGCACCTCGGCTACGGCGAGGAGCGCGAGGAGGCCATCCTCAAGGCGGTCCGCGAGGTCGCCGGGGCGGTCACCTCCTCCACCCTCACCACGGTCGCCGTCTTCCTGCCGATCGGCCTGACCGGCGGCATGGTGGGCGAGCTGTTCGGCTCCTTCAGTCTGACGGTGACGGCGGCCCTGCTGGCGTCGCTGCTGGTGTCGCTGACGGTCGTCCCGGTCCTGTCGTACTGGTTCCTGCGCGCCCCGAAGGGCACCCCGGAGGACGCCGACGAGGCGCGCCGCAAGGCCGAGGAGAAGGAGGCGAGGAGCAGGCTCCAGCGTCTCTATGTCCCCGTCCTGCGGTTCGCGACCCGGCGCCGCCTCACCAGCGTGCTGCTCGCGGCCGTCGTCCTCATCGGTACGTTCGGCATGGCGCCGCTGCTGAAGACGAACTTCTTCGACCAGGGCGAGCAGGAAGTCCTCACCGTCAAGCAGGAGTTGAAGCCGGGCACCAGCCTCTCGGCCACCGACGAGCAGGCGACGAAGGTCGAGAAGCTGCTCGCCGGCACCGAGGGCGTGAAGGACTACCAGGTCACGATCGGCTCGTCCGGCTTCATGGCCGCCTTCGGCGGCGGCACCGACACCAACCAGGCGTCGTACCAGGTGATGCTGGAGGACTCGGCGTCGTACGAGGACGTGCAGGACCGTGTCGAGGCGGGCCTGAAGAAGCTCGACGGCGTCGGTACGACCACCATCGCGGCCGGTGACGGCTTCGGCGCCCAGGACCTGAGCGTCGTCGTGAAGGCGGCCGACGGGGACGTGCTGCGCAAGGCGGCCGAGCAGGTCCGCGAGGCGGTGGCCGGCCTGGACGACGTCACGGACGTGACCAGCGACCTGGCGCAGAGCGTGCCGCGTATCTCGGTGAAGGCCAACGACAAGGCGGCCGCGGCCGGCTTCAACGACCAGACCCTCGGGATGGCCGTCGGCCAGGCGGTCCGCGGCAACACCGCGGCCCGCGCGACCCTCGACGACACCGAGCGGGACGTCGTCATCAGGTCCGCCAAGCCGGCGACGACGCTGAAGCAGCTTCAGGACCTGTCCCTGGGCAGGGTGAAGCTGGGTGACATCGCCGAGGTGAAGCTGGTGGACGGGCCGGTCTCGATGACCCGCATCGACGGCCAGCGCGCCGCCACCATCACGGCGAAGCCGACCGGTGACAACACCGGCGCGGTCAGCGCGGACCTCCAGGCAAAGATCAAAGAGCTGACGCTCCCGGCGGGCGCGACGGCGTCGATCGGCGGTGTCTCCGAGGACCAGGACGAGGCGTTCGCCAACCTGGGCCTGGCGATGCTGGCGGCCATCGCGATCGTGTTCATGCTGCTGGTGGCGACCTTCCGTTCGCTGATCCAGCCGCTGATCCTGCTCGTGTCGATCCCGTTCGCTGCGACCGGCGCGATCGGCCTCCTGGTGGCGACCGGCACTCCGATGGGCGTCCCCGCGATGATCGGCATGCTGATGCTGATCGGCATCGTGGTGACCAACGCGATCGTGCTGATCGACCTGATCAACCAGTACAGGCGGCAGGGCTACGGCGTCGTGGAGGCGGTGATCGAGGGTGGCCGGCACCGGCTGCGGCCCATCCTGATGACCGCGCTGGCGACGATCTTCGCGCTGCTGCCCATGGCCCTGGGTGTCACCGGCGAGGGCGGCTTCATCGCCCAGCCGCTGGCCGTGGTCGTCATCGGCGGTCTGATCACCTCGACCCTGCTGACCCTGCTCCTCGTCCCGACGCTGTACGCGATGGTGGAGCTCCGCAAGGAGCGCCGGGCGAAGAAGCGGGCGGCGAAGAGGGCGAAGAAGGCGGGCGTCCCGGACGAGCCGACGTCGGGTTCGGCCTCGGGGCCGGGTTCGGGTTCGGCGTCTGACGAGCCGGAACCGGCCGGGGTCTGATGTCCGGCCTGACAATCCGCACGACCTGAGCAGAAGCGGCCGGTCCGTCCCCGGAGAAACCCCCCGACGGGGCGGCCGGTTTCCCGGAA
>CBFGZZ010000086.1:0-26761 GCA_965653385.1 uncultured Streptomyces sp. | reverse complement strand
GGCGTCGGACCGCCGCCGTCCCGGCGGAGCAGATACCGCTCGAACTCGCGGGCGATGGCCTCACCCGACGCCTCCGGCAGCTCCGCGGTGTCCCGGGCCTCCTCCAGCGACTGCACGTACTCCGCGACCTCGCTGTCCTCGGCGGCCAACTGGTCCACGCCGACCTGCCAGGCGCGCGCGTCCTCGGGCAGCTCGCCCAGCGGGATGCGGACGTCGATCAGGTCCTCTAGCCGGTTGATCAGGGCCAGCGTCGCCTTCGGGTTGGGCGGCTGCGAGACGTAGTGCGGTACGGCCGCCCACAGCGACACGGCCGGGACACCGGCGTGCGTGCACGCCTCCTGGAGGACGCCGACGATGCCCGTCGGGCCCTCGTACTTGGTCTCCTCCAGGTCCATCCGCTGGGCCAGGTCCGCGTCGGACGTCGTCCCGCTGATCGGGACCGGACGCGTGTGCGGGGTGTCACCGAGCAGGGCACCCAGGATGACCACCAGCTCCACGCCCAGCTCGTGCGCGAAGCCGAGGAGCTCGTTGCAGAACGAGCGCCAGCGCATGGACGGTTCGATACCTCGGACGAGTACGAGATCACGTGGCTTGTCGCCGCCGACGCGGACCACCGACAGCCTGGTCGTGGGCCAAGTGATCTTGCGGACGCCCGCGTCCATCCACACCGTGGGGCGGTTCACCTGGAAGTCGTAGTAGTCCTCGGCGTCCAGCGCCGCGAACACCTCGCCCTTCCACTCCCTGTCCAGATGCGCGACCGCGGTGGAGGCGGCGTCGCCGGCATCGTTCCAGCCCTCGAACGCGGCCACCATGACCGGGTCGATCAGCTCGGGAACCCCCTCGAGCTCGATCACCCAGTGCCTCCTTCCGACGTGCCCTCGCTTGACCACACAACCTTACGGCGTGCGGCGGGGGCGCCCGCAGCCCCCTTGCACGGGGGAGTGACCGGATCACTGCCCCGTTCGTCACCGGGGAACACCCCGCAGTCATCCGAGCCCTTGTTCACACCCCGGCACACCCCGCGGCGCACTCCCCGCGTCACAGCGACGACCGCAGCCACTGCTCCACGCTCGCGATGTGCACCGTCGCCCACGACCTCGCCGCCTCCGCGTCCCGGTCCCGCAGCGCCGCGAGGATCGCCCGGTGCTCGTGCAGGGTCCGGCTGACCGCGTCCTCCTGGGTCAGCCCGCGCCAGATGCGCGCCCGTGTCGTCGGCCCCGACAGGCCGTCCAGGAGTGAGCACAGAACGGAGTTCCCCGAGCTCTGCACGATGCCCCGATGGAACTCCAGGTCGCAGGCGACGAGCTCCTCCACCGACGGTTCGTTGCCGAGCTTGTCCAACTGGTTCGTCAGCGCGTTCAGTTGCTGCTCGCTGATCCGGGACGCGGCCATCGCCGTGGCGGCGGGTTCCAGGATGCGGCGTACGGCGAGGAACTCCAGCACCGTGTCGTCGCGGTGGAAGTCGACGACGAAGCTCAGCGCCTCCAGCAGCAGTTGCGGGTCCAGACTCGTGACATAGGTGCCGTCGCCCTGCCGCACGTCGAGGATCCGGATCAGTGACAGGGCGCGCACGGCCTCCCGCAGGGAGTTGCGGGACAGGCCGAGGTCGGCGGCCAGCTCGCTCTCCTTGGGGAGCCGGTCGCCGGGGCGCAGCGCGCCGGAGACGATCATGTCCTTGATCTTCTCGATCGCCTCGTCGGTGACTGCCATGGCCGCCCTCCCGTCGTTCAGGATGTCGTCCGAGACATCCGACGTCTCAGCCACATTATGCGGCCTGATCAGACGACCGCCTCCAGGTCCGCGATCACCATCAGCGCCCGCCCGTGCGCTCGACTGCCTCAATCCTGGGTTTTTCAAGGTCATGTACGGTGGCGAGCACCCACAGGAATAGCAGGAGTGTCCTCTTATGTCCCAGGAAATTCGGTCCGGGTCCGAGGAATTGAGTGCCGTCCAATGGACCGGAACCAGCCTCGCGCTGATCGACCAGACCGTGCTCCCGCACCGCACCGAGACGATGGACGTCCGTGACGTGGACACTCTGGTCGACGCGATCCAGCGGCTCGTCGTGCGCGGCGCGCCCGCGATCGGCGTCGCGGGAGCCTACGGTGTCGCACTCGCGCTGCTCCAGGGCGAGCGGGAGGGCTGGTCGGCCGACGAGATACGTGCGGCCGTGGCCCGCGTCCGCGAGGCCCGGCCCACCGCGGTCAACCTCATGGTGTGCGTCGACCGCGTCATGACCCGCTTCGAGTTCGGCCTCGACGCCGTGCTGCAGGAGGCCGCCGCCGTCCAGCGCGAGGACGTCGAGGCCAACCGCGCCATGGGCGCGCACGGCGCCGACTGGCTGCTCGAACGCGTCGGGGTCGAGCGGCCGTTGCGCATCCTCACCCACTGCAACACCGGCGCGCTCGCCACGGCCGGCTGGGGCACGGCCCTCGGCGTCGTCCGCGAACTGCACGCGCGCGGCCGCGTCGAGGTCGTGTACGCCGACGAGACGCGCCCCCTGCTCCAGGGATCCCGCCTGACCGCCTGGGAGTTGGACCAGGAGGGCATCCCGCACCACGTCCAGGTCGACGGCGCCGCGGCCGGCACCATCCTGCGCGGCGAGGTCGACGCGGCGATCGTCGGCGCCGACCGGATCGCGGCCAACGGCGACACCGCGAACAAGGTCGGCACCGTGGGGGTCGCGCTGGCCTGCGCGGACGCCGGGATCCCGTTCTTGGTGGCGGCGCCCACGACGACCGTCGACCTGGCCACGAAGACCGGTGACGAGATCCACATCGAACTCCGCGGCGAGGACGAGGTGCTGGAGTGGGGCGGCGTACGGACTGCTCCGGCCGGCTCGCGCGGCCACAACCCGGCGTTCGACGTCACCCCGGGGCGCCTGGTGACCGGGCTGGTCACCGAGCGCGGGGTACTGGAGGTGTCGGCCGGGGAGCTGCCGGGGGAGCGGCTGGGCTGACCTCCCCCGGCGCTGGCGCCGACCCATACTCCGAACCCATGACCGACGCTGCGACCTCACCGGATGCGGGTCTGGTCGGCGCACTGAAGGCGCTGGCCCATCCGGTGCGCCTGCAAATGCTCGGGCTGGCTGCGCGAGCCCGAGCGGCACTTCTCGTAGTACGAGGAGATCGCGCACGGCGGCAGCGACCGCCTCGTCGACGACCTCGTGTTCTGGGGGGACTTCGACGTCACCACGCCCGGCTACCGCTGGGCGAGCTCCAACTCCAGCAGCCACTCCACCACTTCGGTGTGGTGCCGGGCCTGGCGCGGGTTGTCGCCCCAGACGTACAGGCCGTGTCCGGCCACGACCACCGCGGGCATCCCGGGGTCGTGCGCGGCCTCCAGACGGTCGCCGAGGACCTTCATGTCCTGGCTGTTGGCGATGACCGGCAGGGTGACCTCGACGTCGTGGGCGGGCCGGCCGACGCCCTTGAGCATCTCCAGGTCCTTGAACACGATGCCGCCGGGCTCGCGGCGGCCCATCGCCACGGACGCGACCGTATGGACGTGGACCACGGCCCCGGCCCCGGTCAGCGCGGCCACGCGCGCGTGGAGCTCGGCCTCGGCAGACGGCTTGCCGCCCCGCACCGCGGCGCCCTGCCCGTCGACCAGCACCACGTCGGCGGGCGTCAGTTCGCCCTTGTCGTGGCCACTGGCCGTCACCGCCAGCCGCAGCGGCTCGCGGGACAGCACCACGGACAGATTGCCGGAGGTGCCCCGCATCCAGCCGAAGGAGGCGAACCGGGCGGACTCGGCGGCCAGGACCGCGCCCGCCTCCTCAAGGTCGAGTTGGCTGATGTCGGCGGTCACGTGCGGCTCCCGGAAGTGATGACGGTGATCTCGTCGAACGTCCCCGCCTGCGCGTGGCCGCCGACGCCCTGCTCGAAGTACGGCTCCCCGGGCCGCCGCACACCCACCGTCCACCAGCCCGCCGCGCGGGCCGCGTCCAGTTCGCCGCGACGGTCGGAGAGGAAGAGGAGACGGGCGGGCTCGACGCCGGTCGCCCCGGCGATCCGGCGGTACGACTCCGGCTCCTGCTTGGGGCCCGCGTTCTCGGTGTCGTACAGACCGGAGACGAGCGGCGTCAGGTCGCCCTCCGGGCTGTTGGTGAACCACGCCCGCTGGGCGGCCACCGACCCGGACGAGTAGACGTACAGCCCCGCGCCCGCCGCGTGCCACGCCCGCAGGCGCGGTACGACGTCGTCGTAGAAGTGCGACACGAGGTCACCGCGGGCGAATCCCTCGGACCAGATGATGCCCTGGAGGGTCTTCAGCGGAGTCGCCTTGCGGTCCTCGTCGAGCCAGGCGTTGAGGGCCTTCTCGACGCGTACCGCGTCGGCGTCCGGATCGCCGATCTCCTCCCGCACCTGCGCGACCGCCCGCGCCACCTCCGGGTCATCGGACCGCCCGGAGAGCAGCGCGGCGAAGCGCGAGCGCGAGTACGGGTACAGCACGTCGACGACGAACCCGGTGGCGCTGGTGGTGCCCTCGATGTCGAGCACCACGGCGTCGACCTCGTAGTTCAGGCTCACGCGTGGTACCCGGCCGCGATCGTGTCGTAGTCCGGGAAGCGGGAGGCGATCGTGGAGCCGGTGAAGTTGCCGATCCAGCCGTCCTCCTCGTGGAAGAAGCGGATCGCGGTGAACGACGGCTTCGTGCCCATGTCGAACCAGTGCGTGGTGCCGCGTGGCACGCCCAGCAGGTCGCCCTTCTCGCAGAAGACGGCGTGCACCTCGCCGTTCACATGGAGGTAGAAGATGCCGGAGCCGGAGACGAAGAACCTCACCTCGTCATCGTCGTCGTGCGTGTGCTCCTGAAGGAACTTCTCTCGCGCGGCCTTCGCCCTCACCGGGAACTCCGGGTCGTCGCTGGGGTGCAGGCCCAGCACGTCGACGGTGGTGAAGCCCTCCTCGGCGTTGAGCCGGTCGATCTCCGGGCCGTACGCCGCGAACACGGTCTCGCTGTCCGCGTCGAAGGGGACGTCCTCGCGCACCGGCCACTGCTCGTAGCGCACGCCCAGCGGCTTCAGAGCCTCGGCGATCTCGGCGGGGTCCGAGGTGCGGCGGACAACGCTCTGCGGTCCGGACTCGGGCCAGGTCGTCAGCAGGGTCATGGGGGCAACTCCTGGAACTGGAAAGAGGGCTGGGTACCGAGACAAGCACCCGGGAGGGGGAGCGCGGAAGGGCGCGGCGGGCGGGAAGAGCCGGTCGGTGCTGGTCAGCCGCGACACATCGCACCGGGACAGCAGCGCATGCGGGGCATGCCGATCGCTGTCGCGCGGGGTGCGGTCATCAGGGCCTCACTGAGCCGGTCGGGGTGCCGGGCTGTGCCGGTTCGGGTGCCGGTCTGACGTGATCGTAACTCCGCGGTGGCGCCGTCCAGGCGTCAACCGAGTGTGACGTACTCGTTGTCTCACGTGGTGAGAAACCGCTTCCACCGCTTTGACGGGTGGCTGAAATCGTTCCCATGATCTCCATATGAAGACGCTGCTGCTCGTGCGGCGGCTGTACGTGGACTTGCTCCGGTCGACCACAGCCAGCTGTCGCTGACCCGGTCCGGAGCCCCCCCCGCGCCCTTGCTCTCGCGACGGCGCCCCTTCGCACATCGACGTGCCCAGCTCCGGGTCCAGCAACTCCCCACCCTTTCCCCGTACCTGGAGCCCCGTCATGTCTCCTGTCCGCCTGCCCCTTGCCGCGCTCTCCCTTGCGTCCGTCTCCGCCCTGCTCCTCGCGGGCTGCTCACAGTCCACCGACGCCTCCAGGACGTCCGGCGACAAGGCCGCCCCGGCCGCGGCGGCCACCGGCCCGAAGCCCGCCCCGTTCAGCGAGGGCACCGTCAAGGTGGCCCTGGTACGGCAGAGCGGTGCCGGTGACTACTTCGAGCAGTGGGGCAACGGCGCCAAGGCGCAGGCCAAGGCCCTCGGGATCGATCTGACCGTGTACGACGCCCAGGCCGACAACGCCAAGCAGGCCACCGACCTGTCCTCGGCCATCAACTCCGGCGCGCAGGCCATCATCGTCGACCACGGCTTTCCGGCGACCATCCAGCCGGAGATCGACAAGGCCGTGAAGAAGGGCGTCAAGGTCGTCGTCTATGACGTCGAGACCGCCACCAAGGGCGTCGTCAGCACCCGGCAGAACGACGCGAGCATGGCCCAGGCCGTCCTCGACGTGATGGCCGAGGAGGTCGGCAAGGACGCCAAGGTCGGCTACGTCAACGTCGCCGGATACGCCGCCCTCGACAAGCGGAACACCGTCTGGGCGAAGGAAGTGGCCGCGCAGGGCTGGAAGCAGCAGTTCAAGGTCGGCAAGGTCACCGACTCCACGGCGACCGACAATGTGCCGCTGGTGTCCGCCGCCCTCACCCAGCACCCCGACGTCACCGGTGTCTTCGCCCCGTACGACGAGCTCGCCAAGGGCGCCGCCCTCGCGGTGCGGAACAAGAAGCTCCAGGACAGGGTGAAGGTCTTCGGCGCGGACGTCTCAGGCGCCGACATCCAGAACATGACCGCCGACGGCAGTCCCTGGGTCGCCACCGCGGGCACCGACCCGTCCGCGGTCGGCGCCGCAGTCGTCCGTACGACCGCCCTGGAGCTGGCCGGTCAACTGGGCAGGGCCACGGTGGAGTTCCCGGCCGTCGCCATCACCCAGGACTTCCTGCGCGAGAAGAAGATCGAGAACATGGACCAGCTGCGCGAGGCACTGCCCGCGCTGAACCTGTCGCAGGTCTCGACCGCCGACTGGATCCCCAATGTCGCCCACTGAGCGGTCTCTCGTGAACGTCCCGGCGGTCGGCCTCACCGACGTCGGCATGGCGTTCGGCGGCAGGACGGTCCTCGCCTCCGTCACCCTGGACATCGCCCCGGGCAGCGTGGTCGCACTGCTCGGCGCGAACGGCGCCGGCAAGTCCACCCTGATCAAGATCCTCTCGGGCGTCCACACCGACCACGGGGGAGAGGTACGGATCGCCGGGGAACCCGCGGCCCTCCACACCCCGCTCGCCGCCCGCCAGTTGGGCATCCAGACCGTGCACCAGCGCATCGGCGAGGGCATCGTGCCGGGCCTCTCGGTCGCCGAGAACCTGGTCTTCGAGGAGCTGGCACAGGCGCGCGGCAACCCGTTCCTGAACGGGCGCCGGGTCCTCGCGCGCGCCCGCGAGATCCAGGCGGGCCTCGACCTCGGCTGGAGCGACTCGGTACTGCGCCGTGACGTCGGCGAACTCGGCATCTCCGACCACCAGTTGCTCATCCTCGCCCGCGCCCTCGCCACCCGCCCCCGGCTGCTCATCCTGGACGAGCCCACCTCGGCCCTGTCCGCCGCCGAGGCCGAACGCCTCTTCGCGCTCGTCGAGAAGATGCGTGACGACGGCATCGCGGTCCTCTACGTCTCCCACCGCCTCGGCGAGATCGACGCCCTCGCCGACCGCCTGGTCGTACTGCGGGACGGCCGTCTCACCGAGGACCAGGCCAAGCCCTTCGACTGGGACAGCGCCCTGCGCGCGATGCTCGCCCAGGCCCAGGAGGCGACCAGGGCACGGCCCGTGAGGGAAGGCGCCGAAGGCGACGTCGCCCTCTCACTGAAGGGCGTCCGCCTCTTCGAGGGCCGGGCGCCCCTCGACCTCGACCTCCGCGAGGGTGAGGTCACCGGCGTCGTCGGCCTGTTGGGCGCCGGCAAGACCGAGCTGGCCCGCGGTCTGTTCGGCGCCGAGCCCTTCACGACCGGTTCCGCCGAACTCGACGGCAGGCCGTACCGGCCGAGGAGGCCCTCCGACGCGATCCGTGCCGGCGTCCACCTGGTCCCCGAGGACCGGCACACCGACGCGCTCGTCCCCGGCTGGTCGCTGGCCCGGAACATCTCCCTGCCGTTCTTGAAGTCGCTGTCCAGGATGGGACTGGTGGACACGGCCAAGGAGGAGGCCCTCGGGCGCGACACCATCACCGCCCTCGGTGTCGTCGCCCGCGACCAGCACAGCACCGTGGAGGAGCTGTCCGGCGGCAACCAGCAGAAGGTCGTCGTCGGCCGCTGGCTCGCCGAGACACCCCGCCTGCTCATCATGGACGAGCCGTTCCGAGGTGTGGACATCGGCGCCCGCCGGGACATCGGCCGCCGTGCCCGTGCCCTCGCCGCCGAGGGCGCCGCAGTGCTCGTCCTGTCCGCCGACGTCGACGAGGTCCTCGAGATCGCCGACCGGGTCGTCGTGCTCGCCGCCGGCGAGATCCACCTCGACGCCTGCGGCGAGGACGCGGAACGCGACCGCGTCATCCAGACCATCTCGGCGTCCGTGTGACCCCGGCCCCCTGAGGAACTACGCCATGACCACCACCCAGAGCACGGAAGTCCCCACGAAGGCGGCGATCCCGCCCGCGACCTCCACCGCCGTACGCGTCCAGAACGCCGTCATCAAGTACGGCTTCATCTTCGTCACCGCCGCGCTGTTCCTGTACTTCGCTCTGAGCGAGGGCTCCTTCCGCGAGTCGGCGACCCTCCTCGACACCCTCCGCTACGTCTCCGTCGCCGCGATCCTCGGCCTCGGCGTCACCCTCACCATGGCCGCCGGCGGAATGGACATGTCCGTCGGAGCGGTGGCCGGGCTCGGCGTCTCCGTCGCCGCGCACACCATGGTCGTCCTCAACCAGGTCGGCACCGTCGCGATCCTCGCCGTCCTGGCGGCGGGCGCGCTGGCCGGGCTGCTCAACGCCCTGCTCATCGTGGTCCTGAAGATCCCCGACATGCTGGCCACCCTCGGCACCATGTTCGTCATCCAGGGCACCAAACTCATCCTGGTCGACGGCCAGTCCATCAACCCCGGCATGACCCTGGACGACGGCACCACGGCGCCCGGCAGGTTCACCGACGGCTTCCTGCGCATCGACCGCGGCACCGTCCTCGGTATCCCGATCTCGGTCCTCGTCTTCGGCGGCCTCACCATCGCCGCATGGGTCTTCCTCGCCCGCACCCGCTGGGGCCGCGTCCTGTACGCCATCGGCGCCAACCCCGAGGCCGCCCGCCTGGCCGGCATCCGCGTCGGCGCCTACCGAGCTCTCGCCTACGTCCTGTCCGGCGTCCTCGCCTCGACCGGCGGCCTGATCCTGGCGTCCCGCATCGGCCAGGGCGACGTGTCCGCGGGCACCTCGCAGCTGCTGGAGGCGGTCGCCGTGGCCCTCGTCGGTACCTCCGTCCTGGGCCGCGGCCGCCCCAACGTGTGGGGCACGGCCCTCGGCGCCGTCCTCATCGGCATCATCACCACCGGCCTCACCATCAAGGGCCTGCCCTACTACACCCAGGACGTCGTCGAGGGCGCGGTCCTCATCCTCGCCCTGGTCTTCAGCTTCACCCTGTCCAAGCGCCGTACCGCATAGCGAAGTTCGAGGAGATACCGCGATGGGCTACCGCATCCTGGAGACCGACGACATCCCCGGCTACCTGCGCGAGCGCGGCCACTGGGACGACCTGAGCGACATCCGTGTCCGTGAGGTGTCCGACGGCAACATGAACCGGGTGTTCCTCGCGTCGTCCGCCGACGGCACCCGCAGCCTCGCCGTCAAGCAGGCACTGCCCTGGGTCCGCGTCGCCGGGCCCTCCTGGCCGATGAGCCCGGAGCGCGCCGACGCCGAGGCCCGCGCCTACGCCCAGGTGGCGAAGGTCGCGCCCGACAAGATCCCGGCGATCCACGGCTACGACCCCGAGAACCACGCCCTCGTCATGGAGGACATGTCGGACCTGGAGGTCCTGCGCACCCGCCTCAACGAGGGCGCCTCGTACGGCCCCGACACCTCCGCGCGCATCGGTCAACTCGTAGCCCAACTCTCTTTCGCCACCAGCGACTTCGGCATGCCGTCCGCCGAACGCAAGGCTCTGATCGCGGCCTCGGTCAGCCCCGAGCTCCGCAAGATCACCGAAGACGTCGTCCTCTCCGAGCCGTACATCGAGCACGAGCACAACCACTGGCACGAGGGCGTGGCCGACCTGGCGGCGTCCTTCCGCGCGGACACCCGGCTGCGCACCGAGGTCGCCGACCTCCGGCACACCTTCATGACCAGCGCCCAGGCCCTCCTCCACGGCGACCTGCACACCGGCAGCGTCATGGTCGGCGAGCGCGAAGGCGCCCACGTCGTACGGGTCTTCGACCCTGAGTTCTGCTTCGTCGGCCCCGTCGGCTACGACCTGGGCCTGTACTGGGCGAACACCCTGGTCTCCGCGGAACGGGCACGGGCGCTCGGCACGCTGTCCGACCACGGTGACCAACTCCGCCTTGCCTGGGAGGCCTTCGAAACGGAGTTCCGCCGGCTGTGGCCCACCCGCGTCGACACCTTCTTCGACGACGCCTATCTGGACCGCTTCCTGCGCCGGGTATGGACCGAGTCCCTCGGCTACGCCGGCACGGAGATCATCCGCCGCATCATCGGCTTCGCCCACCTGACGGACCTGACGACGCTGGAGGACCCGGTGCCTGCGTCCCGCAGGGCGCTGCTGATCGGCCGCGAACTGATCGTCCGCCGGGCTGAGTTGAACGACCCGAACGATGCAAGGACGGTCGTGCGGCCCACCTAGGGGTGCGGGACTGTGTCCATTTGCGGCTCCGCCGCGGGGCGCGACCAGCCCACACACACCCGCAGACGAAATTCACACACCGGCAAACGAAAGGGGCGGCTCCGTCGGCGTGGAGCCGCCCCTTCCGGCGGTGGCCGGCCCCGGTGCGGAAGAACGCGGGGCGGGCCGCCCTCGTGCGGTCCGGCCTGGTCAGGGGAGTGGCCGGACCTGACGCCGGGGGAGGCTCATCCGGCGAAAACCTCCCTCGGCGCCCGCGAGGCTCACTTCTTGTCGAGCAGGTCCTGCACCTTCGTCCGGACGTCGTCCGTCGCGAGCCCCCGGATCGTCAGCGTCGTACGGCGACGCAGCACGTCGTCCTGCGTCTCGGCCCACTCGTTGTCCCGGGCGTAGACCACCTGGGCCCAGATCTCCGGGGCATCCGGGTGGACGCGCTCGCCCAGCTCCGGGTTCTCGTTGGCGATGCGGGCGATGTCGAAGGCCAGCGAACCGTAGTGCGTGGCCAGGTGCTTGGCGGTGTCGGCCGCCATACGCGGCCCGGGCGCCGGTCGGTCGGTCAGCAGCCGGTGGGCGACCGCGCGCGGGTTGGCGATGCCGGGCAGCGGCAGCTTCTTCGGCAGCGAGGCGATCGGCTCGAAGTCGTCGCCCAGCGGGTGGCCCGGCAGCGCCTCCAGCTTCTTCATGATGGTGCGGCCGATGTGCCGGAAGGTCGTCCACTTGCCGCCCGCGACGGACAGCATCCCGCCCCGGCCCTCGGTCACCACGGTCTCCCGCTTGGCCTTCGCGGTGTCACCGGGACCGCCCGGCAGCACCCGCAGACCCGCGAACGCGTACGTGATCAGATCCCGGTCCAGCTGCTGGTCCCGGATGGAGAACGCGGCCTCGTCCAGGATCTGGGCTATGTCCTTGTCGTTGACGGACACGTCCGCCGGGTCGCCCTCGAACTCCTCGTCCGTGGTGCCCAGCAGCAGCATGTCCTCCCAGGGCAGGGCGAACGTGATGCGGTACTTGTCGATCGGGGTCGCGAGCGCCGCCTTCCAGGGCGCCGTGCGCTTCAGGACCAGATGCGCGCCCTTCGACAGCCGGATCGACGGCGCGGCGTTCGGGTCCTCCATCTTGCGCAGGTGGTCGACCCAGGGGCCGGTCGCGTTCAGCACGAGACGGGCGTTCACCCCGAACTCGTCACCGGACAGGCGGTCCCGCAGGTCCGCTCCGGTCACCCGGCCCTTGGTGAAGCGCAGGCCGGTGACCTCGGCGTGGTTGAGCACGACCGCGCCCGCCTCGACGGCCCCGCGGACCGTCATCAGCGCCATGCGCGCGTCGTTCATCTGGTCGTCGCCGTACACGGCCACGGCCTTGAGGTTCTCGGTGCGCAGCTCGGGTACGTCCTGCGCGGCCTTGGCCGGCGACAGCAGGTGCCCCACGCCGTCACCGAACGCGGAGAGCGCGGAGTAGGCGAAGACGCCCGCCCCGAGCTTCGCGGCGCCGTGCGGCCCGCCCTTGTACACGGGGAGGTAGAACGTGAGCGGGTTCGCCAGGTGGGGAGCCACCTGGCGGGAGACCGCACGGCGCTCGAAGTGGTTCTCCGCCACCAGCTTCACCGCGCCGGTCTGCAGGTAGCGCAGACCGCCGTGGAGCAGCTTGGAGGAGGCGGAGGAGGTGGCGCCGGCGAAGTCGCCGGCGTCGACCAGAGCCACCCTGAGGCCGGACTGCGCGGCGTGCCAGGCGGTGGAGATGCCCAGGATGCCGCCGCCGATCACGAGAAGGTCGTACGACGCCTTGGCGAGCTGCTCCCGGGTCTCGGCGCGGCTCGGGTTGGAGCCGGAGGCCGGGCGCATACCGAGGGCAGGCACGGACTGCAGGGTGGTCTGACTGGTCATTTCGGGTTCTTACTCCTCATCAGAGTTCGAGAGCGGGCAAGAGCTGCTCTCAGCTCTCGTCGTCCTCGAGCCAGCCCATGGTCCGCTCGACGGCCTTGAGCCAGTTCTTGTACTCACGGTCGCGGATCTCCGCGTCCATGCGGGGGGTCCACTCGGCGGCCCGGCGCCAGTTGGCGCGCAGTTCGTCCGTGCTGGACCAGAAGCCGACGGCGAGACCGGCGGCGTAGGCGGCGCCGAGGCAGGTCGTCTCGGCGACCATCGGGCGCACCACGGGAGCGTCCAGGAAGTCCGAGAGGGTCTGCATCAGCAGGTTGTTGGAGGTCATGCCGCCGTCGACCTTGAGGGCCACCAGCTCGTCGCCGGAGTCCTTGACCATGGCGTCGGCGATCTCCCTGGTCTGCCAGGCGGTGGCCTCCAGGACGGCGCGCGCGAGGTGCGCCTTGGTGACGTACCGGGTCAGACCGGCGATCACGCCGCGGGCGTCGCTGCGCCAGTGCGGGGCGAACAGGCCGGAGAAGGCCGGCACGAAGTAGGCGCCGCCGTTGTCCTCGACCGAGAGCGCGAGCGTCTCGATCTCGGCGGCGGTGGAGATCAGGCCCATCTGGTCGCGCATCCACTGCACCAGCGAGCCGGTGACCGCGATCGAGCCCTCCAGCGCGAAGACCGTCGGCTGGTCACCGATCTTGTAGCCGACGGTGGTCAGCAGGCCCGCGTAGGAGTTGATGATCTTGTCACCGGTGTTCATCACCATGAAGGTGCCGGTGCCGTAGGTCGACTTGACCTCGCCCTCGGCGAAACAGGTCTGGCCGAACAGGGCCGCCTGCTGGTCACCGAGCGCGGAGGCGACCGGGATGCCGCCCAGCAGGTCGCCCAGCTTGCCGCCGGTGATCTCGCCGTAGACCTCGGCGGAGGAGCGGATCTCGGGGAGGATCTGCAGCGGCACGCCGATCGACTCGGCGATCTTGTCGTCCCACGCCATGGTGTGCAGGTTCATCAGCATGGTGCGGGAGGCGTTGGTGACGTCGGTGACGTGCTTGCCGCCGTTGACACCGCCGGTCAGGTTCCAGATGACCCAGGTGTCCATGGTGCCGAAGAGGATGTCGCCGGCCTCGGCGCGCTCCTTGAGGCCCTCCACGTTGTCCAGCAGCCAGCGGGCCTTGGGACCGGCGAAGTAGGAGGCGAGGGGCAGACCGGTCTCGCGGCGGAAGCGGTCCTGCCCGACGTTGCGCCCGAGCTCCTTGCAGAGCGCGTCGGTGCGGGTGTCCTGCCAGACGATGGCGTTGTGGACCGGCTCACCGGTGTTCTTGTCCCACAGCACGGTGGTCTCGCGCTGGTTGGTGATGCCGATGGCCTTGATGTCGTCACGGGTGATGCCGGCCTTGGCGACGGCTCCGGCGACGACCTCCTGGACGTTGGTCCAGATCTCGGTCGCGTTGTGCTCGACCCAGCCCGGCTTCGGGAAGATCTGCTCGTGCTCCTTCTGGTCGACGGAGACGATGCGGCCGTCGCGGTCGAAGACGATGCAGCGGGACGAGGTGGTCCCCTGGTCGATCGCGGCGATGAAGGGGCCGGCGGTGTGGGCGTCGGTCACTGTTAGCTCCTGGAAGTTCCGTGGTTATGGGGCTTTACGTACGGCGCGCGCCGAGAGTTTCGGTACTCCTCACCCGGACGGGTGAAGCTCGCTTCTCCTAGGCGAACGCGACGTTGTAGATGCCTGCCGCGATGGCGCCGCCGATCAGCGGGCCGACCACCGGGATCCAGGCGTAGCTCCAGTCGGAACCGCCCTTGTTGGGCAGCGGCAGAAGGGCGTGGACGATACGCGGACCGAGGTCACGGGCCGGGTTGATCGCGTAACCGGTCGGGCCGCCGAGCGACAGACCGATGGAGACGACCACGAGTGCGGTGATCAGGGCGCCCAGGGTGCCGAGGCCGTTGCCGGCGTCGTTCAGGCCCTGCGTGAGGATGGCGAGGACCAGCACGACGGTGCCGATGATCTCCGTGGCGAGGTTCTGCACCGCGTTCCGGATCTCGGGACCGGTGGAGAAGATGCCCAGGACCGGGCCCGCGCCCTTCTCCTGGGCCTCGACGGCCTTGGCCGCGGTGGCCTGCGCACCCGGACCGCCCACGATCTCCTTGTCGGTGAGGTGGGCGTGGAACTGGCCGTAGTAGGCGACCCAGACCAGAGCCGCACCGATCATGGCGCCGAGCAGCTGTCCGGCGAAGTACGTCGGAACATTGCTCCACTCGCCGTCCTTGATCGCGAGTGCGACGGTCACGGCCGGGTTCAGATGGGCGCCGGACAGCGGCGCCGAGGTGTAGACCGCCGTGAGTACTGCGAAGCCCCACCCGAAGGTGATGGCGAGCCAGCCGGCGTTGCGGGCCTTGGAGGCCTTCAGCGTCACAGCGGCGCAGACGCCGCCGCCGAGCAGGATGAGTATGGCGGTACCGATGGTCTCGCCGATGAAGATGTCGGAGCTGGACACCCGCGACTCCTTTGTCCTTCGTCCAGGGGAAGCCGAACCCCGGGTCCCTCCGGTGGTTCGCGTTGCCCTCGGGTGAGAGCGATGCCGGCCCTTGGCGTTGTCACACTCTAGCGCGTATTGCCGGTAGGTGTTCGACAATGCCGACCGATGGACGGGAGTCTTGCCCCGGCGTCGCATGTGCGTCAAGAGCTCTGTCGTTGAATGCGCGATCGTTGTCGGTTGTGTTTATTTATCGACATGGGGACAGTTGGGCCGGGGCATGACGAAAGCCGGGACGTCCCACGACGTCCCGGCGGTCACTCACGTCCCGTACGAGGCCCCTGCGGGGCCTCAGAACCGACCTGCGCCCAGATCCCGCGACACCGCGCGGGCACAGTCCCGCACCGCCGCGATCAGCTCCGGACGCAGCTCGCCGTCCCGGCACAGCCGCTCCACGGCGCCGGTGATACCGACGGCGCCGACCGGCATTCGGCGCCGGTCGTGGATCGGGGCGGCCAGGGAGGCGACGCCCTCCCAGGTCTCCTCCACGTCCGCCGCGTACCCACGCGCGCGTGTCATGTCGAGGAGATGCTCGAAGCCGTCCAGCTCGCTCACGGTCCGGTCCGTGAAGGCCTTGCGGTCGGCCTCGATCGCCTCACTGTGCGCGACCGGGTCGTACGCCGACAGGACCTTGCCCAGCGCCGTGGAGTGCAGCGGCTGCATGGCGCCGATCTCCAGCACCTGCCTGCTGTCGTCCGGGCGGAAGACGTGGTGGACGATCAGGACGCCCTGCTGGTGCAGAACGCCCAGGTAGACACTCTCCCCGCTGGAACGCGCCAGGTCGTCCGTCCACACCAGCGCGCGTGCCCGCAGCTCGTGCACGTCCAGATAGGTCGTGCCCAGGCGCAGCAGCTCCGCGCCCAGCTGGTAGCGCCCGGAGGCGTCGTCCTGCTCGACGAAGCCCTCCTGCTGGAGGGTGCGCAGGATCCCGTGGGCGGTGCCCTTGGCGAGGCCCAGCGAGGAGGCGATGTCCGACAGGCCGAGGCGTCGCTCGCCGCCTGCGAGAAGCCGCAGCATCGCGGCCGCCCGTTCGAGCGACTGGATGTTCCGTGCCATCGCCGTACTGCCTCCGTCCCCTTCGACCGTCGACATCGCGACGTCGCTGCCGCCGTTCGGCAATGTCGAACACTACCGGTCGATGCCGACCTCCCGCTAATGGTCCGTCGCCATCCGGCTGCTTCTCTCGTGTCACAGGTATCCGGTCAGCGCCCGCACCGTCGTGCGCGTCCGCCCCGTGGACGGCCCGACCCTTCCGGCGCGGTCCCGGCTACGCTGGCGGGGTGCGCCCGCCGTGGAAAGTCACGCAAGGGTGCAAAGCCGACAGCCGTCGCATTCCAGGGAGCCCTTTCATGGCCTCGTTGCCACCGACCCCTTCCGCCGACAGCCGGACCCGTGTGTCCGCCCTCCGCGAGGCGCTCGCCACCCGTGTGGTGGTCGCCGACGGAGCGATGGGCACCATGTTGCAGGCCCAGGAGCCCACCCTCGAGGACTTCGAGAACCTCGAAGGCTGCAACGAGATCCTCAACCTCACCCGGCCCGACATCGTCCGCTCCGTCCACGAGGCCTACTTCGAGGCGGGCGTGGACTGCGTCGAGACCAACACCTTCGGCGCCAACCACTCGGCCATGGCCGAGTACGACATCGCCCACCGCGTCCACGAGCTGTCCGAGGCGGGCGCGCGTATCGCCCGCGAGACCGCCGACGCGTACGGCGCCCGCGACGGCCGCCAGCGGTGGGTGCTCGGCTCCATCGGCCCCGGTACGAAGCTGCCGACCCTCGGCCACATCGGCTACGGCACGCTGCGCGACGGCTTCCAGGCCAACGCCGAGGGCCTCCTCGCCGGCGGCGCGGACGCCCTGATCGTGGAGACCACCCAGGACCTCCTGCAGACGAAGTCGTCCATCCTGGGCGCCCGGCGCGCCATGGAGGCGACCGGCACCGAGGTCCCGCTGCTGGTCTCGATGGCCTTCGAGACGACCGGCACCATGCTGCTCGGCTCCGAGATCGGCGCCGCGCTGACCGCGCTGGAACCCCTCGGCATCGACATGATCGGCCTGAACTGCTCGACCGGCCCCGCCGAGATGAGCGAGCACCTGCGCTACCTGGCCCGGCACTCCCGCACCCCCCTGCTGTGCATGCCGAACGCCGGCCTGCCGATCCTCACCAAGGACGGCGCCCACTTCCCGCTCGACCCCGAGGGCCTGGCCGACGCCCAGGAGACCTTCGTACGGGACTACGGCCTGAACCTCATCGGCGGCTGCTGCGGCACCACGCCCGAGCACCTGAGGCAGCTCGTGGAGCGCGTCCGGGAAGCCACACCGGTGGAGCGCGACCCGCAGCCCGAACCAGGCGCCGCCTCCCTCTACCAGACGGTCCCCTTCCGCCAGGACACCTCCTACCTCGCCATCGGTGAGCGCACCAACGCCAACGGCTCCAAGAAGTTCCGCGAGGCCATGCTGGAGGGCCGCTGGGACGACTGTGTGGAGATGGCCCGCGACCAGATCCGCGAGGGCGCCCACATGCTCGACCTGTGCGTCGACTACGTCGGCCGCGACGGCGTCGCCGACATGGAGGAGCTCGCCGGCCGCTTCGCCACCGCCTCCACCCTGCCGATCGTCCTCGACTCCACCGAGGTCGACGTCATCCAGGCAGGACTGGAGAAGCTCGGCGGCCGCGCGGTCATCAACTCCGTCAACTACGAGGACGGCGACGGCCCCGAGTCCCGGTTCGCGAAGGTCACCAAGCTGGCCCGCGAGCACGGCGCCGCCCTGATCGCGCTGACCATCGACGAGGAGGGCCAGGCCCGCACCCCCGAGAAGAAGGTCGAGATCGCCGAACGGCTGATCGAGGACCTGACGACCAACTGGGGCATCCTCGAGTCCGACATCCTCATCGACACCCTGACCTTCACCATCTGCACCGGTCAGGAGGAGTCCCGGGGGGACGGCATCGCCACCATCGAGGCGATCCGCGAGCTCAAGCGCCGCCACCCGGACGTCCAGACCACCCTCGGCCTGTCCAACATCTCCTTCGGCCTCAACCCGGCCGCCCGCATCCTGCTGAACTCCGTCTTCCTCGACGAGTGCGTCAAGGCGGGCCTGGACTCGGCCATCGTCCACGCCTCGAAGATCCTGCCGATCGCCCGCTTCAGCGAGGAAGAGGTCCAGACGGCCCTCGACCTCATCCACGACCGCCGCGCCGAGGGCTACGACCCCCTCCAGAAGCTGATGCAGCTCTTCGAGGGCGCCACCGCCAAGTCCCTCAAGGCCGGCAAGGCCGAGGAACTCGCCGCCCTGCCGCTGGAGGAGCGCCTCAAGCGCCGCATCATCGACGGCGAACGCAACGGCCTGGAGGCCGACCTCGACGAGGCCCTCCAGGACACGCCTGCCCTCGACATCGTCAACAACACCCTGCTGGACGGCATGAAGGTCGTCGGCGAACTGTTCGGCTCCGGCCAGATGCAGCTGCCGTTCGTCCTGCAGTCCGCCGAGGTGATGAAGGCCGCCGTCGCCTACCTCGAACCGCACATGGAGAAGACGGACGCCGACGGCAAGGGCACCATCGTGCTGGCCACCGTCCGCGGCGACGTCCACGACATCGGCAAGAACCTCGTCGACATCATCCTGTCCAACAACGGCTACAACGTGGTCAACCTGGGCATCAAGCAGCCCGTCTCCGCGATCCTGGAGGCCGCCGAGGAGCACCGCGCCGACGTCATCGGCATGTCCGGCCTGCTGGTCAAGTCCACGGTGATCATGAAGGAGAACCTGGAGGAGCTCAACCAGCGCGGGCTCGCGGGGAACTACCCCGTCATCCTCGGCGGCGCCGCCCTCACCCGCGCCTACGTCGAGCAGGACCTGCACGAGATCTACGAGGGCGAAGTCCGCTACGCCAGGGACGCGTTCGAGGGCCTGCGCCTCATGGACGCCCTGATCGGCGTCAAGCGCGGCGTCCCCGGCGCGAAGCTGCCCGACCTCAAGCAGCGCCGGGTCAGGAGCACCGCCGCCGCGGCCGTACTGGAGGAGCGCCCCGAGGACGGGAATGTCCGCTCCGACGTCGCCACCGACAACCCGCTGCCCGAGCCGCCGTTCTGGGGCACCCGCGTCATCAAGGGCATCCAGCTCAAGGAGTACGCCTCCTGGCTCGACGAGGGCGCCCTCTTCAAGGGCCAGTGGGGCCTGAAGGAGGCCCGCACCGGCAGCGGGCCGTCGTACCAGGAACTCGTCGAGACCGAGGGCCGCCCGCGGCTGCGCGGCCTGCTCGACAGGCTCCAGACGGAGAACCTCCTCGAAGCCGCCGTGGTCTACGGCTACTTCCCGTGCGTCTCCAAGGACGACGACCTCATCCTCCTCGACGAGCACGGCAACGAACGCACCCGCTTCACCTTCCCGCGCCAGCGCCGCGGCCGCCGACTGTGCCTCGCGGACTTCTTCCGCCCGCAGGAGTCCGGCGAGACCGACGTCGTGGGCCTCCAGGTCGTCACTGTGGGCTCGCGGATCGGCGAGGAGACCGCCCGGATGTTCGAGGCGAACGCCTACCGCGACTACCTCGAACTGCACGGACTGTCCGTGCAGCTGGCCGAGGCGCTCGCCGAGTACTGGCACGCGCGCGTGCGCTCCGAGCTGGGCTTCGCCGGTGAGGACCCGTCCGACATCGAGGACATGTTCGCCCTGAAGTACCGCGGCGCCCGCTTCTCCCTCGGCTACGGCGCCTGCCCCAACCTGGAGGACCGGTCCAAGATCGCCGACCTGCTCCAGCCCGAGCGCATCGGCGTCCACCTCTCCGAGGAGTTCCAGCTGCACCCCGAGCAGTCCACGGACGCGATCGTCATCCACCACCCGGAGGCGAAGTACTTCAACGCACGCTGACCCAGCCCCCGGCGTGTCACCCGTGTGCCCCGGGGCACACCCGTTGAACCAGGCGATTCAACGCGACCCGTCGTACACTGGACGGTCCACCGCAGGCCGGTTCCCTCCGTGGGAACCGGCCTGATCGTCCCTTCAAGGAGGTATGTGGATGACCAGCACGGTCCCCGCGCCAGTAACCCGTACGGCCGACGGGTCGGCCCTGCAGGCCGTCCTCCTGGACATGGACGGAACCCTGGTGGACACCGAGGGCTTCTGGTGGGACGTCGAAGTCGAGGTCTTCGCCGGCCTCGGCCACACCCTCGACGACACCTGGCGCCACGTCGTGGTCGGCGGCCCGATGACCCGCAGCGCCGGGTTCCTCATCGAGGCCACCGGTGCCGACATCACCCTCGCCGAGCTCACCGACCTGCTCAACCAGGGCTTCGAGGACCGTATCGACCGCGCACTGCCACTGATGCCGGGGGCCGCCAGGCTGCTGGCCGAGCTGGCCGAGTACGAGATCCCCACGGCCCTGGTCTCCGCCTCGCACCGGCGCATCATCGACCGGGTCCTCACCTCGCTCGGCCCGCAGTACTTCGCACTGACCGTCGCCGGCGACGAGGTGACGCGCACCAAGCCGCACCCGGACCCGTACCTGTTCGCCGCGGCCGGACTCGGCGCCGATCCCGTCAGATGCGCGGTCGTCGAGGACACGGCGACCGGCGTCGCCGCCGCCGAGGCCGCGGGCTGCCAGGTGGTGGCCGTGCCGTCGGTCGCACCGATCACCCCCGCAGCCCGGCGCACCGTGGTGACCTCCCTGGAACAGGTCGATCTGGCATTCCTACGCGGCCTGATGGCGGCCTGACAACGGAAATAGGGCCGACGTTCACCCAGAGTGCAACACCGATAGCCCGGGGAATTCCGCAAAGGAATTCGAATCCCGTGCGATGGCTGAATTCCGGTGCACACCAAGACCGTTCAGTTTGTGACGTTCGCCACTCTCAAGAGGGTCGACAGGCGCCCAGCCCTGTGTCGACGCCCCTCCCGTGAGGGCTTCGGACGCACCTTTGTGTCCCGATTGATGGATCGGTGCACGAATCCTTCCCCCATCAGGTTTCCGGTGCGTCCGCGACCGGTTTCACAGCGTGATGGGTTCTCAACTCCGGCGGCGGCGAACCCTCCTGCGGGCGCGGACTAACCTCGTCGCGAGAACATCGCCCTTACCCCCGTGACCCGCCGCGACACCCCTGCATGCCGGGTACACGGAGTCGACAGCTGGAGAAACCCGAGCATGAACCGCAAGACTTTGGTGCTGCCGGCCGTCATCGGCCTGCTCGCGCCGGTTCTCGCCGCCTGCGGCGGAGCCGAAAGCGGTAGCGACGGCGGCGAGGCGATCGTCGTCGGCACCACGGACGCGTTCACTGCCTCGAAGGACGCTCCCGCACCCCTGGACCCGGCCTACGCCTACGACGTCGGCACCTGGAACATCCTGCGCCAGACCGTGCAGACCCTCATGGTCCAGCCGCGCGGCGACGGCGACCCGGTCCCCGAGGCCGCCCAGAGCTGCGGCTTCACCGACAGCGGCAACGAACGCTACGCCTGCAAACTGCGCCAGGACCTCAAGTTCGCGAACGGCGATCCCGTCACCGCGGACGACGTGAAGTACTCCATCGACCGCGCCCGCTCCCTCAAGGCCGACAGCGGCGTCTTCGCCCTGCTGTCCACCATCGACACCGTCGAGACCCAGGGCGAGCGCGACGTCATCTTCCACCTCAAGACCGCCGACGCCACCTTCCCGTTCAAGCTGTCCACCCCGGTCGCCGGCATCGTCGACCCGGACATCTACGCCAAGGACGAGCTCCGCGACGGCTTCGAGGTCGACGGCTCCGGCCCGTACACCCTCCAGGCCGAGGTCAAGAACGACGAGCTGGTCTCCGCCGTGTTCACCAAGAACCCCGACTACAAGGGGAGCTTGACGGTGAACAACGACAAGGTCGAACTGCGCAACTTCGCCGACGCCGACGAGATGGGCACCGCCCTCGAAAACGGCGACATCGACCTGACGACCCGCACCATGTCGCCCGAGCTGATCCAGAAGCTGTCGGCCGACTCCGACGACAGCGTCGACCTCGTCGACCTGTCCGGCCTGGAAATCCGCTACCTGGCCTTCAACACCAACGACCCGAGCGTGCGCAGCAAGGCCGTCCGCCAGGCGATGGCCCAGATCATCGACCGCGGCGAACTCGTCTCCAAGGTCTACGGCTCCCAGGCCGAGCCGCTGTACTCGCTGGTCCCCGCCAGCGTCACGGGCCACTCCAACGCGTTCTTCAACAAGTACGGCGACCCGAGCGCCGCCAAGGCCAAGTCGCTGCTGGAGAAGGCCGACATCACCACCCCGGTGAAGCTGACGCTGCACTACACCACCGACCATTACGGCTCGGCTACCAAGAAGGAGTTCGAGCTGCTGCAGAAGCAGCTCAACGACAGCGGCCTGTTCGACGTCGACATCGAGGGCGCCCCCTGGGCGACGTTCCGCCCCGCCGAGCAGAAGGGCGAGTACGAGGTCTACGGCATGGGCTGGTTCCCCGACTTCCCCGACGCCGACAACTTCCTCGCGCCCTTCCTCGACAAGGACAACTTCCTCGGCTCGCCGTACGCCAACAGCGCGATCCGCAACAACCTCATCCCGGAGTCCCGCCGCGTGGCCGACCGACTGTCGGCGTCCGGAAGCCTGACGGAGATCCAGGACATCGTGGCCAACGACGTCCCCGTGCTGCCGCTGTGGCAGGGCAGGCAGTACGTCGCCGCCGGCGACGACGTCACGGGCACGGCCTACGCGCTCAACTCCTCCTCGACTCTTCAGCTGTGGGAGCTCGGCCGTGGCGTGAGCGGCTGACGTCTCCCCGCGCCCGGCGCCACGACCAAGGCGCCGGGCCGGCCCGGGATCCAGGACTTCGGCCCGGGTTCCACACAACCGACGACAAGGCACTCGCACGTGAACATGCGCAACCAGTGGCCGGTCCTGCCCGTCGTGGCAGGGCTGGCCTCCGGCCTGCTGACCGGCTGCGGAACGGAATCGGGCGATGCCGGGGGGACCGGCACCTCGGTGGTCATGGGGATGTCCGACGACGTCCTGGCCACCGACCCCGCCTCCGGCTACGACCCCGGCTCCTGGCTGCTGTTCAACAACGTCTTCCAATCGCTGCTCAGCTTCCCCAAGGGCGCCACCGAACCTCAGCCCGAGGCCGCCAAGGAGTGCACCTTCTCCGACACGCAGACCAAGGTCTACAAGTGCACCCTCCAAGACGGCCTCAAGTTCAGCAACGGTGACGCGCTCACCTCCGAGGACGTCAAGTTCTCCTTCGACCGCATGCTGAAGATCAACGACCCCGACGGGCCCGCGGTCATGTTCCCCACGCTCGACAAGGTGGAGACCCCGGACGACAAGACGGTCGTCTTCCGGCTCAACACCCCGGACGCCACCTTCCCGAGCAAGATAGCCTCCGGCGCCGGCTCCATCGTCGACCAGGAACAGTACGACGCGAACGGCCTGCGCGAGGACAACGGAGCGGTCGGCTCCGGCCCGTACAAGCTCGACTCCTTCGAGGACGACGAAGCCGTCTTCTCCGTCAACGAGAACTACAAGGGCACCGCGAAGGTCCAGAACTCCGGCGTCACCCTGAAGTTCTTCCACGGCGACCAGGACGCCCTGAAGAAGGCCCTGAGCGCGGGCCAGGTCGACATCGCCTACCGCGGCCTCACCGCGGGCGACATCGCCGACATCGAGAAGACCGGCGCCGACTCCGGCGTCGAGGTCGTCGAAGGCAGCAGCGCCGAAGTCCAGCACCTGGTCTTCAACATGGACGACCCCGTAGCCGGAAAGCTCGGCGTCCGCAAGGCCATCGCCTACCTGATCGACCGCGACGCCCTCATCAAGGACGTCTACCAGGGCACCGCCAGCCCGCTGTACTCGATCATCCCGGCCGGCATCGGCGGCCACAACACGGCCTTCTTCGACACCTACGGCGCCCGCCCCTCCAAGGCCAAGGCCGCCGACGCACTGCAGGACGAAGGCATCGACGGCAAGGTCAAGCTGACCCTCTGGTCCACCCCGTCGCGCTACGGCCCGGCCACCGACCAGGAGTTGAAGGCCATCGCCCAGCAGCTCAACGACAGCGGCCTGTTCGACGCCGACGTGCAGTCCGTCGCGTTCGACCAGTACGAGAAGGACATCGCCGCCGGCAAGTACGGCGTGTACGTGAAGGGCTGGATCCCGGACTACCCGGACGCCGACAACTTCACCTCACCCTTCTTCGGCAAGGGCAACGTGCTGAGCAACAACTACAGCAACAACGCCATCACCGGCTCGCTCATCCCGCGCACCTCCGCCGAGAGCGACCGCTCCGCCACCGACGACGAGTTCAACCAGCTCCAGGACATCGTGGCCAGGGAACTCCCCGTCCTCCCCGTCTGGCAGGCCAAGCAGTACGCCGTCGTCCACGACAACGTCTACGGCCTGGAGTACTGCCTCGACGCCTCCACCGTCTTCCGCTTCTGGGAGCTCAGCAAGGGCTGACAGACGGTCGTACCCCGCCCACGCACGACAGAGGGCGCCCCTTCACACCAGGGGCGCCCTCCGCGTACGTCAAGGCATGTTCCTACTGGGCGCCGGGACGCACCAGCCCGCTCTCGTACGCGTACACGGCGGCCTGCACCCGGTCCCGCAACCCCAGCTTGGTGAGCACATGCCCCACATGCGTCTTCACCGTGGTCTCACTGACGAACAGATCCGCGGCGATCTCCGCGTTCGACAGACCCCGCGCCACCAGCTTCAGCACCTCCACCTCACGGTCGGTGAGCGTGTGCAGCGTGTCCGGGACCGGCTCGTCACCCGACGGCAGATGCGTCGCGTACTTGTCCAGCAGCCGACGCGTGATGCTCGGCGCGAGCATCGCCTCGCCGGCCGCGACCACACGGATCGCCTGCACCAGCTCGTTCGCCGGGGCGTCCTTCAGCAGAAAACCGCTGGCCCCCGCCTTCAACGCCTCCACCACATATTCGTCGAGATCGAAAGTCGTCAGCACCAGCACCTTCGCCGGGCCGTCCCGCTCGGGCCCGGTGATCTGCCGGGTCGCCTCGACCCCGTCCATCCGAGGCATACGGATGTCCATCAGAACCACGTCGGGCTGCAGGGCCCGCACCTGGTCGAGAGCCTGAAGGCCGTCGCCGGCCTCGCCCACGACCGCGATGTCCTGCTCCGCCTCCAGAATCATCCGGAAGCCGGTACGCAGCAGCGGCTGGTCGTCGACCAGTAGGACGCGGATGGCCACGTAAGTCTCCTTCGCTAGTCCGGCCCCATTCTGCCCTGCGGGCCACCCTCAGACTCGCCCGCCCTGACCGGCAACGGGCCGGCCGCTCTCACCGGCAACGGATAAGGCGGGGGAGTGCCGCCGAATTCCGGGCAGTGCGCCTGGTGATCGCACCAGCCGCACAGCTTCGTCGGCCGGGGCCGCCACACCCCCGTCTCCGTCGCCTCCCGGATCGCCTCCCACAGCGCCAGCAGCTTGCGCTCGACCCGCTCCAGATCGGCGAGGACCGGGTCGTACGTCAACACGTCACCACTGCCGAGATAGACGAGCTGGAGCCGACGCGGGACCACCCGCTTCAGCCGCCACACGACGAGCGCGTAGAACTTCATCTGGAACAGCGCGCCCTCGGAGTACTCGGGCCGGGGCGCCTTGCCGGTCTTGTAGTCGACGATCCGCACCTCACCCGTCGGCGCCACGTCGACCCGGTCGATGATGCCGCGCAACCGCAGCCCCGAATCCAGCTCGGCCTCGACGAACAACTCACGCTCGGCGGGCTCCAGCCGGGTCGGATCCTCCAGCCCGAACCACCGCTCCACAAGCCGCTCCGCCTCCCCCAGCCACGCCGCCATCCGCTCACCCTCCGGATCGTCCGCGAACAGCTCCACGACCTCCGGCCTGCTCTCCCGCAGCCGGTCCCACTGCCCCGGGATCAGCGACTTCGCGCGCGGCGCCGTCCGCTCGGCCGCCGGGGCGTCGAAGAGCCGCTCCAGCACCGCATGCACCAACGTGCCCTTCGTCGCCGCCGCACTCGGCTTCTCCGGCAGCCGGTCGATCACCCGGAACCGGTACAGCAGCGGACACTGCATGAAGTCACTCGCACGCGAGGGAGACAGCGACGTGGGCGGTATGACACGGACGGCGACGGCCGCATCACCCGCCGCGCCCGCACCCGCCGCAGGCACACCGGGCCCGACCGCAGCCACCGCCGTACTGTCCGCCCCCGCCGGGTACCCGTCCCCAACCGGCCCCGTGGCCGGCGCGCCATCACCGCCGCAGTCCGCCGCGGCACCCTCCGTGCTCGTCTCCATGCCCACAGACCTTACGGCCCGCCACTGACAGTGACCCAGCCCGGCCGTTACAGCCGGGACAGCCGGGGAAACAGAGAGGGGTGCCGGGGAGAAACACGCCGCGACGGCCGCATACCATCGACCCAGACCCATCCGCCCGGCAGGCGCGGACGACGCTTTGAACGAGGGGACACCGTGGACGAGAGCGGCGGGAGCGGGCAGCCGCGGTCCGGCACCGACGAGTCGACCGAGCGCCGATCGACCGAGCGCCGAACAGACCGTACGGCCCCGGCCACCGACCCCGCACGCCCCGACCCGACCCCGACCGCCGAACAGTCCCCGGACACCCGGCCCTCGGACACCGACCGGGACGACACCGACCGGGACGACACCGAGCACGAAGCCACCCAGCCGCCGCCCCCCGCCGAGGAACACCCCCAGGACGAGCCCCCGCGGGACCAGGACGGCGACAACACCACCACCGACGGTGAACCCCCCCAGCGGACACAAGGCACCCCGGTCAGCGACACCCCGGCCCCGCCGGGCCCCGACGACACCCCTCCCGACCCCACCACACCGGCGCCCTCCG